>JAHIZV010000237.1 GCA_018814445.1 Verrucomicrobiota bacterium | reverse complement strand
GGGTGCCGCCGTAATGGTCCTGCCGATCTATAAGGGTCTCTGGATCGGGTTCCTTCCTATACTCGTGGCCCTGGCCGGATGGGGATTCTTCAGGCGTGACCGAATCGCGGCGGGTGTCATGCGCCTGCTGAACCGTCCGGTTGTCGAATCGTCGGAGCCCGCATTCTACATCCTGGTCCTTGTTGTTCCGGCGCTGATCCAGTGTGTCCTGGCGGTGACCTTCAGATCAGAACTTGTCACCGACGCGAAGTATGTCGCCGAACAGGCCAGAGTATTGGCGGAAACGGGAGCCTTCTCACCGCTGACCCGTTATGCGCCCGCATCGGTCTGGTGGTACGCAGCTTTCATCAAGGTGTTCGGATATTCCTCGCTGGTGATTCAACTGAGCCTCATACCACTTTCGATCGGGCGGATTTACCTGACGTATCATGTGGCCCGCTTCTTCTGCGAAAATGCACAGGCCAGATGGGTCGCGTTTCTGACCGCTTTCTTCCCGTCTCTTCTTGTCATGGTTCTCAGCGGCTTCTACTACCTGTACCTCTATGCGTTCTTCTTCACGCTGATGCTTTTTCTCCTTCTCGTCAGTCTGCGCGCGGGCGGGAAGAAGGCCGCAACTTTTTCAGCCGGTCTGGCAGGGGGTGCAGCGGCTCTTACTTTACCTGTCATGCTGACGGCGCCGGCGTTCGCGGGTCTGATCATGTTCTTCCACTTCCGGACGCTTCTCAGTCGTCGTCTCTGGATCGCGTGGCTGACGTTCCTCCTCGGCTTCACGATCGTGCTGACTCCCTGGGTCGCGCGAAATTACAGAGTATTCGGTGAGTTTGTGCCTGTCTGCACGGCCGGGGGGTATGTGTTCTACAGCGCGAACAATCCTGAATCCAATGGCCTGTACAGTCCGGCCGCTGAGGCGGCCGGCGTTGAGGTAACCGAGCCTTCCGAGTACCTGGCGGTGAGCCGGGAGTACTCTGCCCGCGCAAAACAGTGGATTCACGAAGATCCCGCTGCTTTCTTCCGTCTGGCGTTGAAGAAGAACATGTTCACATGGGGCACGGACACGACGTTTCTGGATCTGGTCAATGTGCGCGGCCGGCAGTCCGAAAAGCTGGATCTTTTCCTGAATGCACTACTGCAGTGCGCGTACGTACTCCTTGTGCTCTTCTGGGTCGCCCGCGGCATATCCGACTCAGTCCGCGGGAGAAAACCGGACTTCCTGCAATCGTTCATTGCCGTGCTGGTTTGTTCTCTGTGGCTCGTCTATTCGATTTTTGAAGGCGGTGCACGGCATCATCTGATTCTTCTGCCGTTCATTATTCTGTATTGCTTCAGCGGGAAGTCCTCTGCATCTTCGTGTGCGGAAGAGTCCACAACCTGAGTTAACCATGCTTTTCAGTTCCCTTGATTTTGTTGTCTTTTTCGTAGTTGTCTACGCCGTCTACCTGGTTCTCCAGCACCGGGCTCAGAATCTTCTCCTGCTGGCGGCAAGCTACTTTTTCTACGGGTGTTGGGATTGGCGTTTCCTGTCGTTGATAGCGTTCTCGACGACAGTCGACTACTTCTGCGCGCTGGGCATCGACGGTTCGGAGAATGCTCGCGAGAAGAAACGATATGTCGCGATCAGCGCGGCAGTGAATCTCGGCATTCTTTTCTTCTTCAAGTACTTTGGATTCTTTGCCGAGAGCATGTCCGTTTTGCTGGGGCGGGTAGGGGTGGAGGCCGACATTCGCTTTCTCCGGTTCGTTCTGCCGGTCGGGATTTCCTTCTACACGTTCCAGACCATGAGTTACACCGTTGATGTGTACCGCGGGCAATTGAAGCCGACCCGGAACTTTCTGGATTACGCCCTGTTCGTGTCGTTCTTCCCTCAGCTCGTAGCAGGCCCGATTGAACGAGCCAAACACCTTCTTCCGCAGGTTCAGCTTCCCCGCCACATCACCTGCAAAATGGTCCGAGACGGTGCATGGCTGATTCTCCTGGGCTACTACAAGAAAGTGGTACTCGCCGACAATCTCGCGGGTTTTGTTGACCAGGTGTTCAATAAGCCGCAAGAGGCGCAGGGACTGATCATCATCATCGGCGCGGTGGCTTTTGCCTTCCAGATCTATGGCGACTTCTCGGGTTACAGTGATATCGCGAGGGGATTGGCGAAGCTGATGGGTTTCGACATCATGCTCAATTTCAGGATGCCGTATTTTGCCTGCAACCCCAGCGACTTCTGGCGACGCTGGCACATCAGTCTTTCGACGTGGCTTCGGGACTACCTCTACATCCCGCTTGGAGGGAATCGGAAGGGCACGTTGATGACCTACCGGAATCTCATGCTGACGATGCTTCTGGGCGGTCTGTGGCACGGCGCGGCATGGAATTTTGTCGCGTGGGGGCTTTATCATGGCATTCTGCTGGTCATCCATCGCCTCATGCAGCCCGTGCTCGTGCGCGTATCTGAAAGTCTGCCTGTGAAGCCGGCGATCCTGCGCTTTGTGAATGGATTAGTATTCTTCCTCTTCACCTGCTTTGGGTGGTTCCTCTTCCGGGTCAACCATCTGGGTGACATGACGGTCCTCCTCGGAAACATCTTCTCGCCGTTTACGTTCAACGGGAAGATAGCTCTGCTCTCTCTCGCGTGTTTCGCCCTGCCTCTCGTTCTGCTCGATGCCTTGCAGGAAGTCCATGACGACATGATGGTAGTCAAACGGTGGAAGGCGCCGGTCCGTCTCTGCTGCTATGCCTTTGTCTGCGCGTCGATCCTCTTATGCGGAGCCGTACAACAACATGCCTTCATCTATTTTCAATTTTAGCAATCTGGAGAACTACCGCCGTCTGCCGCGCGCCGTTCATGCGTGGCATGTCGCGATAGGGCTGGTGCTTGCCGGCGTCTTAGCGGGATCGCTGTGGCTGATCTCATCTGTGCTGGGTCATACGGATTACACTCAGCTTCGCGTGGATTCGCTGGAAGACCGTTATGCGGATGCGGAGGTTCTGTTTGTCGGCACTTCGCAGACAGCGTATGGGATCAATCCGACGCTCTACGAGCCGAAGGCGGCGAATCTTTCTTCGAAGGGCTGTGATTACGTGCTTCTCGATCTCGCGCTTGAGCGTGTCATGTCTGTGGCGACGAATCTCAAAGTCGTGGTGTTGGAGGCCTATATCTACTCGATCCGCACCGACATCGTGGAGTTGAGGGCGGGCGATTACAGTGACTTCTATGCGATGGGTCTGACCGTGTGGGATCTCCCGCGCGGGCTGTACTGGAAGATGCGGCAGTACCTGAGGGAGACACTGCTTCATCCTGTCTACTACATGTCACGGTTGACGCCTCGCGGGATTCTCTGGCCGCCGAAAGCGCGCCTGATCGTTCCCCGGTATAATGACGAGGAGACCACGGATGGATATGTCTTCCACGATGGAATCGTAATCGATGTCGAGCATTCGGCCGACATGTGGATGGCGAATTACGCCAATGACCTTCGCTACAACCAATATGATGCGAACGTGGCCGCGCTCCTCAGAATGGCGCACCGCGTGCGTGATGCCGGCGCTCAACTCATGATTCTCCGACTGCCACAGCACTACACCTTCCGCGAAAAGAGGCCGGAGGAATGGGACCGTCAGTATGAAGGGGCAATCGAAGCTGTGCGCACGGAGATCGGTGTGGGGAACTTCGCCTATCGTGACCTGCAGGCAGAGCCCGTCTATCCGGACGAGTTCTTCGGAGACGCAGTACACATGAACCCGACGGGTGCGCGTTTCACCGCCGGTCTGCTGAAGGATCAGATCGAAGGTTTGGCAGGTGTGGCATCCAGGTGAGCCTGACACGCCTTACGGCGTTAATGACAAACCTGGCAGACAGCATCCCACGTTTGTAGTGAGCCTCGTAAGAGGCGTGAGAGGCGGAGGTGCAGTGTTCGACACGCCTTACGGCGTTGACTACGAACAGAATGAACGGGTCTCCGTCGTTTGCAGTCAAGCCCGTAAGGGCTGTGAAAGATGTCGAATCAGGTCTTTGAAATCAGGACGATGCCCACGATGATGGCGCTTACCCCGAACCATTTCTGCATCCCGACAGGTTCACCGAGAACGAACCGCGAGGCCAGCAGCGTGAAGATAAACACCATCGACATCATGGGGTAAATGAAGCTCAGATCGTACTTGGCGAGGAGGTACATCCAGAAGACCGTTGCTGCGGCATAAAGGATCAGGCCCACGATCATGTACGGTGACATAAGGAGCGACATCGTTGAGTTGAAGAGTGAAACACCGGGTTTGAAAAGCCCCCCGGTCTTGTCAACGGCGAGTTTCCAGAGAACCTGGGCGGCTGAAATGGTCAGCGTCCAGAACAGGCCTTCAAGAACAGCTCTTACATGCATGGTGGGTTACCCCCGATCTCAGGTGACAACTGTGTTTGACGGGACGGATGCTAGGTTGTTGGAGGGCCGCTGTAAACAAAGTTTCTTGCACTCGATTTTTCCGTGATACAACATACTGCCGCCGTGGGCCGTCGGGCTTTTCTGAGAGATCGCGAATAGACATGAATATATCCAGGGACAAGACCAAGATTATCCTCTTCCTCGTCAACGAGCTGATTCCCCCGATTCTGCGGGATCGAAAATGGTTCATGACGCCGCTGATATACTTCGCCTACGGTGCGAAGGCGGGCCGTATCTTCCGGGACTTCCGGGAGCATGCCTACGCTCTGACGGATGAGGAATTCGCGGAGGCCTACGAAATCACCACGGCCGCGCGGTACGGGAAGCTGCTTTCGCTCCAGGCCGAGTCCGACCTCAATCAGAAATGCGAGGCGGCCATTCTTGATAGCGTGGCGGGTGAGACGATTCTGGACGTTGGCTGCGGGCGCGGGTATCTCGCGGACCTGCTGAGAAGCAAAGGGAAGGTCACGGGCGTCGACATCATGATCGGGCAGGACTTGATAGATAAGTATCCCGATGTTGAGTTTAAAGAGGGAAGCCTTAAGAATCTGCCTTTTGAAGACTCGAGTTTCGACACGGTCGTCTGCAGTCATACCCTGGAGCATGTCCGCGACATTCATACCGCAGTCGAGGAACTGCGGCGCGTTACGCGCAAGCGCCTTATCATCGTCGTACCGCTTGAGAGGGCTTATCGTTACCAGTTCAATCTGCACCTCCATTTCTTCCCTTACCCGCATTCGTTCCTGACGGTTGTCGGCGCTCGCGACGGTCAGGTGCTGCAGGATCTGGGCGGCGATCTTTTCTATTGCGAGGATGTTAAGGAAGCGGGCACAAGAGGGGCTGTATGAATAAAGATCCAATTGATCTGCAACGCTTCGCGATCTGCGTCGTCGTCCCGATGTACAAGGTGGAGCGCGAGATTCAGGATGTCATCCGGGGCATCCCTAAATGGATCCGCAACATCGTTGTGGTGGATGACGAAAGCCCCGACGCTTCTCTTGAGAAAGTCAAAGAGCTGGGTGACCCGCGGGTGACTGCAGTGCGCCACGAAGAGAACCAGGGCGTCGGCGGGGCAATGATGACGGGATATGCCAAGGCCATGGAGTTAGGGGCGGAAATCATGGTCAAGATGGACGGGGACAATCAGATGTCGCCTGACTATCTGCCCGCCCTGATCAGGCCGATTGCGGAGGGACGGGCCGACTACGCAAAAGGCAACCGCTTCACTGACAACAGGTTGCGCGCGCAGATGCCTCTCGTCCGCAGAATCGGAAACATCGGGTTGTCCTTCATGACAAAGATGGCGAGCGGATACTGGAACATGTTCGATCCGACGAACGGCTACACCGCGATCTCGGCGGAAGTGTACCGACTGTTGAATCTTGAGCGCGTCCACAAGAGGTACTTCTTCGAAAGCAGTCTGTTCCTTGAGCTGAATCTCGTCCGCGCCGTGGTTGCGGATGTGCCGATGCCGGCACGGTACGCGGATGAAAGCAGTTCTATGTCCATACCACGCGTCCTGTACCAGTTCCCTTATCGCCTGACGCGCGGTTTCCTCTACCGCATGTGGTTGGAGTACTTCGTCCTGGATTTCTCGGTCGCTTCACTTTTCATCGTCTTTGGTCTCCTGCTGACGCTCTTCGGCGGAATCTGGGGCGCAGTGGCCTGGATTTCATCGCTTCGCTCAGGTGTTGTGGCCTCGACGGGAACGGTGATGATCGCGGTTCTGCCCCTCATCATGGGTTTTCAGCTTCTGCTTCAAGCGCTGGTTTTTGACGTGCAGAACGTTCCCCGCCAAGTCAGGACCCAGCATCTTACAGCGAAGCCGCGTGATGATGCCGAGTCATCAGGCCGCCTGAACGAAGACACAAGAGAGTGATGCTGAATTCCCGAAACAGGCTGACAATTTTTATTGCAGTGGCCGCGACCTGTCTGTCAGCGGCTTTTTTTGAGGTCACATGGCGGACCGGCGGGGACAACGCCGCGTACTTTCTCTCCGCAAGGAGCGTAGTCCGGGATCATTGTCTGAATCTCGAGTACCAGGCTCTTCCCGTCCCCGACTTCACACCCGCAGGATATCCGTTCCTTCTGGCCTCCCTCTTTTCGGTTGTCGGAGAGAGCGTCATTGCCGGCAAGATCCTCAACGTCATCTTCTACATTCTCATGGCCCTATGCATCACGCGGTGGATGATCAGGGAAGAGGAGGAGATCAGTTCTTCGGAAATCGCGGCAGCCGTGGCTGTTGGCGTGTTCCCCGTTTCGCTTCTCGCGCTCACATCCGCCTACGCGAGCGAGATGTCGTATCTCTTCTTCACGGTTCTCGTTCTCCTGATCGTGGGGGACCGGCGCCGGGCGAAGCTCGGTCTCATGTTTCCCGCGGGAGTGCTTACCGGTCTCGCTTACCTTATCAGAACCCCGGCCGTCGCCCTGGCCGGTGCGATCGGCCTGTCCCTTCTACTGGGAAAGCGATGGCGCCACCTGGTCTACTTCGGTCTCGGATGCCTCTGCGTGATGGTTCCGTGGGCCATACGGCAATCGCTTGCCGGCCAGGCCGGCGGTTACTACGTGACGCTTGCCGGGGAATTCAGCGATGGCGCCAATCCCGCGCTCATCGTCGCCCAAACCGCTCTTTCCTCAGCATGGAAGTACTTCTGGATGATTCCGGACGTCATCTTCTACGAGCTGTTTTCCGGGAGAGCCCTGATTTCGGACGCGATCTCTGAGGCTGGTGCGGCGGTTCTCAAGGCAATCTTCCTTGCACTGGTTCTCGTTGGACTCATCCAGCGGCTGCGCAAGTGGGAGGTGGCGGAGTTCTATGTGCTGGCAACGTTTGCCCTGATCTCCGGGTTTGCATTCATGAGTGACTTCCAGGGACGATACCTTCTGCCTATGCTCCCATTCATCGGGCTCTATCTTGTTCGCGGCATTGCCTTCATCGCGAAAGGATGGTGCGGTATTCAGAAGAGGATATCGGAAAAAGGAGTGAGGAGCGCGGCGGCTTTCGGTGTGGTTGTTCTCCTGCTCCTTCTAGCATCGGCCGCGGGCGTTCAGCATCTGCGGAGAGAAGTCAGTCTTCGCGGGATCGGTCCATGGGACCCGGCGCGGTACCGGGCCTACGAAACGCCGTACTACGACTCATTCGCGACATTTGTTGAAGCCGCGGGATGGATCAGAACCAACACCCCTCCGGACGCGGTCGTCGCGTCGCGGGCACAACAGCAGATTCGCATGTTCTCTGATCGCAAGGGTTGGCGGTACGATGCGCCGAAGCGGGAGGGGAAGGACGCATGGAGCGCGATCACTAACATGGCAGCACAGTTTGTTGTGTATGTGATTGAGGATTCGTTCCCCGCCGACACGGGTTTCGGGAAAAGCAGAGTCAATGTACTCGAACCTCTTCTTGCGGCGCACGAGGGCCGCTTTGATCTGGTGTATGAATCAGCGGCGCCCAACACCCGCGTGTGGCGGGTTGACGGAAAGTAGCATCAGGACTCCATTATGTATTACGTTCTAGGATCAGGTCCGGCGGCGGTTTCGGCGGCGCACGCGCTTGTCCAGCGGGGCCGAAAGGTGACGATCATAGATCCCGGCAACTCTCTGGAAGAAGATCGACAGCGTGTGCTGGATCGTCTTGCGGGCCAGGAGCCCGGCGAGTGGTCTCTGAATGATCTTCAATTCCTTCGGACCGACCACTCATCCAGTCACGGGAAGATCCATTCGAAATTGAGCTACGGCTCAGACTATCCCTATGCCGATGTCGATGAGCCGCTGCTTGAAGGTCACGACCAGACCCCGTTCCACTACTCCATGGCGAAAGGCGGACTAAGTACAGTCTGGGGCGTTTCATCGGCGCCATATGCCGCGAAGGACATCGCCGACTGGCCAATCGGAATGGCAGCTCTTGAGGAGCATTATCGTGCGGTACTCGAGTTCATGCCGTCGACGGGGGAGGACGATGCCCTGGCTGATCTTCTTCCGAAATACTCGGAGCGCCTTCAGCCCATCCGGCGATCCAGTCAGGCCGAGGCGCTTCTGGCTTCCATGAATCGGAACGGGAAGAAACTGCGAAAATGCGGTATTCATTTCGGAGCTGCGAGGCATGCTCTGTGGTTGTCGGGGGACGATCAGCGGCATGCTTGCGCGTACTGCGGGCTTTGCCTCTATGGCTGCCCGTACTCGCTTCTGTATTCGAGCGCGCATACGCTTGAGGGGCTTATCGCCTCCGGGCAGGTGGATTACATCAGTGGTCACTATGTCGAGAGACTTGAACAGCAGGGCGAAGGCGTAACGATACATGCCCGCAATGTAGCCAAAGCGGACTCCGTCACCTTCGAGGCAGAACGAGTGTTCGTAGGTTGCGGCATTCTCCCGACCGCCTACATCATGCTGAATTCGCGCGATGCATATGACACTCCCGTCGAAATTATCGACAGCCAGTACTTCATCTATCCGTTCTTCCGGTTCAAGCGAGCAAGAGGTATTGAAAGCGAGAAGCTGCATGGCGCGGCGCAGATGTTTATCGAGTTGGACGATCCGTCGGTGAGCAAACATCTTGTGCATATGGAAGTATTCGGCTACAGCGAATTCATTAAGAACGCGATGATGGCGACGCCGCTCCGCTTCCTGCTGAAGAGTCCATGGATTTCAGCGCAGTTGTTCGAGAGGCTGTTCGTTCTGCAATGCTTCCTTCACTCTGACGACTCGTCGCGATTGTCGCTTACTCTCAAGCGGGCGGGGGACGGTTCACGCGCGAGACTTCACATGCAGCCGAACCGGCGGTGGCGAAGTCTGGGTGGAAGCATCAGGGCCGGTCTGAAGCTCGCGCGCCACGCACTGTCTCTTGGCGGCATGCCGGTCGTACCGGCCCTGCAGTTCGCCGGTCCGGGAAGGAGCTATCATTCGGGCGGCACCTTCCCCATGAAAGCAGAACCCAGAGGGCTGGAAACGGACATTCTGGGACGTATGCCTGACATGGACCGGGTACATCTTGTTGATGCATCGGTGTTCCCGACGGTGCCGGCCACCACCATCACTTTGAGCGTTATGGCGAATGCCCATCGAATCGCCACAGAAGCTGCCGGTCTATAGAAGATGAAATGCGCGATCACAGGTGCGGGGGGATATGTCGGCTCAGCCTTGACCCGCTATTTCCGTGAGCGGGGATGGGAAGTAGTGGCGCTGGGCCGCCGCCCGGTAACGGAAGCTGACGAGCATATCAGGTATGATCTGCAAAGCGACCCGAAGGACATCTGCTGGGTGGGGGTCGACGCTCTGATCCACTGCGCGTACGATTTCAGTCTTACAAAATGGGATGAAATCAAGCAGATCAACGTGGAGGGAAGCATCCAACTCCTACGGTCTGCGAGTGAGGCTGGTGTCTCGCGCGGCGTCTTTATCTCCTCTCTGAGCTGTTTCGAGGGCTGCAAGTCACTGTACGGAAAAGCAAAACTGTTGATTGAAGCCGAGGCTCTCGCGCTTGGCTTCAACGTGGTCCGTCCCGGTCTGGTCTGGGGGGGCGACTCTGGCGGAACGATGGGGTCCCTGGTCGGCGCGGCGGAGAAGGGGGGACTGATTCCGTTAATCGGCGACGGTTCATATCCTCAGTATCTGATCCATGAAGAGGATCTGGCGAAGCTCTGTTTCGATCTGTGTCAGGATTCTGTCTCCCCTGTCGGCAGAGCGATAAGTGCAGCGAATGCGAAGCCCGTTTCTCTGAAGGAGCTGTTGCGCGGGGCTGCGGAAGCGCAGGGGAACACACCGCGCTTTGTGTCGGTTCCGTGGCAATTGATCCTTGTCGGGTTACGCACGTTGGAGATCCTCCATCTCCCAACTCCTTTCAGGAGCGACAGCCTGATAGGAATCGTGTTTCAGGATCCCTCGCCGGATTTCAATTGTCCGGAACTGTCGAATCCCGTATTTCGTGAGTTCAGGTCATGAACAAGATATTCCTTTTCAGCATCGATCTTGAGGAGTTCTACGCGGTCCGTTCCAACTTCCGTCGCACTCCTCTTCCGCATTTGACGGAGAGCTACCTTGAGTTCCTGAAACGGCATAACGCAAAGACGACCTTCTTTATCGTTGGAGAGCTTGCGGAGCAGTTCAAGTCGACAATCAGAGACATTGCCGCCGAAGGCCATGAACTCGCCTGTCACACCTTTGCCCATCGTTCCCTCGATCAGTACAACGCCACTTCATTGCGGGAGGATCTGCTGAGGAACATGGAGGCGCTTCGTAACTGTGCCGACGTCGATATCGTTGGATTCCGGGCGCCGATCCTTTCGCTCACGGAGCGCACCCAATGGGCCTATGACGTGCTGGCGGAATTGGGTTTCAAGTACTCGTGCTCCGTTCTTCCTTCCGAGAATCCTCTGCACGGCTGGCCGGGATTCGGCAACAAGCCAAAAATGATGAGCGGCGTATTGGAGATTCCTGTGACGCTCGCGCGTTTCATGTGGCTCCGCGTGCCAATTGGCGCCGGGACCTATTTCCGCTGTCTTCCGATGTCTTTGATCGGGCGCGCGTTCCGCAGGTGCGCGGAAGACGGCGTCCCGGTTGCGGGCTACTTTCATCCCTATGACATAGACACCGGGCAGGAGCGGGTCATGTCGCGCGGGGTGGGGGGAAGCCGGACACTCAACTCGCTGCTTTACGTCAATCGCGGGAGAACGATGCGCAAACTGGAAGTGGTTATGGCCGACGGTTTCCGTATCATGCCCTACCGTGACTTCGTCGATTCGGCGGCGACCTGACTTCAGAAGAACCTTCGACCGGTCTTTCTGAACTTCTTCCCTGCTTCGGCCGTCGGCCAGGAAAAGGAAGATCCTTCCTCCGCCCTGTTCTCCCGGACCTCCACGTCGCCGGCCTCGTACTTCTTCACTGCGTTGACCAGCAGTTGAGATCCCACATCGACGGCCTTCATGTACAATGCGTGCAGTGTGTCTTCGGGAGACACATCGAAGGGCTGTTGCTCCACTATTCCCCCGTCGTCTATACCTTCGTTCATGACATGGACCGTTACGCCAACGGTTGGCTCTTCGTGAACCATCGCCCAGAAAAGGCCGTCCAGTCCCCGGTACTTCGGGAGCAGGGAAGAGTGCACGTTGAGCGTGACGACGCGCGGGACGCGCAGAAGACGGGGCCGGAAAATCTGGTTCGTGCCGACGGAGAGCAGAATATCGACTTCCATATTCTTCAGTGTCTCGATGTAGTCCTTGTTGTTCACACTGCCGCACGGAACGATCGGGATCGAATGATGCTTTGCCAGTTGATCGAGAGAGTAGAAGCGGCCGCTCTTCTTCGGGGTCATGCCGAGCATTCCCTTCAACTTGTGCGATGCAAAAACCATGGATCCCCTGAGGAAATCACGCAGTCCGTACATCTCAAGCCGCTGTCGGATCAGGCCGGACCAGCCTTTCTTTCCTGTCGGCGACAAGGGCGATATGCCGATGATGGGAGAATCGATCCTGTCGATTATCTTCTGAATGTATAGCGGCGCGTATATGGGCTCATTCTGCGTAATAATAAAGACTCTCACTGTTGTAGTACCCCCGATTTCTCTGCCAAAGCTACCTGCGGTTTGCTGTCAGCCGTTCCTGCATAACGCCAAAGAGATCTGACAGATATCGCTGCAGCGTGTAGTAGTGTTTCACTTCGTTGTGGGCCGTATCTCCGACCGCTCTGCAGAGGGCGGGATCTTCGGCCAGTTTCATAATACATGTCCGCAATGCCTGCGCGTCTCCCGCGGGGACAACGAATCCATTCTCGCCGTCGCGAATGATGTCCCTCACGCCCGGCGTGTCTGAAACCACGACAGCCTTCCTGAGAAACATGGAACCGAGAAAGGTTCCCTGTGCGGAACTGCGAATGAATCCCGGTTGAATCGGGAGTACGACGAACATAGCCTGTGCGCAGGGGCTGTAATACTCTGCCGGAGTGTTCGTATTCTCGATGACTTCCACGTTCGCAGGTATCGACTCCGGCTGAAACCGCAGATGGGTGAGCGCCTTGACCTTGATGTCCAATCCCCTGACTGCCTCGAACAGCGTTTTATAGTCCCGGATGCTGTCGCCCCCCGCGTAAATGTAGTCACCCTGAGTAGGGGTGAGCGACCGGAGATATTCCTGGTCGTTGATCTTGTAGAGAAGGAAGACCAACTTCCTGCGGGGAAACCCGAGAATACGGTTGTAGCTGTCGATTTCGTCCGATGACAGTACAACAAGCCTGTCCGCCCCGATGGCGATTATGCTTCGCTTGAGGAAGTACAATGCCCGTTTGAGGGGATTTTGGGGAGGCACCTGAAAATACATCAGGTTGCCAAAGAGCCGGGTTTTCCGGTTAAGAGTCGCCAGCTTGAAGAGGGACATGACCAGCACTTCGCGCGCCCCCTCCACCAGAACGGCATCGTAGTTTCTGCCGAACATGGCGCTGGCGGCAACGCGCACCAGTTCCCCGGCGCTCTCAGACACGGGCCGATGGACGAAACGGAGATGCGGAAATGTCTCGAGGGCCGGGCCTTTCAATTCCGAACTCTTGTACGTCGTCAGGATGGTGAATTGTCTGTCCATCGCAAATAACAGCTAGTCATTAGTTTCTGAATCCGCATGATAATAGGGAGTCTGGAGAAGCGCCACAAAAAGGCGAGTGCTTTCTGGTTGCGGGCATCTCCGGCGATTTGATGCGCTCAAAATGAAGATCCTGATACTAATGGAGAGCGAGAAGCTCAGCGGGCCGGCGAAGAACCTGCTGCAGACGCTTCGTCTGCTCGATGGGAAAGCCGAATTTATCCTCGCGACCTTTGTCCGTGGTGGCCAGGAAAGTATTCCCTTTATCGAACAGGCCGAGGCGATGGGTTTCTCCGTCCGGGTCCTGCGTGAGCGATTCCGATACGACCCTTCCTGCATCGGGCAGCTCTACAAGCTGATTCGCGAAGAGCGACCCGACATTCTCCAGATACACAATACCAAATCCCGGCTATACGCATTCGTCCTACAGAGCTCGGTTGCCTTCATTCGTGCGATCCCGGCTGTATGCTTCTTCCACGGGGAAACCTGGATCGACCGGAAGCAGCTCTTCTACAACCGGCTGGATCGTTTCCTGTTCAGAATGGCCAAACACGTTGTGGTTGTGGTCGAAAGCCAGGTTGATCTGCTTGCCGGCTGGGGGGTAGCGCGAAACTCGATAACCGTTCTCCATAACGCGATCAGGATTAAGGATGTTGCTCCAAAGACCGTGCCGCAGGGGAAGAAGGTGCTTCTGTCTGTCGGTCGTCACTCCCAGGAGAAGGGACACTTGATTCTTATCAAGGCGATTGAGAAGGTCGTTCGGAGCGGTCAGCAGGACTTCGTACTCAAGCTTGTGGGAGAGGGTCCGGACACTCCCGCGCTCCGGCAGTACGTGCATGATAACTCGCTCGGGGAATGGGTGTCTTTTGAAGGTTACCAGGATGATCCTGAGAGGTATTACCGCGTGGCGGATCTATTCCTGCTTCCCTCGCTTTCCGAGGGCATGCCGAACGTGCTTCTGGAGGCCGGATTGTTTCGTCTGCCGATGATCTCATTTGCCGTGGGCGGCATTCCGAATATCTTCACAGACGGGGAAGAGATTTTTCTGCTGGAGGAAAAGAACGAGACGGTTCTGTCGGAAGCGATTCAAAGCTACCTCAATGAACCCGGACCGTTTCTACAGAGAGCTGAGCGGGCGCGTCAGCGGGTTGAACGTGACTACAACATGGAGGCCAAAGCCGGGAAACTCCTTCGGTATTATCAATCTCTTGTGCCGGGAGGAATTGACTGAATGTCGATTCATTCAACAGTAAAAACCCTCGGCTATCGCACCATCCTGCCGATGCTTCGCGCTGCCGCCCGAAAACAGGAACTGGCTATCGGGATTTCATACCATCGCTTTCAGCCGGTGGGCACGGACGATCCCAAGCCGGGCATGGCGGTCCGGAGAGACACCTTCATTCGTCATGTCGAATGGCTTCGCGAGATTGGAACGATCGTGAGTATTGACGACGTCGCGAGCGGAGATGGAAAGGGTCTGCGATTTTTTCTGAGCTTCGACGACGGTTACGCCGACAATGCAACAGTCCTTCTGCCCCTTGTGGCGAAGCATGAGATTCCGTGCTGTGTCTATGTCGTAACGAATTTCGTGAAGGGTGAGATTCCTGTCCTGGAGCACGACAAGAAGGCTGGCTTCAAGTCTGCGGCCATGTCGATTGGGCAACTCAGAGATATCGCGCGGAATCCCCTTATAACTGTCGGGTCGCACACGATGAATCATGTGCGTCTGAGCGATGTAGATGAGCCGGAACGTCTGCAGGAAGAATTGTCCGGCAGTCGGCGGTGGCTCGCCGAGACTCTCGGTGAAGACGTGCGGCATTTTGCTGTTCCCTGGGGCCAGCCTTCCGACCTGGTGTTTGAGGATACAGCCAAGTGTCTGCTGGAGGCCGGTTACGAGACGTTCGTTACGAATTTCGGCGGGGTGAACAGCTCTGCGAAACCTGAAGTCCTCAGGGAAGAAGGGAAGCATCTCCTGCACCTTCGACGGGCGCCGGCGCCATTGACGGACGACCGCGACATTTTTCTTGGCTGGGTACTGGGCATAGCCAATCTGCACGAGAGGTATCTGCCGCGGACATACATGGGGAACGGGTGAGATAGAACGTGAGTGTCAATGCGCCAACTGCTCTGTGGTCATTCATCCTCTGGACGAGCCTGATCAGTCTCTTCTACATCTTCATCGGCTATCCCGTGTTGGTGGCACTGCTGGCGCGTTTCAGGCCCAGGCCCGTCCGAAGGGGAATCCCGGCCATGACAGTGTCCGCGGTCATTTCGGCCTACAACGAGGAAGGGCGGATAGGCGACAAGCTGAGGAATCTGCTCAATACCGATGCAAACGAATTGCTATGTGAGATTATCGTCGCGTCCGACGGGTCGACTGACCGCACTGCTGAACTCGTGGACTCGATGGCCAATCCGAAGGTGAAAGTCATCGCATTCGAGACGCGAAGGGGGAAACCCGCGGTGTTGAACGACATTATTCCGACATGCAGGGGAGAGATTGTTCTGCTGATGGACGCACGACAGCAGCTCGAAGAAGGATCGATTGAAGCTTTGATGGAGAACTTCGTGGACGACGAAGTCGGAGTTGTGTCGGGCGAACTCATGTTCACGCGGGAAGAAGGCGACTCGCTGGCGGCTGAGGGTATGGGCTCCTACTGGACCTATGAGAAGTTCATTCGCAAGGCAGAGGCTGAATTCGCATCGGTGCCCGGCGCGACGGGCGCTCTCTATGCCATTCGGAAGGATCTCTTTAAACCCATCCCTGCCGAAACACTTCTCGACGATGTGGCTATTCCCATGCAGGCCGTGGTGAAAGGATCGCGGTGCATTTTCGATGAACGTGCCGTGGTTTATGACCGTCCGTCGACTTCTTCACGACAGGAGTCGATCAGGAAAAGAAGGACGGCAGCCGGAAACTGGCAGCTTACCCGGCTTTACCCCGTCTGGCTTCTTCCCTGGAGGAATCCGATCTGGCTGCAGTTTGTTTCGCACAAGATTCTCAGACTTCTCGCTCCCGGATTTCTCATGCTCGCATTCGCCGCGAATCTCGTTCTGAGTCACGATTCCTTCTACGGATGCCTGCTGGCGTTACAGATTGTGTTCTACGTTCTTGCTGCTGTAGGCTCACTACTCCAGTCCCTCGGGGTCAGGGCGAGATTTCTTTCTGTCCCCTATATGTTTGTGCAGCTCAACGCGACAACGGCACTGGCATTTCTGGATGCCGTGACAGGTAGACACGGGGCGGCCTGGACGAAGGCTTATGATGGAAGTAGAAGCGAGACCACCTGACTGATCCAATATGCTTTTCAATTCCCTACAATTCTTCGCCTTCTTCGCCGTCGTCTACGTGCTCTATCTTCAGCTCGGGCACAAGTGGCAGAACCGCATGCTTCTCGTGGCGAGCTACTTCTTCTATGGGTCGTGGGACTGGCGTTTTCTCTCGCTGATCTTCATCTCGAC
This sequence comes from Verrucomicrobiota bacterium, assembly GCA_018814445.1. GTDB lineage: Bacteria > Verrucomicrobiota > Kiritimatiellia > JAHIZV01 > JAHIZV01 > JAHIZV01. The sequence goes on along the minus strand of JAHIZV010000237.1, from coordinate 120,790 downwards.
GGTTCTCGACTACTTCTGTGGCCTGGGAATAGCAGGGACCGGCAACCCGCGAAAGCGCCGCTTCTTCGTATCTCTGAGCGTGATAGGAAACCTGTCGATTCTGGGCTTTTTCAAGTACTTCAATTTTTTTGCGGCAAGTCTTGAGAGATTCCTGATGCAAGCGGGCCTTGAAGCCGATTTCCGGCTTCTGCACATCGTCCTGCCAGTCGGCATTTCTTTCTACACTTTCCAAACCATGAGCTACACCATTGACGTCTATCGGGGGCAGCTTAAACCGACCCGCAACTTCCTGGACTACGCGCTTTTTGTTTCCTTCTTCCCTCAGTTGGTCGCGGGGCCGATCGAGCGTGCAAGCCATTTGCTGCAGCAGGTGTTGAGTCCGAGGATTGTCACGATCGACAAGTTCTACGAAGGGGCGTTTCTCATCTCCTGGGGCATCTTCAAGAAGGTCTTTGTCGCCGACAATCTTGCCCGAATCGTGACTTCCGTGTTTGCACTGGAATCAGGATTCAACGGGGCGGAAGTTCTTATCGGCCTTTACGCTTTCGCGTTTCAAATCTACTGCGATTTCTCCGGCTACTCCGACATCGCGCGCGGCATCGGCAAGTGCATGGGTTTCGACATCATGGTTAACTTCAACCTGCCTTACTTCTCGCGGAATCCGGGCGAGTTCTGGCGGCGTTGGCACATCAGTCTTTCCACCTGGCTGAGGGACTATCTCTACATACCTCTCGGGGGAAACCGGAAAGGCAATCTCAACACATACCGCAATCTTGCCCTGACGATGTTTCTTGGAGGTCTGTGGCATGGAGCCGCGTGGACATTCGTGATGTGGGGCGTCTTTCATGGTTCCCTCCTGATCGCCCACCGCCTGATGAAACCCGTCCTCGCTTCATTCGCGAAGATAGAAACAGGATGGATGCGGCGCGGTCTTGATATCCTCAATGTCATCGTATTCTTCCACATCACATGTATCGGGTGGCTGCTGTTTCGCGCCCAGTGGGGAAGGCAGGCCGTGGACATGTTCGTTTCCGTTTTCACGAATTTCGATCCGACGCCTCAGTCTCTGCTGATGGCCATGCAGTTCGTCTTTTTCACGTTCTTCCTCATAGCCGTGCAGATTTGGCAATATGCAAGGAACGATCTTATGGTCGTCTACAAGGCTAATGCCGTGGTCCGCGGATGCGTGTACGCCGTGATGATTGTCCTCATAGGAATCTTTGGAGTAACCGGTGGTGAAGAGTTCATCTACTTCCAATTCTAGGCGCTGGCCGAAAGGGCTGTTGCTCGGACTGCTGATCCTTGCGATCGGTCAGCCGCTGCTGCTGAAGTGGCCGGTTCTGTGGGAACAGCTCTATCGCTTCTCTATGCCGTTCAATGACGATCCATTGAGAGTAGAAGCCGTATCGCGCCTTGCCAGGGCACATCATCCGGCGCGCCGCGTTCTCATTGTCGGATCGAGCCAGGCCCGGGAAGATTTCGATATAAAGCGTCTCAACGGGGAACTTGAGTCGGATGGCATCGAAGTCCTCAACGTCGGTATGTCCGGAGGGGGGCCGCCGATAGACATGTACATGATGATGGACGAATTCATTGAGCTTGAACCCGATTTAATTGTCTACATGCCCTACTTCGGCAGTTTCTATCAGTCGAAGTACGACTACTTGAAATTCAGATACTACTTCGATCCACGCATTCTGCCCTGGCTGAAGAAGTATGTGGGCTACGAGGACCTGCTGGAGAAGAAGGAGGTCGTCTATGACCTGGCTGTGTCGCGGGTCTTCCCTCTCTACAGGTACAGGGAGTTCATTCAGAGGGGACTGATGAACCTGCTGACGGATATCTCGCAGGGCTCGGTCAGACAGGAGGCCGTGAGGTATGCTTTGACGGAAATCTGGACACCAGAGCGGTTTGAAGAATATTTCAAAGAAGGCATGGATCCCTGGTACGAGGAGACGTCATACACAGCCCTGAATCGTGACCTGTTTGGCGCGTTCGCGGAGAATCTGAAAGAACAAGGCGTCACACTGCTTGTGATCGACGGTCCATCCCACGCTATTCTCGAGAGAACGTATACTGATGACCTGCCCGGAAGGCACGACCGGTTTCTTCGTGATGAAGCTGCGCGGCTCGGATACGCATACATCAGTCTTGCAGATATGCAGCCATTCACGGTTGAAGACTTTGCAGACTTCACTCACCTCAATGAGAGAGGAAGACAGAAGCTAACCACAGTTCTCCTCGACTACCTGAGAGGACCCTTCAGCGCTCGTACCGATCAATAGTCGACATCGTTCTTGGAAGCGATGAGAACAACTTCCGACGTGCCTTCGACCTGATCCATGGCCTTTGCGAATTCTTCCGCTGTGGCGCCTTCCTTCAGCGCGATATCGTAGGTCAAGCTGAGGTAACGTCCGTCCCCGGACGGTTCGATGTTGAGAAGATTAGATCGCTTCGAGTGCGACTGGATCTGCTCCAGATAACCTGCGCTGCCGTACTGCTGGTCAAACGTGAAGCGGAGAATGAACTCGCTCTTGTACAGGGCTCCGTAGTTCAGCTTGTAGAGTACGACGGCCATGACCGCGACAAACGCGCCGCCTGCTACGGCGATGAAGTAGTTGCTTGTGCCGGCGGCGAGACCCACCGCCAGTGCGCAGAATACGTAGGCCGTGTCTTTGGTGTCCTTGACCACCGTTCGGAAACGGATGATCGACATGGCGCCGACCAGGGCGAATGCTCGGGCCAGACTCGATCCTATGACCATCATCACGATAGCCGTGATGACTGCGACGAAAACGATAGTCAGGGTGAACGACTGCGAATAGGCGAGGCCCTTGTGCGTGTACCTGTAGACCGATGATATGACCAGTCCCAGCACCAGGGCCAGGACCATGTTGATCAGAATGTCATACGGTCCGTATGTCACCAGTTGACTGATGGCGGTTGGAATCTGATTCGTAATTACCATCTCGATGTCTCCCCAATGCGGCTACTCAAAAATCGGAGTAAGCCTGAATTTCTCTATGCCTTTACAGATCTTTGAAATAGAAATCCGGTTCAGCTCAAAAGCAGTGATGATCCTATGAAACCACGATGGAAGATGGTAGCGAAATTTGACTTCCATGATCGTGTATCCCGGCAGGAGATCCCTGCTTTCTTCGTGGTCGGGAGGATAGAGTGAACACGTGTTTGCGCCGGTGAGAAGGTCGTCAAAGGTCACCCGGAATTCAGGTTGGAATCGCGTCACGTAGGGGCGTCGGCGATATTCGATCAGCATGACCGGTTCGATCCGCCGGCGGCAGAGATCAAAATTGAACCGGTCGAGGACTTTTCCCGGGCGTGTTCTTTCGATCACCTGTTTGCTCATATCGCGTTCGCCGCCTTCAAATATGCACCCGCGTCCTTCCGACAGCGGAGCCCGATGTTTGAAAACCATGTTGTTGTGTCGGCCCTTCACCTCAATAAAGGTCGCGCATCCTTCCTTCGGATCATCCGTGTAGGTGCGCAGGCGGAACTTCGAGCGGGTCAGTTTACCGTCAACCTTGTCGTAGTAGTGGGTGAAAGAACGGTTGTCGAAGTACAGGCTTCGGACCATATAGTGTTCCTGGCTTCGCGCCGTGACATACGGGTCGAGGTCCATGAAGAACTTCAGTTCGCCTTCAATGACATCGCGGACCTGTTTCCGCAGGATGTACTTGAATTCGTAGCGGAGGAAATCGAGGTTAGTCTGTAACGCCATGTGCTCCTCTTCGTTCCTGTGAGACGTCACTCCACGCGCTGCCATAGAACTCAATGCTCAGTTCCTCGGGCTGGGCGACCTCCCCGGCCGGGGCCGCAGTCGTGGGGCTGCGGCTGTCGGTAAGCTCATCGACGTAAATGTTGTTCTTCTCCGGCACAGGTTGATCGGTGAAGCTGTTGAAGATGCTGACGGCCGAATGACTGTCGGCGGAGAAAGACGATTCGTTGTCCGAAACGTGGGAGAAGTAGATGGCAATATGCCCGCCACCGCCATATCGCCAGTTCTTCTTGTACGCGTCCAGCGCCGTTCCATTTCCGGTGAGATCGACATTCACAAGCATAGCGTGCGACTGGTCTTTCGCCTGAACGCCTATGACGTTGCCGGTTATCACACAGTTTCGAATGAATGCCCTGGTATTCTCGCCTACAGACACTCCTTTGTCCCCGCTGTTCTTCATCAGGGAGTCTTCTATCAGTGCGCGCGAACTCATCAGATCGAGCGCGTCGTTACCCGCGCCAAGGAAAGAGCAATGCTTAAAGACTGCTTTACAGATATCCAGATCGACAGCATCGGAGAGGGAGTTCTCGAACGTGCAATCTTCGAACTCGATATTGGAGTAAACCCCCCGGACCATATCGTCGACGATCCGGCTGTTTCTGAAAGAACACCCCTTGATTCTTGCATCTTTCAGGTCGTGCATGGACAGCATGGCGGAATACTCCTGCAGAGGGGTTTTGAACCCGCTCCCGCCTTCAAAAATACAATGTGTGAAGCGGCTGCCGTTGGCTCCCGGTCCCTGGAGAGCGAGACAGCCCCAAGGCGCCTGTTCTTCAGAGACAGGAATGAACCGTATAGGATCCGATTCCGTCCCTTCCGCACGGACCTTCGACTTGGTAAGGATGCTCGCGCCTTCGCTGAGGCGGACGGTGGTTCCTTTCTCGATGATCAGATCTCTGTCCAGATGAAGCGTGTTTGTAATGCTTACTTCTCCGGCCCAAACCACGGGAGGCAAGAGGGGAGCGGGGTTGACGATACATGTCTCTCTGTCGAAGCCCGTTTTCTCGAGCGTGTCCGCCATCTCCACATCTTCCATGTCCGAAAGCCTTCGTTCGACGGCTATATCTATGGCATCGGCGGCATTGACGGATCCCCCCAACTTGATTTCGTAGTAGGCGGGCCTCGTTTCCAGGGAGGTCAGCGGCGATACACGAAGGTTGCCCGCCATGACCGGGATATATCGGGCCATGAGTGGAACGGCGATGACGACCATGTTTCCCTTAACAGAAACGGCACCTGTAACATCGACTGTCTCATTAGTGCCTCTGCGCCAGTATGAGACCGTCGCGCTCTTGACGCTTTCGGGTGGCTGTGAGTAGGTGAGCTGAACGCTCCGCACAGGAAGTCTTCCATCGATCTGCAGGGCAAGGGCGCCGGACTCAAGTCTGGCGCAACGCACTGGCGGAGAGTCGAAAAGGTAGGCCTGTTCGATCTTCCTGAAGAGAGATCGCACATAACCTCTAAACTCGCGCACGGCAGCCTCGGCCTTTGACGGCGGGAGATACTCGAAGTTCCGGGTGATATCCATGTCGTGGGGAATGACCTTCAACAGCGCATCGGCGGTCTCGTCAGTCACTTCGAAGAAGTGCTTGTCATTTCCCGATGTGAAGAAGTCCTCCATCGCGCAATATCTGGCAAACAGGAAGGCCTGGTTCCTCAGGAGCGCTTCCTGCAGTTCGCTCGTCATGATGTCGAGTTTCGGATGGTCCTTGAACATTTCCCGCCATACCGGATGCCAGCCGGTCGGATCCCAGACCGCCGGTTCGAAGACAAAGCGTGCGGGATCATAGAAGAGTCGCCAGTTGTGCTTTCGGTCATAGTGTATGGTCTGCGTGAGTATCTCAAGAACGCTGAAGTCGGCCCATTTCCGCAAGTCGAGCATTTCCAGCATCTTCCGCTGCCCGTCGTCGGTGTCGTCATACATGCGGTCAATGAGCGTCTCGAGCGGGGCGTAGCTGTCGGCAGGATAGTGGTTGTTTACGGCCAGTTTGGTCCATGACCGCGGGTGGTGAAAAAGGTTTTCCGTGATGCCTGTGTAGGTATCTCTGCCGACGATCTCACCGGCATAGAGGTCGCCCGGCATCCGGCTGTTTCTGCGAAGAGTCATCTCCTCGATCTGTTCAGTGAGAACATGAGTGCCCCGGTTCGATCCGTTAATGCGAACGTTAACCATCTGGCTTGCGGGCGTTACCAGTCCGAGCGAGTCGGAAAGCTGGTAGCAGAGGTAGTTGTTCATCTGTTCCGGAAACTTCGGAATGACAAGGTTGATCATCCGCAATCCGTTCAAGAGTCGATCCTTCTTCGTCTTGATGCGGAGTGACTTTTTATAATGACCCCAGTGTCCCGCGAAATCTCCCCGGTACTTCACCTTAACGTTCTCGATTTCGCCATCCGGATAGAGCATGCGAGCTTTTTGATACTCGCGGCCCGAGTGCGGCAGGTTCTGGTCCAGCCGATTGATGTTCTCTTCGGAGATAAGCAGATCCACTGTCGGAAGGGCGGGGCGCCTGTCCGAAACATGACTGCGAATGCTGTCCCAGGTTTTCGCCATCATGTGCTGGAATTCCATGCGGCCCACTTTGAAGAGAGTCGGGGAGAAGGGAGCGCAATCGTAACGTACCTGGAAATCCCAGTAGCGGGTCTCCGTGTTCCACGTCCAGACCAGAAAGACGATTGAAACAGGAAGCGTGACAGCCCAACTCCACTTCCATCCCTTCTGAAGAAGCGACTTCACAGACGGTCCTCTCCTTTTGCCGTGAGCGCAGGGAGCGGCGGGTCCGCCCGGGCTTCAAGCGTGAGGTGCAACGGGCCGGACGTGGTGACCCTTTGACCGAGCTGTACCGCGAAGTGGGAGTTGTCGCCGTCGGTCCCGATGGAGTTGTCCAGAAGGGTGAATCCTATCAGGTCCAGGTCGGCAGGTTTGATCTCTTCGGTGCGGTCATCAAGTGTCAGGCGAATGTCTGACAGCCGCAGTCCGAGCCAGTCGGGCGATTTGAATCGGAACGCACTGTACGCTCCGGCCGGGAGCGACACGTCAAGGCGAAGATGGTTCGGCGGTGAATGGTCCGGCGGACACATACGAGAACTACTTGAGGTAAAGCCCTTTCCGGCATCCCACCAGATGGTCCATTCGCTGCCGGCAATCTGTTTTTCAAATACCTTCGTGCCGGCTTCAATCAGGGCGTCCGCTTCATTGGCCCGGCCCTGATCGAAAAGATACTGAGCCGCCAGCCGTGTGATGGCCTGAGATCCGGGAAAAGTCCGGGCGAGGGACATCAGGTACTCTTCGCCCTCGACTCTCGTGTTCTGTCCTCGAAGCAAGAGGTCGGCTTTGTGGATTTTCGGGATCAAGTCCCGATCATCGAATTCCACCCATTCTTCACAGACGGAAAGAGCCCGGTCTGTTTTGCCTGCTGTCGACAGGACAAGAGAGAGTTCGTTCAGCGCCTCCCGTTTCTTCCTTCCGAGCCGGTCGCCTTTCTTGATTTCCTTAAGATCCAGAAGTATCGCCTCGTAGGCGGCCGCGGCCGCCTTTTCATCGGATTCCACCAGTTGACGCGCTGCCAGCAGACGTTTCTCAAAACGATCGAGATGGCGGAGGACGACGGCCCGATCAACGCATTCGATCGCCTGCGGGGCGAATTTCCACACAACAGAAGTTGCCAGTGCCGCCACGGAAAGCACGAGAAAAAGCCCCCGCAGGATCTCTCCGAAACGCTTTTGCAGCACTGAAATGGTAGTTTCCCGCATCGGACTCAGATTTGTACCCGTGAAACTTCCGTTTGGCAATGCAAGATCGAGACCTGCCGACAGTTGCCGGACCCATGGAAAAGCCCCCGAAAACAGGTATGTTTTCATTTGCAATGTTAACGGATATTCTCAAATGTTGTATGCTAACTATTGACAGATTAGACGTAGAGGGGTCGCAGGCAGCTTCCTCGAAGGTGTAGTTTAGGTGCAGGCTGAAGCGGTTAATGCTCGGCATGGTTGTTTTTTGTGGAGTTATGAGACTTAGAGACTACATTCTGATAGCACTCATCGCCGCGTTTCTCCCGGCAGTTCTGCCGGTCGAGGGGGCCAATTACTTCGTAAACGACTCCAGCACGAACGGCGATGTCTATACGGCGGCGGGCGGTCTGGATATTCCCGGCCGGGGAACCAATTCTCTCACCCCGATGCGCACCGTGACCAATATTCTTGCGTCCTATGACCTTGAGCCGGGCGATGTGGTCTATATCGATACGGGGATCTACTCTAACTACACAATCTCGATAACCTCCCCTGACAAAGGGGCTGGTGGCAATCCGGTAACGTTGCGGGGGAGTACGAATCTTTTAGCTGGGGGAAGCATCATTCGCCGGAACAGTATTGCCGCCGATGCGATCCGACTCGAGACAGGTGCGAACCATATCAACCTGGAGGATCTGACCATCTCGCAGTCTCGGGTCGGCGTACTGATACAGAGCCAGTCCAACGCATTTCAACGGCTGACTCTGCGATCGAATACGAGCGGAATGGAAATCATAGCCGGCGGCTACAATACGGTTGCGAGGTCCGTGTTCTCTCGGAACACCCTGGGATTCCGCAATGATCGGGTGGGCGGGAGCCTGCAGAGCTCCGTCTGCTGGAGTAACGTGACGGCATTCCAGTTCGCTCTCGCGACGCCCGTCAGCAATACCGTTATTATGGGAGGCACTGCCTTTTCCGGCACCGCACAGCCCTCGGGCGATTACAATATTTTCTGGAAGACGACGATCATGAGCTCAGGTTCTGGAGGTCCGTATGCCTTCCTGAGTGAATTGCAGAAACAGACGGGCGAATTTCGGCACAGTTCCAGCATTCAACCGAATTTCTACAATCCCGGAAACCTAACAAACGCGGACTTTCATCTAAAAAGTCAGTATGGCCGTTATAATCCGGTTTCGGGAACGTTTGCCACCGACACGGTAACCTCTCTGCTCATCGACCTCGGAGCTCGGTCAGCAAGCGCCGTCAATGAGCCGCAGACGAATCGACTCAACATCGGGCGTTACGGCAATACTCCGCAGGCCAGCAAAGGCCGGACCAACGCGTGGCTGCTTGCTCTCACTTACAACGACGGCGGCACTTTGAACGGCACCGGCCGCGTGTACTGGGCCAACAATAACTTCACCAACGGATCGACCGTTCGCATTGAGTACTCAAAGGACGCCGGCAGTCAGTGGGCGACTCTTGCCTCGGGTGTGCCGGTGACCAGCGATTACTATACTATTGTCACGACGGGTCTTGTTTCCAGTCTGGAAGCCAAGTGGCGTGTGGTGCATGAGGCAGATACGAATATTGCCGACGCGTGTGACTCTATCTTCACACTGCGCAGCCCGGGCCATGGCTTCTCCGTATATGTAAATGATGGCAGTACTCTTGGTGACGTGTATACCTCAGCAGTTGGCAGTCCGGCAAATGACGGTCTCAGTTCGTCCAATCCGCTGAATAGCGTACAGACGGTCCTCGATAACTACGACCTTGGCGGCGGTGACGAAATTCTGGTCGATACGGCACGCTTCACCCTGCCGAGTCCCGTCACGATCACGTTTGCGGATCGTGGTGAGCCCGGCAACCCCATGACCATTCGGGGTAGTACAAACAGTTCCCTGACGGGAACCGTATTCCGCACGGGCAATACGGGTATCAATGTATTCAACATCAATGACGCCGACTATGTTCGCTTGGAGCACATCACGGCGGCGGACGGCCGATATGCCGTGGAGATCACGGATAGCGCCTACTGCGAGTTCGAACGGTTTCTCGCGTATAAGAACACCTCGGGTTTCGAGGCGGATTCAGCATCTGACGACATCAGTTTCAGAGGATGTTTTACGATTAACAACACGCGCGGCCTGCGTTCCATCAGCAACGACGGCTGGACCTGGGAGAATGGCGTCAGTTGGAGCAACACGATTGCCTTTGACGTGACCGGTGGCAGTAACCCCCTTTCTGTCAGTAACAGCGTGGTGGCGGGCGGCACGGCTTTCAGCGGATCCACGACCCCGAAGGGCGATCACAGTCTCTTCTGGAAAACGGTGGTTAAGTCCGGATTCAGCGATTTTGCGGAGTTTCAGAAGAGCCAGGGGGGGTGGTGGCGCAGCAGTGTGATCAATCCACATTACAAGAGCCCCGCGACGCTTGATTTTCACGTTCTCAGTCCCTCCGGCCGTTTTAATCCTGCGACAGGTGCGTTCGTAACGACCGACACAAACTACTCGCCTTTGATAGATTTCGGCAGTTCCGCTTCGACGGCCTATACAAATGAGCCTTCGCCCAACGGCAGTCGGCTGAATGCGTCGGCGTTCGGCGGTACCAGCGAGGCGAGTAAGAGCCGAACAAATGCGTGGCTCCTGGCTCTCACCTATAATGACCGGGGCACGCTCAGTGTGCCGGGCGATGCGGTGTATTGGAATGCAGGCGAAATCGCTACCGGATCAACCGTCCGCATCGAACTGACGCGTGACAACGGACAGACATGGAAGATTGTTCAAACGAATATTCTGGCGTCCGTAGGTACATACACTTGGGCGAACACGAACTTCTTCTCATCGACCAATGCCAAGTACAGGGTGGTGCTTGAATCGAACACGAACGTGTACGATGCGACTGACGCGACATTCTTCTTCAAAAACGGGCCGTTCGTTTATTACGTGAACGACTCCTCCACCAACGGCGATGTCTATACGACTGCTCCCGGTAACGATTCCAATCTCGGCACGGACGTCGGCAGCCCGAAGGCCACCATCAAGGCAATATTGGACGCTTACGATCTGGAGGGTGAGGATCTTATCTATGTCGATACGGGCACATTCAATCTGACGGCCAATACGGTCATTGACTCCACGGACGCCGGCAATTCGAACAACCACGTCCGGATCATCGGCAGTACGAACAGGGCTGCGGGAGGCACCGTGCTCAACCGTACCAGTGGCGTCGGGGGCGCATACGCGATAGACATTTCCGGAGCCAACTACGTGCGTGTTTCCAACATCCGGGCGACCGGGGGAGCGGGAGGCATCCGAGTCTACAATGCCAACAAAGTCGAGCTGAAAGAAGTCGAAGCGTTCTCAAACAACGGCATAGGTTTTGACATTCAGAATAGTTCCGATGTCTTGCTTCATCGGTGCATAACACAGCTCAGCAAGACCAACGGCGTGTGGGTGCGCAGTTCCTCCAATGTGCGCGTCGATCGAAATGTGATCTGGCGGAACGGGGCGGCCGGCATCAGGGCCAACAGCGGTTCTGTCGGTGTCAGCAACAGCATTGTCGTGGCGTCGGGACATAAAGCGCGCTGTTATCAGGCGGGAACGCTGACCAACATTGTCGGCAACTACAACGATCTGTATGCCGAGAGCAACGCCGCTGTCGGCTATATAGTCAGCCAGCAGAGAAACCAGGACACCCTTGCGGCATGGATCAGCCGAACCGGCTCCGACAAGCGTAGCCTGAGTGTCAATCCCAGGTTCGCCGCTCCCCTCACCGGTGATTTTCATCTGAAGACAGTAACTCCCATGGGGCGGTACGTATGGGGCCAAGGTTATGTAACAAACGATGCCGTGACCTCTTTGCTGATAGACAGCGGCAATCCCTCTGCTTCCTTTTCTTCTGAGCCTTCTTTCAATGGGGGAAGGGTCAATATCGGGCTCTACGGGAATACGGACCAAGCCAGCAAAGGTGTTACGAATGCGTGGCTGCACGCGGCCTCGCCTCGCTCCGGCGGATGGGTGGCAGGCACGGCGGCGTTTCACTGGGTTGCCGCGAACATCGACACCGGGATCACCGTCACAGTAGATGTGTCTGTGGATGGCGGAAACACTTGGTTTGAGTTGAACAACGGAGTGGATGCGGCAGATGAGACTGTCGCGTGGAATACGTTGAGCGTAAGCAATACGCCTGCGGCCCTCTGGCGGGCTACCAGCGACAGCGACACAAACATTTTTGACCGGACACCCGGCTTCTTTGCCGTGCGCAACGGCAATCTGAGTATCTACATTGACGATGCCTCGGGGGTTGGGGATCAATATACAACCGGGAACGGATCGCCGACAAACTGGGTCGCTACTTCCGCCAAGCCTCTGAACTCCCTGGCCACGGCCCTTGCCGCCTATGATCTCGAGCCGAACGACAAGGTCTATGTCGATGCAGGCGTCTACACAAACGGCTCCAATATCGTTGTCACACTCCTCGACAGCGGTGCCACCAACGCGCGAGTCCGCATATTCGGTACGACTAATCTAAATTCCGGGGCATCGGTTCTCGATCGCGGCAACACCTCCGCCGGAGCGTATGTTTTTGAGTTTGATACCCCGACGCTGGTTTCCGTCTCAAATCTGGTTCTGCGGAACGCGAATGTGGGTATGCGCTTCGCCCGCGCAAATCAGATTAACATCGATAACATTCGCACCATGAACAATGCATCGCACGGTGTGGATCTGAACACGAGCACGAATATGAGTCTTTCCCGGGTGCTTTCGTGGAAGAATGCAGGCTACGGCATAAGGGCCGCGGGTTCCGACAGGATTCGTATCAACCGTTCGGTGATATGGTCGAATACTTCCGGGGGCCTTTATGCCAACGCGGGCAGCATAGGGCTCAGCAATTCTGTTGTTCTAGTCAATGGCACGGAGCGCTATGCATACGACCTCGGCGGATCAGTCGATTATTCGGCGAACTACAACAATATCCTCGCCAAGAATTTTGCCGAGATCGCCAAGTTCGGCAGCGACCGTTATGCCAATATGTACACGTGGACCAAGGAGAAGGGGCAAGACGTGCAGAGTCTTACGCACGAACCTCTTTTCCCTAATCTGACAACGGGCGATTTTCATCCGATGAGTGCGGCAGGGCGTTTTGTTCCGGGCTCAAGCGTGCGAACGAATGACCTGGTCACCTCGCCCATGATTGATGTGGGGAATCCTGCGGACAGCTACGCTCGCGAACTTTCGCCGAATGGCCGTCGGGCAAATATCGGTCTGTACGCGAACCATTCGGAGGCCAGTTTAAGCCGCACGAACGGTTGGTTGCTGGCCCTCACGCTCAATGACGGCGGCACATTCCGCGGGTCGAACTACTTCTACTGGGTCGCCGGCGGAACCGCCACAAATGACAGCTTCTCTTTTCAACTGTCTGTGGATGCGGGTCAAAGCTGGACCAACATCAGTACGAATATTCCGAAGGGTGTGCGTTCCTATCTGTTCGACTCGACTCCCTTCGCATCCGTTCCCGAGGCCAAATGGCGGATCGTCAGCAATACGGACACGAACACCTTCGGCATCTCGCCCGTTCTCAGCAACGTGACCTTCATCATCAATAACGAGCCGCTCACGTATTTTGTGAACGATTCCTCGACGAACGGCGATGTCTACACGAAAGCTCCCGGGAGTATTCTGAACAGCGGCGTGACCAGCAATAAACCGCTCGCGACTATTCAGCAGGTCTTTGACAGATACAGCATAAGGGCCGGCGAAGTCATACTGGTCGACAGCGGAACGTATATCCTCTCAGACGATCTGGCCATTGCCAGTGATCTTGTCGGAGTGGCGACGAACCCCATCGTCATACAAGGCGCGAATTCGCCGCTCGGACGCGCGACTGTGCTGGATGGAGGAAGCGGGAAGCGCGGAATCACTGTTCGAAACACATCCAGCATAAGGATAAAGCATCTGACGATTGAGAATACCACGACCGGTCTGCTCTTCTACGGAACGGCAGACTGCGGAGCCGAGTGGGTGAACGTGAAAGACGGTGTCGTTGGCTACAGAGTCCACGCTGCCACCAACACGATGTTCGACCACTGCTCGGCATCGGAAGCCAGCAAAGCGGGGCTGTCGATCTTTACCACCAATAACACGTCGGCCTTCTGGGATAGCGGTGTGTTGTGGTCGAATCTGTACGGTGTATATCTGAACGGCGGAAAACTGACCTTTAGCAATAGTGTGATAGGCGCGTTTGGGACTGGACGATACGCTCACTATATCAATTCCGGGAACGTGTACGGGGATTACAACGACTACCACTTGAAGAACAGTGCATACGTCGCGTACCGTGCGCCCACTGGAGTGATTGAACCCAGTGTGTCTTTGTGGGCGCGTTCATCCGGCAACGACCTTCACACGTTATCGCATAATCCCAAACTGACGTTGGGATCCGCTGTGGACTTCCATCCGAAGAGCCAGGGCGGAAGATACACGACTGCCGGGACGGTCTTCGACACGGAAACGTCTGTCCTGCTCGATGCGGGAGCCATTGAGGCATCCTTCTCCAATGAACCTCCGAACAATGCCGGGCGTAGAAACATAGGGCAGTACGGTGGTTCGGCGGAAGCGAGTATTACTCCGACAAACGGATGGTTCGTTGCCGTGTCGTTTAACGATGGAGGCAGGACCGAAGGAACAAACGTCCCCCTGTACTGGATTGCCGGGGGCGCTTCAATTGCTGATACGGTTGCGATTCGTTTCTCTACTGATGCGGTAGCATCATTCTTGACCGTGGCAACTAACATTCCTGCGACAAACGGGGTCTACTACTGGAACTCGACAAATTACCCGTCAACCGCTCGCGGGATGTGGCGTGTCGCGAGTGAGCAGTCCTCGGTCTTTGACGACACGGATATCTCGTTCGCGTTGAGGAACGAGCCACTTTCTTTCTATGTGAATGACGGTTCCACCAACGGAGACGTATTTTGCAGTGCCGCGGGATCCGGTGCATTCGCGGGTGTCTCACCTTCGGAACCGGCATTGAGTGTGCGGACCGTCTTCAACAACTATGACCTGGAGCCGGGCGACAATGTATTCATCGACACAGGTAAGTTCCCTGAGTCCGGAGTCATCGAAATCGGAACGTTCGACACGGGCAGTGCGACCAACAGGATCCTGGTGCAGGGCAGTACGAATGCCGGCGCGGGAGGATCTGTGATTCAGTCATACGGCTTCCATCTCGATACGGTTCAGGGCTATGAGTTCAGGAATATCACCGTTTCAAACGCTTCCACTGCCTTCGAGCTGGAAGAGGCCCATTTTGTCACCGTGGATGCAGTGCAGGCCGTAGACTGTGTCCGCGGGTTCGAAGTAAAGAAATCGCACAATGTGGATTTCAGCCGCTCGTCGGCAATCGATTGCTCAAGCTGGGGTTTTTATCACGGAGGTAATTCGACCAATGTTACTTGGACCCATGGCGTGTTGTGGAATAATGCCTACGGAGTCTGGGAGCAGTCGAATCCTGACGGTGAGGGAGATCTGTCCGTAGAAAACACGCTGATCTTCGCTTCTGGTTCCGGGCGCTATGCCTACTACTTCGCTTCCGGAAATCTGGTGTCCGACTACAACAACATCTTCCTGACGAACGGAGCTTATGCGGGCAGCAGCAATGCCTCGCCCGACCAGGTCTTCCAAACGGTGTCACGCTGGGTCAGGGACTTCCATCAGGACAAACACAGTCTCAGTCACGACCCGCGATTCGCTGACTCATCGAGTGGTGACTTCCATCCCGCGAGCGTGGAGGGAAGATACGATCCTTCTACGGGCGTCTACACGAACGATCTTTTGACCTCGGTGCTGATCGACAGCGGAAATCCCGCATCCGCATTCACAAATGAGCCGTTGCCGAACGGCTCCCGCGTCAATATCGGTATGTTCGGCAACACAACGGAGGCAAGCCTTTCGCCGACCAATGAAGCCGACTCGTTCCTTATCGCAGTATCGCTGAACGACGGGGGGCGGACGGAAGGAGTTCAGGATATCTGCTGGCGGGCTATTGGAAGTGTTACGGGCGATACTGTCTCGCTTGAGTACTCGGCCGATGGCGGCGTCAGCTGGACCTCGATCGTGACCGGGGTCGATGCCGATCTTGGATGTTACTCATGGGGAACGACCCAATTCCAGTCCTCCGCACTGGGTATGTGGCGCGTCGTGAGCGACAGCGACACAAACCTCTATGACGCGACAGATAGAACCTTTGCCTTGAGAAATGAACCGCTTTTATTCTATGTCAACGATAGCGTCACGACCAACGGTGATGTCTATGCCACGGCCCTGGGGCATGCGACAAACACGGGAGTCACTGCATCGTCGCCTATGGCGTCGCTCATCAATCTTCTCACCCGCTACGACCTGGAAGAGGGCGATACGGTTTATGTGGATACGGGTACTTACACCCTCAACCAGGCCGTCACAATCGATCAGTTTGACGATGGCACGCCGGCGGAGCCGATCACGATTCAGGGAAGTACGAATACGGCCTCTTCAGGAACGGTATTCAATCAGCTCTCCTCTGTCTCTCACGGCTTCTATCTGAACGGCATAGACGGCGTCAACATTCGTAATGTCACCGTGGTTGGAGGCAAGAATGGCGTCAGCCTGAACCTTGCTGACAACGTCCTGCTGGAATGGGTCACAGCGAATTCGTCTGAGAATGGCTTCTACATGCAGCAGTCAGATGGTTGTGTCATGCGGCATTGTGTGGCCAGAAGCGCGAGTGACGCAGGACTCAGCATCACGACATCGGACGCGATATGGGAGAATGGAGTGATCTGGTTCAACGCGATCGGCGTTGAAATGGGCAATGCCGACTTGTTCATGTCCAACAGCGTTATCGGCGTGTCCGGAGCCGGTGACTATGCCTATGTCATCAATTCGAGTCAGGCCGATCTGTCTTCAGACTACAACTGCGTGTTCCTGACGAACGGAGCTTATGCCGGACTGTACACTCCGGGCTCACCTGATACCATTTACCAGACGCTCTCCCGCTGGGTGCGCGACTACGGAGAGGATGCTCATTCCTACGGTGGTGATCCTCGTTTTACATCAGCCCCGGCAGGGGACTTCCATCTGAAGAGCAAAGGTGGGCGCTATGTTCCCGCCACAAAGTCGTATACCAATGACACGGTGAATTCTCCGCTGCTCGATGGAGGTCGGCCCGGAAGCGCCTATTCCGCGGAGCCACCTCCCAACGGCGCCTGGCTCAATGTGGGACTCTACGGAAACAGCGGGGAAGCCAGTCTGACCACAACGAACGAGGCCAATTCCGGCCTTACGGCGGTGTCGCTGAATGATGGCGGGCGCGTGGAAGGCACGAATCTAATCTACTGGTGGGTTTCAGGTCCGGTAACCGGTCACAACGTCTCGATTGAGTACTCCCCCGACTTCGGCCTTAATTGGACTACGGTCGTGGCCAGTATCGCTGCTACGAACCGCCAATTACTCTGGGACACCACCTTGGTCGAGTCTTCAATCTTCGGCCGCTGGAAAGTGGGAAGTACGACGGACACCAACATCTTTGACATGACCGAGAAGCCTTTTGCCGTGAGAAACGACCCCTTGAGCTTCTATGTTAACGACAGCATTTCTCAGGCGGGCGACGTATATACTGAAGCGTTGGGCAACAGCACGAACCACGGTTTCTCAACCGATCAGCCGAAACTCAGTATTCAGGCCATCATCGATACGTATGATCTGGAACCGGGCGATACGATATATGTCGATACGGGCAACTACCTTCTTTCTCAGGAGATTCTTATCGATGAGTTTGACGGCGGGACTCCTTCAGAACGGGTGACGATTCAGGGCAGCACAAATGACGTTAGCAAAACCGTCCTTGTGCGTTTTGGTTCGGGCTATGGAGTACACCTTGATGAAGCGGATGGTATCGGTTTCCGCGATCTTGTGATCAGGAGTGCGGAAGCCGGAATCTGGGTCTACAAATCGGATGACTGTCTTGCTGAGTGGGTAATGTGCGACGGCGGTGAAATAGGCATCTGGATCGACAGATCCTCGCGGTTCACCATGAATCACTGTATTGCGTTTGAAAACAGCGATGCAGGCTTCTTCGCGGATCAGTCATATGGAGTAACATGGGACCATGGTGTGATGTGGAAGAACACACATGGAGCGAAGCAGGAATCGGGAACACTTGGCTTTGGAAACAGCATCATCGTGGCCGACGGCAGTGACCAGTTTGCTTACCTTCATGTGTCCGGGACCATGACCGCGGACTACAACAACATCTATCTCGAGAATGGGGCGCAGGCCGGGGCGGTGCTGGGCGGTTTCGCGGGGAGCGGTACCACGCGATACGCGACGGTGTCTGCCTGGGTGTCGGAACTCGGGTATGACGAACATTCGCTGGCCGTGGATCCGCAGTTCACGGACGGTGAGAACGCTGATTTCCACATCAGCAGTCCGGCCGGCCGGTACGACATAAGTTCATCGGTGTTTATCACCAACAGTCTCGAGTCTCCCTCTCGCCTGCTGGATGCGGGCAATCCGGCTTCGAGTTACGCTCAGGAACCTCTGTTCAATGGGGGGCGGCTCAATATAGGCCTCTTCGGGAACACGGATCAGGCCAGCAAGACGCCGACGAATGCGTGGATTCAACCGATTACATTTGACACGGGTGGATTCGGCGAGGACCAGATAACCCTTCGGTGGACTGCGGGGGGCGATGCAACCGGTCATACGGTGACCATCGATTTCTCCGGAGATGCGGGGATGACGTGGAGTAATCTGACGTCAGGTGTCTCGGCCTCTTTCGGTGAGTATCTGTGGGATTCCACGGGCTACAGCAGCACACCGGTAGGTCTCTGGCGCATCTCAAGTGAGGACCAGGCGGGACTGACCGAGACCAACGGGGCATTCTTCGGCCTGCGCAACGGCGGACTCATCAAGTACTACGTGAATGATGGTGCGTCCGCAGGGGATGTGTTCACTCTGGGGCTTGGCGATGACGACAACCTTGGCTATACACCGCTTGCTCCCAAGGAATCGCTCCAGGCCATACTGAACGCCTACGATCTGCAGCCGGGAGACATAGTTTACGTGGACACCGGTGAGTACGATGTGGATACGGACATCACGATCGATGATCTTGATTCCGGGTCAACCAATAACCCCGTCATTATCCAGGGGAGTACTAACATTTCCACAACGGGGACGGTTTTCGATCGCCAGTTGGGAACCGGCAGCGTGTCCGCTATCCACCTCTACCGCGTCGCCGATGTTGAATTACGCGACCTGAAGCTGAAAAATGGTGGAGACGGTCTGAAGATGACCCGTTCCCGTGCGCGTGGCGTCAATGTGAAGAGCCACAACAACGGTGCGAACGGCTTCCTTCTGGATCAGTTCTCGGTCGGCACGTTCGACCGTTGTTTCTCGTATGACAATGGCCTGAACGGCGTCTCAACCGAGGGGGCGCTCAATTGGAACCAGGGCGTCGTCTGGAATAACAAGAATGCCGCAAGCATTGAGCAGGGCCTTGGGACGTTCCGGCACAGCGTCCTGCAGGCGTCGGGTTCGGGTTCTCGAATCTATGACATGGGTATCGGCGGCTCCGTTACTTCGGACTACAACAACCTGGTTCGCACAAATGGGGCGATAGTAGCGGAGAAGGAGAAGTTCACAGGCGGAAACGATCTGTACGAGACGTTGATCTTCTGGTCGGACGGAACCGGTCAGGACGAGAATAGTCTCAGTCATAAGCCTCTGTTCGCGAACACTGTAAGTGGAGACTTTCATCCGAAGAGCGTGACCGGCCGTCGCAGCGGAACCAATATTGTTCAGGACGCTCAACACTCCCCGTTGATAGATACGGGGGATCCGTCAGCGGTCTACACAAATGAGCCTGCTCCAAGAGGGACGAGAATCAATCTGGGCGGATATGGGAATACCTACGAAGCAAGCATGAGCAAGACCAACCCGTGGGTGCTGGCTATATCCGTGAACGATGGAGGGTTCGTGAAAGGTGTCGTGCGCCTGACCTGGGCTGCCGGCGGAATAGCAACGGATGACACGGTCCGACTTGAGTACTCGCTGAACAACGGCGTCGAATGGACCATATTCAGGACGAACCAACTTGCCTCGCTTGGAGAGCAGACGTGGAATGTTTCCAGTCAACCCGCCGTGTCTGCCGCGAAGTGGAGAGTAGTGCTTGAGGACTATACGAATACCTGGGACGCTGTTGATGACAGCTTTTCCATTCGGAACAATCCTATCACGATCTACATCAACGACAGTGACACCAACTGCGATGTATTCGCCACGGCCCCGGGCGATCCGGGTAACTCAGGCCTGGATCCTTCGTCACCTTTGGACAGCCCGGTTACCGCCTTCCAGAACTTCAGTATTCGGGAGGGAGACACGATCTACATAGACACCGGCACCTACATGATCTCGAATGATTGGGTCATCGGCGCCCTTTCCCGAGGATCATCCAACTTCCCGATCATGATCCATGGCAGTACGAACAACTCAGCAGGCTGCGGCGGAACGGTGATTCACAGGGCCGGAACGAATCTGACAAGATACGGGCTCCAGGTCACCGAAACACGTTTCATTGAGATGGATCACATTCGATTTACGGGCGCCAGCATCGGTGTCGCGATGTCCGGCACCGAGGGCTGCCAGCTCAGTTGGATTGAAAGCTACGGGAACTCTTCAAACGGGTTCAGCTTCGGTCTGAATCAGGGGCTGGTCTTTGAACATTGCGCTTCGTGGGATAACAACGGTTACGGTGTCAGTCATTCTCAGCCCCTGGCCATGAACCACTGTGTCATCTGGTCCAACCGCAATGGGGCGGTGTCAGTTCGTGCCGGCTTGACGGTGAATAACTCGATACTTCACGCCTACCAGACGGGTACCTACATCTATGTTTACGGGCAGGCGGGTTCGGTGAGCGGCGACTACAACCTTCTGCATCCGGATAAAGTCAGCAAGCTTGCGAATGACACATTCAAGAAGATTGAATACGAAACGTTGCTCGACTGGCAGACTGACCGCAGCGCAGATTACCATTCCCGTCTGGGTGATCCTCTGTTTGTCAATCCAACGAACGGTGATTTCCACCTCAGAAGCACGGCGGGCAGGTATGAGCCGCTAACAGATTCCTTCACAAACGATACCATTTCGTCCTGGGCGATCGATGCTGCCAACTTCACTTCGCCCTACGCGAATGAACCCAGTCCGAATGGTTTCCGTGCGAACCTGGGTATCTATGGAGGAACGAGCGAGGCGAGTAAGTCGCCCACCAACAAGGAATTTCTCGCTGTGTCTCTCGACGACGGAGGAAGCATAGGTGAGGCCGTGACTCTCTACTGGCTAAGCCGTGGCTTCACGCCTTCAGACAAAGTCAAGGTGCAGTTCTCGACCGACGGCGGATTGAGTTGGTCTGAGGCGCTCGCCACGAACACATCGGTATTCAGTACGGGCGTGACTTTGGATCCATGCATCGTGCCTTCGACTCCCATTGGGCGCTGGCGTGTGGTAAGCGAGAGCGATACGAACATTATCGACGTATCGGGCACGGATCTGTTCGTTCGGTGCGGCCCCTTCATCTTCTACGTGAATGACAACTCGACTAACGGAGATATATATGCGTTGTCGGTTGGTAACTGCGGCAACCCCGGTACCAGCCCGGCATTTCCGATGTGCAGCATCTCTGCGGTCCTTGACCAGTACAAGCTTCTCGCGGGAGATAAGATCCTTGTCGACACAGGAGTCTACCCCCTGACGAACGAGGTGCTTGTTACGTCCGGTGATAAGGGAACTGCCGCCGGGCGCGTGAGAATGCTCGGCAGCACGAACCTGGCGGCCGGGGGAACTGTTTTCCAACCGTCGTCGAACTTCTCCGGGT
The DNA here is from genome assembly GCA_018814445.1 of Verrucomicrobiota bacterium. GTDB lineage: Bacteria > Verrucomicrobiota > Kiritimatiellia > JAHIZV01 > JAHIZV01 > JAHIZV01. The sequence goes on along the minus strand of JAHIZV010000237.1, from coordinate 99,351 downwards.
CGGCGATGTTTAATCTGAATGTGACCGCGTATATCGAGCTGTCCGATTTTGTCATCGACGGCGGTACGAACGGCGTCCGACTCTTTCAGGCAAGCTACTGTGTGGCCAGCAATCTCAGCATCACAGGTGGCAACGGCTCGGGAATCGCATTGTCGCAGGCGTCTCACAACAATTTCGACTACATTCTTGTCTCCGGCAAGAAAAGTGGAGTGGGCTCTATCACCTCAACGTCGAATCGTTTCTACTCATGCGTATTCTGGTCCAACACGGCCGACGCCGTGGCGGCCAATCTTGGAAATATCGAGGTCAGGCACTCCGTTGTGCATGCCCGCGCACCTGAATCCTTCTGCTACACTCTCAATACGAACACCACGATAAAAGCGGACTACAACGATCTGTATATTCAGAATGGTGCAACCTATGTCTACTTCAATGGCGTCGAATATAAAGGCTTGCCGCAATGGACAAAGGTTTCCGGCCAGGATACGCACAGTCTGACCGTCAACCCGGGATTCTATGACGCAGCGGGCGGAGATTTCCATCTGGTCAGTGAGGTCGGCCGGTTTGATCCTGCCGTGACGAACCATGTCACCGGCGATACGAACACCTCATTCCTGATCGATACGGCGAATCCAACGTTTCCATACTCGAGGGAGCCGGCGCCGAATGGGAGCCGGAGGAATATCGGTCTTTACGGCAACACCGGTGAAGCGAGCATGAGCCGCACGAACGCGTGGGTGTATGCCATTACGGCGTCGGGCGGCGGTCAATTGGAGGGGACGTTTCTGCTGGTATGGGGAAGCGCGGCTATTCCCGCGACAAACAAGGTGAGTTTGGACTACTCCTACGACAACGGCATTACATGGACCTCAATCGCGAATAATGTGGCCATTGGAGACAGAGAGTATGCCTGGATCAGTGACACAGAGGAGACCGGCAATGAGAAGTGGCCTTCCAGCCGGCTTGGACGGTGGAGGATTGTCCTCAACAGCGATACGAACGTCGAGGATATGACGGATTCCAGGTTCTCCCTGCGAAACCGGCCGTTCTTCTACTACCTTAATGACAGCTCCACCAACGGTGATATCTATACGACAACAACAGGCTCGGCCAGCAACCTGGGGATCTTTGCGTTTGCGCCGCTCGATTCCATGTCGGATGTTCTGGAGCAGTGGCTTGTGGCTGAAGGGGACACGATTCTGGTCGATGCCGGATACTACAATGTAGGCGAGAAGATTCTGCACACGGTTGCCGATCAAGGACTCGCCGGTATTCCGGTCGTTGTTCAGGGAAGCACCGGAGAAGTACCTTCCGTGTTCAAGAACGATGCCGGAAGCAGCGACTTCTGGAAACTTCAAGGTTCGTACATCACCGTTTCCGACATGTATCTGGACGGCGGCAATCTGGTCGGCGAGGCCAACGGCACCGTTCTGAACAACATCACGGTCACAAACGGGACGGTCAAGATATCGGGTACGGGAAAGACGATCAACAATCTCATGGTCAATGGCGGAGATCTGGAAATCGGGGCGACTACAAATGCGACAATTCGAGGCGTCCATCTCAAGAATGGCCACATTGACCTGCAGAGCTGCCTCCTGATCGATATCCGGAATGCGTTGGTTTACGGGTCTGATACGGTGGCTGTTCACGTCATCAACAGTCAAAACGTGGGATTGAGGAATGCGACTCTCAAGATTTCGGGTGCGTCACAGCTCATCCAGCGGGGGTTGTCGAGTGTGACGATGAAGAACAGCGTTGTCATTGCGGATGGTACAGACAAGTTCTGCGTGTTGCTGGCCGCGGGGAGTCTGTCCTCCGATTACAACAACTTGATTGCCCGCAACAACGCCTGGATAGGGAATAAGAATGGCATCGTAAACGGAAACTGGGAAAAACTAATCTACTGGCAGCGAGAGTCAGGGTTGGAAGAGCACAGCCTTTCGCACGAGCCGCTATTCGCCAGCGAGGCGGGAGGAGATTTCCACCCTAAAAGCATAGAAGGGCGATATTCCGGAGGAAGCTTTGTTGTCGATGCTCAACATTCGCCGCTCATCGATGCCGGTGATCCCGATTCCGTGTACACGAACGAACTGACGCCAAGAGGCCCACGGATTAACATCGGCGCGTATGGCAATACGAGTGAAGCGAGCAAAAGCCTGACAAATAAATGGCTGTTGGCCGTGACCATTAACGATGGCGGCGTTCTCAAGGGCACAAACACGATTTGGTGGAGGTCAGGTAACCTGGGTGGAGGTGACACACTGAGGCTCGACTACTCTCCGAACAACGGGTTGACCTGGACTTCGTTCGCCTTCGGAGTTCTCAGTAGCACCAATCAGTATTCGTGGGATACAACGCTGGTGACATCCAGTGTATTCGCTCTCTGGCGTGTCGTGCTTGATTCAGATACGAACATATTCGACGAAGTCGATAACATCTTTGCAGTGAGAAACGACATCCGCAAGTTCTATGTGAACGACGGCTCTACCAACAACGACGTATTCGCCACGGATATTGGCTCTGCATTTGCGGATGGTCTGACTCCGGCGACACCGATGGATTCGCTCCAGCGGGTACTCGATACATATGACATGGAAGGAAGCGATACGGTCTACATCGACACCGGCGTCTACACTCTTCCGACCGCGACGACCTTTATATGGTCCGACGGGGGTGATGATGACTATGGTGACGTTATGGTCAGAGGCAGTACAAATTTCGCCGCCGGAGGCGCCGTGCTGGACCGTCAGAACACGTCCACTGGAGTCGGGTTGAAGATATTCGGCTCGCGCGTCACCTTTCAGGATCTGGCGTTGCGAAATGCGAGAGCGGCCGTGAGTCTCGACTACAGCGAAAACGCCACGTTGGAAGGGCTCCTTTTCGTCAGCAATCGTGTCGCCGTTGTAGCGTCGAATAGCACGACGCTTGCAGTGAGGAACGGCCGGTTCTGGAATAACTGGGGCAGGGGAGTCAGGGTGTTTTCGGGCAGTGACTTCACAATCGAGAACAACACCTTCGCCGGCCGCCCCGAGTATCATGTCTATAACGGCAGCGTGAACGGTGTCATACAGAATAACATCTTCCAGTTCAACCACAGCACGGGATCGGTGGCGGCTGTTGGGGGAACGCCCTTCAATGTCTTCATCGACTACAACGTGTATGATCTTCAAACAAATGCCTTCATCTTCAAGGATGGCAGTTCCTACAAGCAACTCCTGCCCTGGCAGCTCGCCGTAGGGCACGACTATCGAAGCGCCCTCACCAACGCCGGCATTGCAGATGCGACGGGCGGGGACTTCCATCTCAAATCGCGTGGCGGACGATACGTTGACGGAGTTGGCTGGGTGACCAGTGATACGAGTGACGCGTGGGCTCTCGACAAGGGTAATCCTGATTCGGACTACGCCGATGAACCGGAAACAAATGCGAATCGGGTCAACATGGGTGCGTACGGGAACACGATCTACGCGAGCAAGAGCAACACGAATGTGATTCAGTATGTTCGCACGTGGAACAACTCCGTCAAAATCAGTGAAACCAACAGCACGTGGCCGCTTATATGGAGTGCCGTCAATATACCCACAAATCTCAAAGTCCGGATTCAGTACTCCGGCGATGACGGTGATTCGTGGATCGACCTGGACACCGCTGTGGATGTCTATCAAGAGTATATCATCTGGCAGCCGACGCCGAGTCACAACTCCTACAAAGCGTGGTGGAGGTTCATCGGCGAGACAAACGGAGTCGTTTACGTGGATACGAACGACAACCGTGCGGCGCTTTTCTTCGGTGAGTTCGCCATCTCTGAAATCAAGAAGGCCAGCGGCCTCCGCCAGATCAAGTGGCGGGGAGCATGGGATGAGATATACCAGGTGCAGTATTCTGAAAACAGTACCACGTGGTCCAATGCCATGGATGGCCCGGGCGTGAATCAGGATGCCAACTTCCTCTCGGACATCGGCGGCGACTTCTTCTATCAGGATGTCGAGTCCACAAACCGTGAGCGCAGGTTGTATCGAATCGTGTGGGAATACTACGAAGCCGGCTCGTTCTAGACGGTATAAGGCAATTCCATGGCTGGCCGCGCCGTTTTGCCGCAGCAGTTCCACTTGGATCGCGCCAGAGCCTACTCCCTGAGTCCGCGATAGTAGCGGGATGTTACTGAACCGGTTGCATCTACTGCGGTCGAGGTCGGTCCGACTGCTGTCAGGCTTGTCAGGTTGCTCCAAATTCCCGAGTAAAGATTGGTTGAGAACTGGATGTAGTAGGTTTCAGCAACAACGGAATCCCAGTTCACCGTCGCGATGTTCCCCGGCAAGTTGTAGTCGATTGAAAGTGTGAACATATTGTCATCGTCATCGGTAATGCCGCCGGTCGCCTGGCCATCTGCGATGACTGCGTTCGTGGGACTTGTCAGATTAACAAAGAAGGTCTCAGGGCTTTCCTCTGTTCCGTCGCCCATGACTGCGACGTTGATAACCCCGGAAGTGTCACCGGCTGCGAAGACATAGGGTGTTGATACGATGGCCACATAATCGGTCCCGGCGAGTGCAGTGTTATCTGCGGTAGAGTAGGTCACCGAGGCGGAGTCTTCGGCGGCGGGCAGTATCTCCAGGGCAAAGGACAGGTTGGCTGTTCCTGAGTCGCCTTCCAGCATGGCATTGTCAGCAATCGACACGGAGGAGGTCCCGTCATCGTTGATGATCGTTCCGGTTGCCTGTCCGTCGTCAATGAGCGCGTTGGTCGGGGATGACAGATCAATGGTAAACGACTCATTGGTGGTGGCCAGCTCATCGCCGATAATGGAGATGAAAAAGGTCTCGCTTGTTGCCCCGGCGGTGAAGACAAGGGAACTGCTCACGCCCGTGTAATCCGTGCCTGAGGAGGCCGACCCGTCACTGGTGGCGTAGTTGATCGAGACGTCATTCTCGTTGGCGACGCTGAGCGTCGACGTGAAAGTCATGTCCGCGGTCCCGGCATCGCCCTCGGGCAGCGAGGCGTCAGCAATCGACACGGAGGAGGTCCCGTCATCATTGATGATCGTTCCGGTTGCCAGGCTGTCGCCCACAACGAGGCCTGTTGGCGAGGAAAGATTAAGGAAGAAGGTTTCGTCTTCACTGGCGGCTGTATCGCCAAAAGCCGTCACCTCTACTGCGACGGCAGTTGAACCCCCGGAGAAGACCAGCGTGGTTGTCGCGATAGACGTATAGTCCGATCCCGCGAGGGCCGTATCGTCGTCGGTGGAGAAGTTGATCGATTCTCCTCCTCCTGCGGGTTCAGAAAGAGTGATCATGAAGGTGAGGCCGGTGGTACCCGCATTGCCCTCCAGGGCGCTCGCATCGGATACGGAGACTGTTGCTCCCGCGTCATCATCGAGGATGGTCGCGACGCCCTGGGCGTCACTGATGGAGGCGTTAACCGGAGATGAGAGGAGGCCGAAGAATGTCTTGTTGGCTTCGATGTCCGTATCGCCCAGGACTTCGACGTCTACAACTGCATTCAGTGTGCCGGCGCTGAACAATACTGTGGTGGGCGCCACGGCAGTGTAGTCGCTGCCGGCCAGGGCGGTGCCGTTGGATGATGCAAATACCACGGATGTCTCGTCCTCGTTGCCGGGAGACAGCGTGATGGTGAACGGCAGGTTGGTTGTGCCTGAATCGCCCTCGTCTACAGAAGAATCGTTGATCGAGAATGCGGAACTGCCGTCATCATTGAATATCCACCCGGAGGCCTGAGAGTCTGCGATGGTGGTGTTCGTTGGATTTACCAGGTTCACGACCATGTATTCGTGCGGGCTGGCCAGAGCGTCGCTGACAGCCTGAACAGTAATCGACGTTACCGTTTCTCCGGCCGGTATGATCAGGGCTGTCTCGCCTATGGCAATGTAGTCGGAGCCCGCCTTTGCCGATCCGTCCTGAGTAAGATAATTGACCGAGGCATCGCTCTCGTTTTCCGCACTCATCGTGACGGCAAACACCATATTGCTGGTCCCGGTGTTGCCTTCGTTAATATTGACGTTTGCGATCACTACGCTGCTTGTTCCGTCGTCGTTGATGATGGTACATGCGCCTTGATTGTCGAGCAGGAGCAGATTGGTCGGGGAGGAGAGAACGGCATAGAATATCTCATCTCCGCTGGCGAGTGTGTCTCCAAGGACGTCAACTTCCACGATTTGTGTTGAGATGCCGGCAGAGAATACAAGGGTTGTCGCGGCAACGGCGACGTAATCCTGACCTGCCTCAGCGGTGCCGTCCGAAGTTGCGAAATTGATGGAAGTCGCGGAGTCATTAGTTCTGTTAAGCGTGATTATGAAGACAACGTTGGTTGTCCCCGAGTCACCTTCCATGATATTGGTGTCGGAGACCGACACGATCGGAATACCGTCGTCATCTATGATGGTTCCGATGCCATCTCCGTCATCGATGGCTGCATTGGTGGGTCCGCTGAGATGGACGTAGAAGGATTCGTCCGCCGTATCAGTGGTATCTCCAATGACTGAAATCGAAAAGGTCTGCGACGTGACGCCCGCCGTGAACTGGAGGGGCAGACCGCCAATGCCAGTGAAATCCGCTCCCGCGCTTGCCGTACCGTTGGATGTGGAGTACGTAACCCGTGCAGTGAGTTCCGAGGGCGGCGACAGGCTCACTGCAAAGGGCATATTCACTGTTCCTGAATCGCCCTCCAGGATGGAAGAGTCATTGATCGAAAACATGGATATGCCATCATCGTTCAGAATGGTGCATACAGCCTGGGAGTCCGTGATCATGCCGTTCGTCGGATTGCTGAGATTCAGGTAGAAGATCTCATTCGTTGAAGTCTGTGTGTCACCAAGAATGGAAACATCAAATGTCTGCTGGGTTACTCCCGCGGTGAACACGAGTGCCGTTGCTGCTACTGCCGTGTAGTCGCTTCCCGCCGTGGCCGTCCCGTCAGCAGTCGACAGTGTTACCGACACATTCTGCGTTGGCGCGGGCAACAGCGTAACTGTGAACATCGCCTCGGAAGTTCCCGAATCGCCCTCGTTGAGGCTGACATCCTGCACGCTGAACACTGGTGTCTCGCATGCGTTCGCGGCACCCGGCGTGGGCGACAGTTCGATGAAGTCATATGAGCTGGCTGCGTCGAGATCCCATCCGTCGGGACACCTTCCAAGCGAGAAATTAGACGAGGCGATGACCGACGGATCGGTGTCGGGTGCAGAGGAAGAAAGCGGAGCCAGTTCTCCGCCTCCGCCGCCGTAGTTCATGCCGTCGATGATAGTTGAATGGTCGATCGGTGCGTTGGTATCCGTTCCGTCCGCGAGGATCAGATTATCACCGTTTCCGTAGAGCGCGAGGTCGGTAACCCCGCTGACCAGTTCGAGGTTAGGGACAAGCGGGTTGTCGGAGTCGGCGCCTTGCGCGTAACACTCCCAATGGGCGTTGGACGTGGCGTCTTTTGCGTCCACCGCGATCATCACGTACTCACCGGGTGTGACGGGGTAATTGGTTTCTCCTGGATCACCGGGGAACTTGTAGATGCCCTCGACGCCCGTGCCTGCCTCATCCGTTATGATCAAACCGTCCAGGTACAGGTTTGAAGAGGCGGCGTTGTACAGTTCGACAAACTGATTCCCGCCTTGCGGTGTGACGTTGTAGTAGACTTCATTGATCTTCAGCTGAGCAAATCCCTGGAGAGGGATAACAAGCATCGCCAAATAGACTGCTGTCTTTCTCATGCTATACCCTATGCGCAAGAAGGAGTAACATCATTGACCTGTACCCCAAATACGCCTGCTGTAAGATTCGCCCCGGAACAGCTTTATTGAATCGCAAAAATGAGAACTACCTTTCTAATATAAGAGGCCGCAAAATCGAAGTAAAGAGATCATGAGATGAGAATAACCGGTGGAATACTTCGCGGTCGCGTTCTGCGCGTTCCCCGCAAGGGCCTTCGGCCGACTCAGGAAAGGGTGAGGGAAGCCCTGTTCTCCAGCATAGGTGAGGATATTGTCGGTGCGCGGGTGCTGGACCTGTATGCCGGATCAGGGGCATTGGGCCTGGAAGCATGGAGCAGGGGGGCGTCTTTTGTCTGCTGGGTTGAAAGCCATGGGCCAACATATCGAAACCTGAAGAGGAATGTGGGGGAGCTTTGCGGAAACGCTGAAGACAGGACTCAGTGTGTGCAAATGAAAGCTGATGCCTATATTGGAACAGCCGACAACAGGCGGCCGTTTGACTTGATTATGGCGGATCCCCCTTATGATGAGGCAATCCCGGCGGGTCTCCCGGGAAAGGCCTTGCGCACTATTCAACGCCGTTCTATGCTTTCAGCGCGGGGTTTGGTTGTGTTTGAACTGAGTGCCGGCTGTCCTCACAATGATCTGGACGGGTGGAACATCGTACGAGACAAGGTGTACGGGGAGACGCGTTTGGTCTTTTTTCGACTGGGAGAGGTCAGAGACATAAGTGAGTGAGGTGGGATATTGAATTCGACGGCTATATATGCGGGTACGTTTGATCCGATAACGTTAGGTCATCTTGATGTCATGGAGCGGGCCTCGCTCATTTTCGGCAAGCTTATTCTGGCGGTGGCTGAAAGTGTCAGGAAGAAGCCTCTGTTCACCCTGGAGGAGCGTGTGGGGCTGGCGGAAGAGGCCTCCGCTCCTTTTGAAAATATCGAGGTGGACTCCTTCAACGGACTTCTGGTCGAGTATGCACGGGCGAAAAAGGCCCATGTGTTGATCCGGGGGCTCCGCGCCTTCTCCGATTTCGAGTTTGAATTCCAGATGGCTCTCACGAATAGAAAGCTTGCTCCCGAGATAGAGACCATGTTTCTCATGCCCAAAGAGGAATACAGCTACGTAAGCTCAAACACGGTCAAGGAAATCGCTGCGCTGGGAGGGAGTTTCGGACAGTTTGTACCGCTGTGCGTCGGAAAGGCATTGAAGGATAAGCTGGTCCAGTCCCGGCAGTAGATTCGCGTGACGGGTCGAACAAGGTGCGCACAAGATGCCTCTAACAATCCATTCCAGAAAAATATCGCCTGATGGATCCCATATTGCAGGCGAGGAAGCTCCCTCAATCCTGGATATAGGGGAAAATCAAGGTATCAGGGCTCAAGAACCCGTAAAATATGACTTCTTCGTTCAAGTGGTGTCCCGCGAACTTGTAGTCAAGGGAAGTGTGAACACGCAGTTATCGTTGGAATGCGTAAGATGTGGGGCTTTTTTCTCGACATATATAGAGGATTCCTCTTTTCTACGCGCTTACGAAATCTCCGAAGAAGTGGAAACAGTGGATCTTACGGAGGATATTCGCGAGGCCGTCCTCCTGAAGGTGCCGAACTTTCCACTGTGCAGTTCACAGTGCAAAGGTGTCTGCCTGCAGTGCGGACAGGATCTCAATGCGGGCACGTGCGCCTGTGAACCGCCCCACTGGGAGAACCGTTGGGGGGCGTTGGATCAGCTTGATTCGAAGTGATGGCTGATTGGTATCCGCAGTTTCTAAGAGCTTTCTGGATGGAGGCAGTGTTATGGCAGTTCCAAAAAGAAGAACGTCGAAAAGCAAGATTCGAATGCGTAAGCGTTCACACAAAACTCAGCAGAGTCAGGCAAACTTCTCGCCAAGCGCCGAGGGATATTCCATTCCTCACCGCGTCTGCCCGGAAACGGGCAAATACCGCGGGAAACAGGTTCTTACCATAGAAGCTGACGAGTAAGCATGCGCATCGCCGTGGATGCTATGGGTGGCGATTACGCCCCCGGCGAGATAGTCAGAGGCGCCATTCAGGCGGCGTCTGACGTGTCCGGTCTATCAGGACTGTATCTGGTGGGGCGTGAGGATGCGATCAGGGCGGAACTGGATGCCGTGTCCGGCAGGATCTCACCGAAGATCGAGATTGTTCATGCATCGGAAGTCGTCGAGATGTCCGAAGCTCCAGCTATTGCTTTAAGGCGGAAGAAGGACTCCTCGATTCGTCGCGTTGTCGAGTTGGTTAAAGAGGGCCGGGCCGAAGCTATCTTCACAGCTGGTAATACGGGAGCTGCCGTCGCGGCGACAACTCTCTGGTTGAGAACGCTCGCCGGCGTCGACCGGCCCGCAATTGCCACCGTCATGCCAACGCCGTCGAAGCCTTTTATTCTTATCGATGCCGGTGCCAATCCCGAGTGCGACGCCAGGCTTCTGGCGCAGTTTGCGGTTATGGGAAGTGTCTATTCCCGTGTAATTCTGGGAACGGAATCTCCGAAGATCGGGTTGCTCAGCATTGGAGAAGAAGATGCCAAGGGCAGTGGCATGACCAAGGAGACATTCAGCATTCTCGAGCGGTCGCATCTGAATTTCGCGGGCAATGTCGAGGGCAGCCACTTGTTCGACGGGGAAGTCGACGTGGTCGTCTGCGACGGGTTTGTGGGTAATGTTGTGCTGAAAACAAGCGAGGCCGTCGCGCATGCCGTGAGCAGCTGGCTGAAGCGGGCCTTTCTCTGCAATCCCGTCAGTGTTGTCGGGGCTTTGCTTCTGAAGAGATCCATGAGCCGTGTCAAGAAGGCTTGGGACCCTGCCACATATGGCGGGGCTCCCCTGTTGGGGGTCAATGGAATATGCATTATCGGCCACGGCTCCTCGAACGCGCTCGCCGTGAGAAACGGCATTCGTGTAGCCTGTGAGTCTGTTGCTCACCAGGTAACGGATATGATCGAAGACGGGATTGCTCAATTGGATTTCAAGAGTGAAACGAACTAGGAACAGCGGGATGCTGCATCCCCGTCCCGCCAATACGCGGGCCGTCTCAATCGTCGGTACCGGCTCCTACATGCCCGAGCGGGTCATGACGAATCATGAACTCGCGGACATGGTCGATACTACCGACGAATGGATCGTGTCGCGAACCGGCATGCACGAACGAAGAATTGCCGCGGATGGTGAATTCACATCTGATATGGCTGCGGAGGCGGCACGGCGAGCGATGGAATCGGCCGGTGTGACGGCGGACGATATCGGCCTGCTCCTGGTTTCCACCAGCACACCCGACATGTCGTTTCCGAGTACGGCCTGTCTGGTTCAGGACATGATCGGAGCGGAAAACGCCGTCTGTTTTGACCTGTCGGCGGCCTGTTCGGGGTTTCTCTACGGGCTCGAAGTGGGCCAGCAGTTTGTCGGGTCGGGTTCAGTCGAGACCGCGTTGATCATCGGCGCGGAGAAGATGAGCTGTATCACCGATTGGAGCGATCGGTCCACCTGCGTTCTCTTCGGCGATGGAGCGGGAGCGGCAGTTCTTCAGTCGCGGGGCGCCAAACACGGCATTTTGACTTCTGTTCTAGGGTCTGACGGGTCTCTGGGAGACCTGCTAATGGTGCCGGGGGGCGGAAGCCGTGAACCGACTTCTGCGGATACGGTCAAGAACAAGCGGCACTACATCAAGATGATGGGAAGGGAAGTCTTCAAACACGCAGTGACGAACATGAGCGAGGCTGTTACAGCGACGTTGGATCGCTGCGGGCTGACGATTGACGAGATTGACTGTATCATTCCTCATCAGGCGAACGCGCGAATTCTTCAGGCCATCGCGCAGCGCGTGGGCGCGTCGATGGATAAGATGTTCATCAACGTTGATAAGTACGGCAACACCTCAGCCGCGTCCGTGATTGTCGCGCTTGATGAGGCCGTTCGGGCGGGAAGGGTCAAGAATCATGACCTTGTTCTTCTCGTGGTGTTCGGGGCTGGTTTCACATGGGGCGCAACTTTGCTGGAGTGGTTTGAAGGATGAAAACAGCGTTTCTTTTTCCCGGTCAGGGAGCACAATTCGTCGGGATGGGTAAGGAACTGGCGGAGTCCATTCCTTCGGCACGTTCTCTATTTGATAAGGCCGGCGAAGTCCTTGGATATGACCTGAGTGCGATTTGTTTCGATGGGCCCGAGGGGGAGTTGACCCGCTCCGATCACGCTCAGCCGGGTATTTTCGTCGTGAGCGTGGCGGCCTATCACGCGCTGAAAGAGAGGGCTCCGAATCTTGATGTCGCCGCCATGGCGGGTTTGAGCTCAGGTGAATGGACGGCATTGCATTTATCCGGGGCCGTGTCGTTTGAGGATGCATTGAGGATACTCGAAGCGCGCGGCCGTTTCATGCAGGAGGCCTGCACGAATACGCAGGGGGGCATGCTCAGTATCATCGGCCTGTCTGCGGAAGAATCGGAAGACATCGCAAGACAGTGCGGCGTCCAGGCTGCCAACTACAATTCCCCCGCGCAGACTGTTCTTTCGGGTGATCTGGCGGGCATAGCTGAGGCTGAAACGCTGGCGCAGGCCGCCGGCGCCAAAAGAGCTGTAAGACTCAATGTAGCCGGCGCGTTTCACTCGCCGTTGATGGAATCAGCGGCACAGGACTTTGGCCGGTTTCTCTCAGATGTTGAGATTCAGGAGCCGTCTTTGCCCGTGCTCTCAAATGTCAAAGGTGGACCGCACGGCAGTGCCGACAAGATCCCCGCCTCCATGACACAGCAGATCGTCAGTTCAGTCCAATGGGTGAAGAATGTACAATGGATTGTAGATCAAGGGGTTACACATTGCGTAGAATGTGGGCCGGGCAAGGTGCTCTCAGGACTGGTGAAGCGTATTGACAAGGAGATATCCCTCCTTAACATACAGGATTTGACTAGCTTGGAATCGGCCGTAACTTCGTTGAACGATGGTTAGGGGAAATCAGCATGGCTCAATTCGAAGGTAAAATTGCACTTGTGACCGGCGCTGCCCGCGGAATAGGACAGGCGATTGCCATCAGGTTCGCCCGGGGAGGCGCGGATCTGGCTCTCTGTGACCTGCAGAAGGAGTGGTTAGAGGAAACAGCCGGAAAAGTTGCGGAGTTGGGTCGTAAGGCCGAATGCTACTCTGTCGACGTAAGCAACGGACAGGCTGTCCAGTCAACGGTGGAGCAAATCAATAAGGATCTGGGGCGTATTGACGTGCTGGTTAACAATGCGGGCATCACAAAAGACGGTTTGCTCGCGCGCATGTCAGAGGATGATTGGGATGCGGTCCTGAACGTCAATCTGAAGGGCTCTTTCCTTTTCACAAAAGCCGTAGGCAGGATCATGATGAAACAGCGTGCGGGCGCGATCGTCAACGTGGCCTCCATAATCGGTCTTATCGGGAATCCGGGGCAGGCGAACTATGCAGCTTCAAAGGGCGGGTTGATCGCTTTCACGAAGACGGTCGCCAAAGAGCTCGCGGGAAGGAACATTCGGGCGAATGCTGTTGCTCCCGGCTTTATCGACACGGCGATGACTCAGCAGCTTCCGGAAGAGGTCCGGCAGAAGATGCTGGAAGCGATCCCGCTTAAGAAATTTGGTGTGGTCGAGGACGTCGCGAACGTCGTGGCGTTTTTGGCAAGTGAAGAAGCTTCCTATGTAACCGGTCAGGTTCTGACGGTTTGCGGCGGAATGGTAACCTGAGTGAACGCGCGTAATAAGGAGGGAATCCGATGGCGCTTGAAGATAAAGTAAAAGATATCATCGTCGAACAGCTTGGTGTGAATGCGGAGCAGGTAACGTCCGAGGCCTCTTTCATCGAGGATCTTGGCGCTGACTCTCTGGATACGGTCGAATTGGTCATGGCCTTCGAAGAGGAATTCGGGGCTGAGATTCCTGACGAGGACGCCGAGAAGCTGACGACGGTTGGTGCGGTGACCGAGTACCTGAAAGAAAAGGGCTTCGGGGAATAACCGTTCCGGTCTTAGAGGCCGGAGAGGGCATCGTCGCCTTCTCCGGCCGTTTGCCGTTGGTGTATATAAGGGTGTGACCATGAACCGGCGTAGGGTAGTCATTACGGGAATGGGTGTCGTGTCCCCGCTGGGGTGCAAGCTTGACGATTTCTGGGGGCGTCTGGTTGCGGGGACATCAGGCATCCGGAACATTCAGACCTTTAATGTTTCGGATTACACATCTCAGATCGCCGGCGAGGTAATCGAGTTCAATCCCGAGGATTTCGTAGAGAAGAAAGAAGCCCGCCGGATGGATCCCTTCAGCCTCTACGGCCTGGCTGCGGCCAAGATGGCTGTTAATGATTCCGGCATTGATTTCTCCGCGTGTGATACGACGCGCGCCGGTGTGCTTGTCGGCTCGGGGATAGGCGGACTTCAGATTCTGATTTCGCAGATGAGAACGCTGGACAGTCGTGGCCCATCCCGTTTCTCGCCCTTCATGATTCCTCAGATGATCACGAATATCATCGCGGGACAGATAGCGATTGAATACGGCCTGAAAGGTCCCAATTTCTGCATTACATCAGCATGCGCTTCGGCGACTCACTGCCTTGGCGAATCCTTGAGAATGATTGAGCGCGGGGAAGCCGACATAATGGTTGCGGGAGGTACGGAGGGCGCTATCAACGAGCTGGGAGTGGGCGGCTTCTGTGCGATGCGCGCGCTGAGCACGCGTAATGATGAGCCGACGCGTGCGTCACGTCCTTTTGATATGGATCGTGACGGGTTTGTTATTGGTGAGGGGGCGGGGCTTCTCGTGGTTGAGGAGTACGATCATGCCGTGAAACGCGGCGCCAATATCTACTGCGAACTGGCGGGATACGGCCGCACTTGTGACGCATATCATATCACTGCTCCGGACTCGGAAGGCGAGGGCGGCGCTCGCGGAATGAAACTTGCATACGAAGATGCCGGACTTAATGCTGACGAGATTGACTATATCAACGCGCATGGCACAAGCACGAAGCTGAACGACAAAGGTGAAACGCTGGCTATCAAGACCGCGCTGGGCGAAAACAACGCGCGCAAGGTTGCCATCAGCTCCACCAAATCGATGACGGGTCACCTCCTGGGTGCGGCCGGCGGTGTTGAAGCGATCGCGTCTGCCCTGATCATCAGGAACGGCATTATTCCTCCGACCATCAATCTTGAGAATCCTGACCCGGACTGCGATCTGGATTATGTTCCGAATACCGCGCGTGAGGCAAAGGTGAACGCCTGTTTGTCGAACTCACTCGGGTTCGGCGGGCACAATGCGACCTTGTGTTTCAAGAGCATCGCGTGAGGCGCGTCCTTCAGGACGCTTGATGCCGGATGCCGCGAGCGTCATTGTGAACTGTTTGCCCTGACGTTTTCACCAGATCGACGGTGAAGCAATCCAGCCTCGTTGCACGTTGGATCGCTTCGCCTTCACCGTATTCCTCCCGAATCCCATGGACTTAGCTCGCGAAGACGGCCCCCGGAATCCGGTATCAGGTATCCGGCATCCGGTATCCCGCTTTATCCAGCAGGTCCTCAACCAGTCCCATCGGAAGGCCGATCACGGTGTTGGGGTCTCCGTCCAGATGTTTCACCATAACTGCGCCTTCTCCTTGCAGCGCATAGGCTCCTGCAAAACGAAGAGGTCTCACCAGTTCGACGTGTTGTCGTATTCGGTCGTCACTCCATTCCCGCATCGTCACATGTGCTGTGTCGGCGTCGGTGAAAACGTTGTCCGCTCCGGGTGACACGACGCAGATTCCTGAGGAGAGTTCGTGTGTCCTCCCGCCGAGTTTCTTCAGGATCTGAAATGCGTCATCAAGATCCGCCGGTTTGCCGATCGTTTCGTGATCCAGGTAGAGGATCGTATCCGCACCGAGAACAAAAGAGTCGGGGTGAAGCCTGGAGACTTCTCTTGCTTTCAACTCCGCAAGGCGAACCGCATACGACTCCAGATCTTCATCAGCCCGCAAAGGCGGTTCGGGGACGTCCGAGGGAATACGCGTGAACTGATAGCCCGCAGCCTCCATCAAGGCTGCCCGCGCGAGGGAATGAGATGCGAGGATTAGCTTCATGAAACAACGAACATATCAAACTTCGAACAACGAACATCGAAGTATGGACATCAATGACTTCGATTTGAAGTTCGATGTTTCATGTTCGGCGTTCGATGTTCCGCGCAGCGGCTAGGGCAGCGTTCCGAACAGCAGAATACCTTCTCTTTCCACCCGGCGCCAGAGCGTGTCGTATTCCTCCTCGTCCATCGTATTTACATCCAGAAGGATGGGCTCGATCTGGATGGCGTAGCGGTCCCATACGCCCTCTTTCAGTTCTTCGATTGATTTGAAGGCGCGGATTCGAGCCCTGCCGGTCGAAAACACCATGGACAGGTCAACACGTCCCGCAAAGGCGGTTTCGTCTCGAGCCAGGGGACCCGTCGCGACAGCCGCCAGCGGGCGTGGATGAACGATCTTCCTGACCGTCTTCCTCAGGTCGTCCCAGAACAGGTCTTCGGCCTCAAAAGCGGGTTTCAGGGCTTTGGCGACAAAGTAGTGGTTCTGGTTGAGCTCGTACCAATGCGCCGTTGAAGTGATGTCGAGGTTGACGGCTGATGCTTCAACCAGGCTTTCAAGCGCAAGCATCGTAGCCCGGTTCGAGAGGCCCGTTCTCCGTTCTATTTCACGGCCGGTCAGCGATTCCTTGGCGCGGTACAGACACCTTAGAACAAGCAATTGGCTGTGACGGCATAGAAGCGGGTCTAATCCCTGCATGGAACCCTCGCGCGTTATCCTTTTTATCGCTTGACGCTATATTGACGTATAGAGCAAAGTACAACGCAAATTCGGAAGAGACTCAAGGAGTATAGAGGCATATATGTTTGGCCGTTTACTTGGGACATTTTCCAACGATATTGGCATCGACTTAGGTACTGCCAATACTTTGGTATACGTACGTGACCGGGGGATCATCCTGCGAGAGCCCTCGGTTGTTGCTATTCAGGCAGGTACGAGCCGGGTGTTGGCAGTTGGTGAAGAAGCTAAACGTATGCTTGGAAGGACGCCGGGCAGTATCGTGGCCGTTCGGCCTCTCAAAGCCGGTGTTATTGCGGATTTTGAAATCACCGAGGCCATGTTGCGGTATTTCATTCGCAAGGTGCACAATCGCCGCAAGATGGTTCGTCCGCGTGTGATTGTTGCTGTTCCCAGCGGAATTACGGAGGTAGAGAAGCGGGCTGTCAAAGATTCAGCGACACACGCAGGAGCCCGGGAAGTTTATCTGATAGAAGAGCCGATGGCTGCTGCCATTGGGGTAGGTCTCCCTGTTCAGGAGCCTGCCGGTAACATGATTGTCGATATTGGGGGCGGCACCACTGAGGTGGCGCTCATATCCCTGGCCGGCATCGTGTTCAGCCGCAGTGTGCGTGTCGGCGGGGATGAGATGGACGAGGCAATCGTCCAGTACATGAAGAGGGTATACAATTTGATGATTGGCGAACGGACGGCTGAAGAGGTCAAAATTTCGATCGGTTCAGCCTATCCATTGGGAGAGGAAACCACCATCGAGGTCAAAGGTCGCGATCTTGTTGCCGGCCTGCCGAAGACGCTGACGATTACGTCAGAAGAAGTGCGCGAAGCGTTGCAGGAGCCTGTTTCGACCATCGTTGAGGCAGTACGCATTACGCTTGAGCGCTGTCCTCCGGAATTGTCGGCAGACCTGGTCGATCGAGGCTTGATTCTCGCTGGTGGAGGCGCCTTGCTGCGAGGCATCGACAAGCTGATTGCGGAACAGACCGGTCTTCCGGTTCATGTGGCTGACGATCCGCTCTGTGCGGTTGCTGAAGGCACCGGCGTGGTACTTCATGAGCTGAATTTCCTCCGGAAAATGGCTGGTTCGTCAACTGATCATCGGCACGGTTAGGATCTGTATACCGCTGTTCCCCGCCTGAAACGTATCCCTTGCGGCCTGGGCCGACTGGCCTTTTGAGAAAGCTTTTTGGGAACGTGAGACACAAAGGTTTTTTAGTCTGGGTGATCCTGGGCGCTGTTCTTCTGATAGTCCTGAACCTCCCCGGTTCAGTATCCCACCAGATCAAAGCAGCGGTGCGGGAAGGTCTCTCGCCTCTGCAGGGGTTGATCGGAGGCATTTCCGGCAACATCAAGGAAACCGTCACGGTAGTCCGAGGGCTTGGCGGCATTGTTGAAGAGAATCGCGAGATGGCTTCGGATCTGGTTCGGCTGAGAAACGATGTCCGTGCCCGCGACTATCTTGAAGACGAAAACCTCCAACTCAGACAACAGCTTCAATTTCTCAAGCAGAGTGAGAGAACGTTAATTCCGTGTGAGATCATTGCCCGCGATATTGCCGGTTGGTGGCAGACGGTGAGGCTGAACAAGGGCGCAATTGACGGTGTCGTCCCGCAGCGTGCTGTCGTTACGACCGATGGCGTCATCGGCAAGACTGTGGACACTTCTGTAAGAACGTCCGATGTTCTTCTTATCTCCGATTCCGGATGCAAAGTGTCGGCGAAGATTACGCGGACGGGCGCCTTTGGTGTCGTGTCAGGGCAGGGGCTGTCCTGGAACGGTCAGGTCGTGTGCAGAATGGATTTCATAAATGTCAACGTGCCGGTCAGGCCGGGTGATGAAGTAGTGAGTTCCGGTCTCGGCGGTGTTTTCCCGCAGGGCCTGCTGATAGGTTACGTTGAGAAGGTCTACACGGAACGCACAGGTCTCTATCAGTACGCGGATGTGATTCCTAAGGCGGATCTGGGATCCCTCTCCTACGCGTTTGTCGTGATGGAGGAAGAGGATCCGATCGCTTCTCTGCTGAAGAAAAAGGGCCTTCCGGGAGCGGGGGGGGCTCGATGAACGGACTGGTCATGGTTTTCGTGATGATCGTCGGCGCTGTCCTCCAGGCTGTGATACCATCGTGGACCCATCTGGGAGATTCGAAGGCGCCGATTCTCCTCGGTATCGTCCTCTACTATGCTCTGACGAGAGAGCGGAATGCGATGTTGCGAGCCGCCATCTTCGCGGGTGTTCTTCAGGATGCCCTCGGGATGAGCCCGCTCGGGTACAGCTCATTCTGTTTCTGCATCGCCGGTCTGGCCACCAATCGATTCAAGGACATAGTCTTCGGGTACAGGGCCGTGACGCACATGATGTTCGGTGCTCTTGGCTATCTTATCACGACTCTCATGATGTCTTTTCTTCTCTCCAGTACCGGTTTCATTACTCCCTACCCGCAGTGGGTCATTCTCAAATGTGCCGGCTCGCTGGTTCTGGGTGCTATTGCGGTCCCATTCGTTTTCAGGGCGGTTGAAGATCTGGACCGCTTTCTCGGCAATATGGAGGCGGATGCCTACTGATGGCCATACGAGTATTCCATGATGAAATCATACGTCTGCGCATCGCTTTCGCGTTGATGGTGGGCGCGCTCGCCTTCATCTGCATGATGCTGTGGCGGATTCAGGTAGCCCGCGGACATGAATTTCAGCAGAACCTGGAGCGGCAAAGCATCAGGCGGGTTCGGCTGCCCGGACTGCGTGGTCATATCTATGACAGGAACGGTGAACAGCTTGCCGCCAACAGGCCGAGTCATTGCATAGCCATCTACCTGGAAGAACTGCGACAGCCGGGCACCTGGGCTAAGACGGTAGAGAGGATAGAAGGAATGGTCGCTGATCTCTCGGATAAATTGGGCATTCCGCCTCAGTTGACGCGGAGTGAGATTGAAGCCCACATCAAACGTCGCCTTCCTCTGCCGCTGCTTGCATGGAAGGATATTGACCAGCAGACATTGGCTAAGTGGGCGGAGTTGGCGTCCAACACGCCGGGGGTCGATATCTATACGGAAGCCGTACGGATATACCCAAGAGGCAGCACGGCTTGCCATACACTGGGCTACGTGGGGCGCGCGACCATTGCGCCCGATGAGGGAAGCTACCACTACTACCTTCCCGAGATGGCCGGCAAGAGTGGCATTGAGAGGCGCTTTGATGCGCTCCTGCGGGGAGAGGCCGGAGGACAGCTCATGCGAGTTGATGTGACCGGCTACAGGCACCATGATGCGGAACTGGAGAAACTCACCCGCGAGCCAAGGGCGGGCGACGACATCTGGCTGACCCTGGACGTAAAGGTTCAGACTCTCGCTGAGGAGGCGCTCGGAGATGATCCGGGCGCGGTCGTGGTCATGGATCCGAACAATGGAGACGTGCTGGCTATCGCCAGCACTCCCGGGTTCAACCCGAACGAGTTTGTCCCCTATATATCGTCGTCAAAATGGAGGCAGTTGGTCGGTGATGCAAATAAGCCGTTGCTGAACCGCGCGGTTGCGGGCGCGTATCCGCCCGGCAGTACGTTCAAGCCGGTTGTGGCGATGGCTGCTCTGGAGAACGGTAAGGTTTCCGGTAATACACACTATGAATGCAACGGCCGCATGACGCTTGGCAACGTGGTATTCCGCTGCGCACATGGACGGGCGCACGGAAATATTGCCATGCGCGAGGCCATCGCGCGTTCCTGCAATGTCTACTTCTACCACCTAGGCCTTGCTTGCGGACATGATGCGGTCTCCCATATGGCGGCCGCGCTGGGCCTCGGGGAGAAAACCGGAATAGACATCGACTATGAGGTACCGGGTTTACTTCCGGATGAGGGTTGGATGAGGCGCATGTACGGACATGGTTGGAGCGCTGGTGACACTGTGAATCTGTCAATCGGTCAGGGCGCGCTCACGGTCACTCCCCTGCAGATGGCTGTTGTGACCTCGGCCCTCGCGAACGGCGGCATAGTCTACAAGCCGCGCCTGATCATGGGGCTCAAAGCTGCTGAAGAGGAGAAGTTCCGCGCTTTTCCGCCTCAGAAGGTCAACGATTTGAAGTGGTCGGTCGAGCGGCTCAGCACCGTTCGCAACGGTCTTAAAGACGTGATCATGTCCGATCACGGAACGGGCCGGGCGGCAGCGGTGCCGGGTCTCGTTTTCGCCGGAAAAACGGGAACCGCCGAATACGGAAGGAAAGATGAGAGGAAGTACCGAGGATGGATGATCGCCTATGCACCTTTCGAGAAACCTCAATATGCTATCGCCATGGTGGTCGAAAACGCTGACAGCGGAGGCAGTACGGTAGGGCCGAAGCTGAAGAAGCTGCTCACACAACTTTTCAGTCCTGCAGAGGGGAAAGGCGAAGGGTAATGGACTGGACGAGCATATATCGAAAGATTCGCAGGGCGGACTGGATGCTTGCACTCGCGGTTCTGTTTCTTCTCGTTCTGGGTGTGCTCTTTATCTACAGCGCATGCTACAGAAGCGATGCAGTTCCGGTCAGTTCCTTCTACAAGAAGCAGATAGTGTGGGCGGTCGTTGGTATTCTGTGCTTCTTTGGTCTGGCCGTGATAGATTACAATAAGGGGAAGGAGCTGGCCTGGGCTCTCTACGCCTCCGCGCTGGTGCTCCTGATCGTTGTCCTTGTGAGTGGAAAGGTTGTCTACGGCGCGCGCAGGTGGCTGGATCTGTTCGGTATACGCGTTCAGCCCTCGGAGTTCGCGAAGATCGCCACGATCCTGGTTCTGGCAAGGCACCTCAGCCGTCCCGGGAGAAATCTCCGTGAAGCCAGGACCATGTTTGTCGCTCTGCTGATCGCTGCCGTTCCCTTCCTGCTGATCCTGAAGGAGCCGGATCTGGGAACTGCCGCCATGCTGCTGCCGGTCACATTGGTCATGGCCTATGTCGCGGGTGTTCCGGCAAGGGCGATAGGCTTGCTTGTGGTGATAGGGATATTTCTGCTGCCGGTTGGATGGCTGGGGCTTGGAGGCTATCAGCAGGAACGGATACTTGTCTTTTTCGATCCCGGCCGTGATCCACTTGGGGCCGGCTGGAACAAGATCCAATCGGAAATTGCAGTGGGTTCGGGCGGGTTGCTCGGCAAGGGTTATCTCAAAGGAACACAGAATGTTCTGGGGTTTCTGCCGAGAACGGTGGCGCCGACAGACTTCATATTCTCCGTAATAGCGGAGGAGACGGGGTTTCTCGGATCTGCGCTGATCCTGGCTCTCTACGCCGCCGTTCTGGCGGCGGGGCTCCGAACCAGTTTGGTCGCGCGCGATAAGTTCGGTCGCTTGGTCGTGGTAGGTGTCATGACCATGCTGTTCGCGCACGTTTTCGTTAACATCGCCATGACTGTAGGTCTGATGCCCATTACTGGGCTTCCTCTTCCTCTGATCAGTTACGGCGGTTCGTTCATGGTATGCACAATGATCTCTCTGGGTCTTGTGCAGAGTGTTTATGTGCAGAGATATCGACGTTGATATGGAGAGTGATATATGTGGGAGCGATTAAAAATGTCATCACGACAGGAAAATAAGAAAGAAATCATCATCAACATGGAGCCGCTTGAAACGCGGGTTGCCGTGCTTGATGACGGCAAACTGGACGATTTCTTTATCGAAAGGACCGGCGAGGTGCAAATCGTCGGCAGTGTCTTCAAAGGCAAGATCCAGAACCTGGAAGATGGACTGCAGGCGGCATTTGTCGACATCGGGCAGAAGAAGAACGCGTTCATTCACTACTGGGACATGATCCCGGAAGATACCGTCCGGCTTGAAGCGGAAGAAGGAGTCAAGACAGCCCGTTCAGGACGGCGCAAGAAGTATCCGCCGGGCGAAATGATCAAGAAATTTCCGGTAGGTTCCGAAATTGTTGTCCAGGTGACAAAAGGGGCTATAGGAACCAAGGGACCCAGGGTGACCGCCAACTTGAGCATTCCGGGAAGGTATTTGGTGATGATGCCCGGAAGTGGTTTAAAAGGCGTTTCACGCAAGATAGGTGATGCGAAAGAACGCCAGCGTCTGAAGACAATCCTGGGGCGTCTGCCTGTGCCGAAGGATAACGGATTCATTATCAGGACTGCGGGATCGGGCGCGCGGAAAACGAGCTTTGCCCGGGATATGCGCGCGCTTCTGGAAACATGGGCGGATATCGAGAGGGGCATCAAAGAGATGCCCGCTCCGTGTCGGCTCTACAAAGAGCCGGACCTGGTTGAGCGCGTCGTGCGGGATTCTCTTACCGAAGACGTCGACCGTATCGTCTTGGATTCACGGGAGAGATACGAGCAGATCAAGGGCCTCGTTTCGAAAACTTCCCGCCGCGCGAAGGGGAAAGTGAAACTGTATGACGGCGAAGCGGCCGTTTTCGACCACTTTGACGTCGAGCGCCAGTTGGAGAGCGTCTTCCGCCGGAAGATCTGGCTGAAGTCGGGTGGATATCTTGTCTTCGACGAAACGGAAGCTTTGGTGGCCATTGACATCAATACAGGGCGGCACAAAGGGGGTAAGACGCAGGAGGAATCCATTCTTGAAGTGAACATGGAGGCGGCGGCGGAGATAGGTCGTCAACTCAGGTTGCGGAATGTTGGCGGACTCATCGTCGTGGACTTCATCGACATGAAGCACAAACGCCATCAGACACAGGTGTATCGGGCAATACGAGATGCTTTACGCCGGGACCGGGCGCGTACGAATATTCTTCCGATCAGTGATCTGGGTCTGCTTGAGATGACTCGTCAGCGGGCTGATGTCAGCATTCGTGATACGGCATATTCCGACTGTCCGCACTGCAAGGGCAGGGGAAAGATCAAGTCCGTCGAAAGTATGAGCATCGAGATTCATCGCCGCATCGGCGAGGTCTTCAGGAGAAACCGGAGAGACAAAGCGAAGATTTCGCTGAAGATCACGATCAATCCGACTGTTCTCGATCGACTGCGGAGCGAGGACGAGCAGATGTTGATCGAGATCGAACGGAAATTCGGCGGTCAACTCACGTTCGTTTCGGAGCCGGGGATGCACCAGGAGGATTTCAGCATCATCAATGCGGAAACGGGTGAAGAGCTTTACTCCAGCGTTGAGCACTGACGTGAATCAAGCTTGTCGAATAGCGAGTCGAGTGCCGAAGTCCGTGCTCACTGAAGCACTCGGATTCGATAGAATCCATGCGCACTTTCCAGAGTGTGAAGGAGGCTGTTTGTTGCGACCGGGAAGACTGGATTGCTGTGGTTGGTGTAGATTCCGAACCACGGCTTGAAAACAGTTAATGGTTCCGTCAGATGCTCCACAACGTATCGATTGCTGTGGACTCCCGGCCACGTGAGCCGGAGATTCCCGCCGAGCAGTCCTGCCCTTATGTCGAGTACGGAACCCGCAAGTGAAGGCGACGTGCAGGCGCGAAGCTCGGATAAGTTGTCCAGATGATCTCCGTCCGGGTCGCCCGCAGTGCCGTTGTCACCGGAGGCATCGTCCGGATCAAGTCCGTGCGCGGTCTCCCATTTGTCGGGCAAGTGGTCGCCGTCTCTGTCCGGGTCTGCATAATCGTTGATCCCGTCGCCGTCGAAGTCGCCGGGGTGAACAACGATGTACTCATCGGCGCCCAGAATATCGCCGTCACTGTTGCCGCCGGGCACTTGTGCCGGAGGGTACAGGGCGCCGCCGTCAGCGGTCCCGTATGGGCCCGCCGCGATATAAAAGGAGTTTGTGAAACCGCTCCCGTAAATCTGCGCCAG
Organism: Verrucomicrobiota bacterium; assembly: GCA_018814445.1. GTDB lineage: Bacteria > Verrucomicrobiota > Kiritimatiellia > JAHIZV01 > JAHIZV01 > JAHIZV01. The sequence continues at coordinate 75,083 of JAHIZV010000237.1, read as the reverse complement.
GTCAATGACGCCTTCCACCCATCCTCCGTTTTCGAAGTAGGTTGTGGCCCGCGCGGCGAACTGGTTTGTGATCTGACTGCCTGTCGCGTCAAACCAGCCCGTGAAGCCCCCGTCGTTTTCGTCGGCGAGATAGGCGTCCCAGGCGGAGACCTGTCCCGTCTTTGCCCAGGGCGCCGAAACGGGATTGTCCGGCGTCGGGGCAACGAAGATGAAGTGGTCGCTGCCCTCGCCGGCATCCTGCGTGGCGAGATAGAGATGGCGGCCGTCAAACCGCCAGTAGAGTTCCAGTCCGTTCGCCCCGAGTTGAGAGCTTTGATAGTCGGCAAGACCATCCATCTGGTAGTTCCGGATGTCCGTCGGGAGTTGGGTGTCGGTGCCGTTTTGCGGATCACTCTCTCCGCCGTCCACGGCGCTGTCTCCGTTCAGATTCTCCTCGCCGTCAAGAAGTCTGTCTCCATCGGTGTCTGGATCAGCGGGCAGGGAGAGGGGCGACGCCAATTCCAGCGCGTCGGGCAAGCCGTCTTTGTCGAAATCGGCAAAAAGATCGGGAAGTCTGAGCCGCGCGAGCACAGGATAATGATCTGAGGGGTAAAGCGTATGTGTTCCTCCGCCGGACTGATTCGTCGATATGGCGGAATCGGTGATGATCACCGCCTGCGTAGCCGCTAAACCGCCGCGGTGCAGTATCCAATCGATGCGCGAGCTTCCCGGTAAGGTGCCTCCCGCGAAACCATGAAACGTGCCGGAGTCTGTCCACGTGCCGTGAACCTGCTGCCAACTGTCCGTGAAATCGCCGGAGATGCCGTTGTTGGTGTAGGCGCCTGTGAAGAGTTTCCAGGCCCGGTTGTTCTGACTGCCGTTGAAGTCTCCGACGACGATGGCGAGCGGAGAAGCGGGCATACGGTCGTTCCGGGAAAGCGCATCGTCTGTAACAAGACGCGCGCTTTTAACCTGCGACTCACCGTCGTTGCTCCCGTTGAACACATCGAAATGGGTCGAGTAGAAGATGAATTCCTGTTGCGTCGCGGTCCACCGGAATCTGCCCCAGAGAGCAAGACGGGGGAATGCGAAGTTGTTCTCGGGGAAGATATCCCACGGTTTGAAATCAACGCCCGGTGTGTTGTTCCAGTATCCCCCGCCCGGACTGTTGCCGAGAGAGATAACGCCCCGGTCGAGCAACTCCAGTTTGTTTGTGTCGTAGGCAATCGCCGCATTCTCATTGCCGGATCCGCCGCTGGGCTTCTGGCGTTCGAAAGAATACGCGGGCAGATTCGCCGCCAGGTAGTCGAGTTGCTGATCTTCGCCTTCCTGAAATCCGACTATGTCGGGTGCATAATCCTGCAGTACCGACAGGGCAACCTGCCTTCGGTCGGGAACCTGGTCGGCGTTCTCCCATGTATTGTCGCCGTCCGGTGCGGAAGCATACCGGAGATTGAACGTCATGACGGTTACTACATTCGTTGCGAGTGAGGAAGTTATGCTCATGACGAGGGCTGTTCCTATTGCCAAGAATCCTGTAAGTTTCTTCATCGTGTTCATATCGTACCCGGAAACTTCCATACCTTGGAAGTTTTCTGAGAAAAAGTTCCAAGCATTGGAAGTCTGCGCCGAAGACGGTCCGGGTCAACTCCTTCTTTCTGCATCCGGGCTATCACTTCTCCTCTGCATCCTCTAAGGTGGCTACAGGTCTACCAGCCTGGAATTCTGACGGATGAGAACAAAACAGACAAAGCCCGACCCGGATAAGATCAATATCGTAACCCTGGGCTGCGCGAAGAATATCGTGGATTCTGAAGTGCTGCTGACCCAGTTGCGGGCCAGTAAGTTCGATGTTTCTCACGAATCCCGGCAGGGCAACGCGGGCACCGTTGTCATCAACACGTGCGGATTCATCGACCGGGCGAAAGAGCAGTCTATTCAAACCATTGTGGACTTTCTCGAGCTGAAGAAAGAGGGGGCCATCAAGCGCGTTTTTGTCACGGGCTGTTTGTCCCAACGCTATAAGCCCGAACTCATGCGTGATCTGCCGGATGTCGATGGCTACTTCGGAACGCACGATCTGCCCGACTTGCTGAAGACGCTGGGGGCTGACTACAGGAAGGAGCTTCTGGGTGACCGGATTACCGTAACGGAAGGTCATTATGCTTATCTGAAGGTCTCTGAGGGTTGCGACCGGGGATGCAGTTTCTGCGCTATTCCTCTGATGCGCGGAAAGCATGTTTCACGCAGTATCGATTTTCTGGTAGATGAAGCCGAACACCTCGTTAAACGAGGCGTGAAAGAAATCATGCTGATAGCACAGGATCTGACCTTCTACGGTCTGGACCTTTACAAGGAACGCCGGCTCAACGAACTGCTGTTGCGTCTGTCGGACGTCGAAGGCCTCGAATGGATCCGACTGCACTACGCGTATCCGTCGCATTTTCCTTTGGACATCCTTCCCACCATTCGTGACCGCTCAAATATCTGCAAGTACCTCGACATGCCGATTCAGCACGCGTCTGACGCGATGCTCAAGAGAATGCGGCGAGCGACTTCGCGGGCAAAACTGACCGATCTCATCAAACGAATCCGCGATGAAGTGCCCGGTGTGGCGATCCGCAGTACCTTGCTCGTCGGTCATCCGGGCGAGACGGAGCGTGAACATGAGGAGCTTCTGGACTTTCTGAAAGAGACTCGTCTGGAGAGGGTGGGGGCGTTCATCTACTCTCACGAGGAGAATACGCACTCGTACACTTTCGATGATGACGTTCCGGCTGAAGTGAAAGAGCAGCGCCTGGATCAGGTCATGCTGCTTCAGCAGAACATCTCACTTGAGCTCAACAAGGCTCGGATCGGGCAGGTCATGAAGACCATCATCGATCGCGAAGAAGGCACTGTAGCCATTGGCCGTACCGAGTTCGATTCACCCGACATCGACAACGAAGTCATCGTGGAGTCGCCGGGTCTGGAGGTGGGCGAGTTCTATGATGTGACCATTACAGATGGTGAAGAGTATGACTTGGTCGGCAAAGTGGGGTAGGGATGATTCGCTGAATCATCCGTGGATGATCGAGCCGGTCGTCCCTACCTTAGGGAATCCTCGAGCGCATCCTTTGCCCGCTCAGCATATGCTTCGGCTCTTGGCCTTTTACCCTTGGGCGGATTGGCGAGCTGGGGAAGGATGCCGAAGTTGGCTTTCATGGGTTGGAAGTCCTTCATGTCTGCGTGTGTCACGTAGTGGCACAGAGCACCGAGCATGGTTGTCTGAGGAAAGACCATCGGCTCCTCACAGTTCAGTATTCGGCACATGTTGATTCCCGCCAGCAATCCGGTCGCAATGTTTCCGGCATACCCTTCCACACCCGTAAGTTGTCCTGCGAAGAGCAGGTCGTCGCGATCATGCCATTGAAGCGTAGGTCTCAGCAGTTTCGGAGCGGCGATGAAGGTGTTCCGGTGCATCTGGCCATACTTGATGAAGTCGGCTTTCTCCAGTCCGGGGATCAGACTGAATACACGCTTCTGCTCGGGGAACTTCAGGTTGGTCTGAAAGCCCACCAGGTTGTACATGCTCGCCGCCAGGTTATCCTGGCGGAGCTGAAGGGCCGCGTAAGGACGCCTGCCAGTGCGCGGATCGGTCAGGCCAACAGGTCGCATGGGGCCGTAAGCGAGCGCATCGCGTCCCCGTTGGGCGAGGATCTCAATAGGCAGACAGCCCTCGAAGAAATGATGCGGGCCTGCCCGTACGCCAGACTCCACAAGCTTCTCAAAGGAGCGAAGGGAAATCCTCTCCGCTGTCAGGAGCGCGTCGACGAAGACTTCGTATTCCTCCCTCGTGAAAGGACAGTTGATGTAGTCGCCTTCATCCTGCTCGCCGCGTCCGTAACGCGATGCGCAGAAAGCGATATTCATGTTGATTGAATCGGCGCTGACAACCGGTGCGATGGCGTCGAAGAAGAAGAGATGCTCTTCGCCGCTCAGTTCCGCTATTGCGCGGGAAAGTCTTGAAGACGTAAGGGGCCCAGACGCGATGATGGCGGGTCCGTCGGGAACGGAGACCGCCTCCTCACGAACGATTTCAATATTCGGATTTCCGGACAGTTTCTGCGAGACAAGTTCGGCGAAGGCATCGCGATCCACAGCCAGCGCACCTCCGGCAGGCACGGCTGTCCTGTCTGCGCACGTCATGAGAAGCGAACCCAGTCGGCGCAGTTCAGATTTCAACACGCCGGATGCCCGGTCAGGCAGATCGGAACCAAGAGAGTTGGAACAGACAAGTTCAGCCAGGTTTCCGGTTCGGTGTGCTCCCGTCGTCGTTCCCGGTCGCATCTCCACCAGAGCAACTGAGATTCCGCGCTCAGCCGCCTGCCACGCGGCTTCGCTGCCGGCGAGGCCTCCGCCGATGATGATAAGTTGCGTCATTCGGAAAATGTAAGGGCCAATGGCTTGCGTTGCGAGCGTCATTCCGCCGCGGCAAAGGAAGCGAAAGCCGGGAAGTTGTCACATTCAGGTGTGCGATCGCACACCTGAATGTGACAGATGACAGGAGTTCTATGGGGACATGTGGGAATTGTTCCTCCCGGTTCTTGTATTCCTGAACGAAAAAGAGTCTAATAAAATATTAGCCGTGGAGGCTAAGGAGGCTTGTGTGAGGAGGTTAGGACTGGCTTGGGCTTTGGCGCTGTTCGTTGGCGCAACCAGTGCGTCCGCGATTCTGAACGGCGATTTCACTTCTGCGCTTATCCATTGGAAGACCGCCTGGCATGTGACGTCAGCTGGTGGCGAGGCCGTGCTCGCGGACACGCAGGATGTTCATGCGTTTGTGTTTCAGGCGGATGAGGTCGGTGCGGGGCAGTTCACGATTGAATTCGACTTCCGCAGCGCACTTTCGGTGGAGGTCCCCGATGGCGCTTTCAATGATTCCTTCTATGCGTCTGTCTATTACGTCGACACGCTTTCCGATTTTATCACCGAGAACGACAAGTTCGACGCGTCGCAGGGCCTTTTCGACTGCGACGCAAACGGAAACTTCAACATCAATGGAACGATCGGCGATTCGCCGAAAGGCGCGGGCTGGTCGCATTTCTCCGGTACGTTCAACAACAGTCACACGTACGTCATCGTTATCTTCGAGCTCTACGACCTGAACTTCGTCGCCGGGGATAGCGCGGTGCGGGTGGACAACGTGGCCGTTACGGCGGGGGGGACGCCGTGATAAGAACATCGAACATCGAACATCGAACTCCGAACATTCAACACAGAAGACACCTTATCATTCGATGTTCGATGTTGGTTGTTCTATGTTCGATGTTGGGATTAGGGGGCCGCAACGCCGCCGCACAGGCTCCTGATATCAGCGCGCAGATTGAGGTTATGTCGGGAAGAACGCGCACGGCGTTGGATCGCGCGAACGGGACGCTGGTTTCCACGGTCGCCTCCGTTGCCGCGAATCACTCCGGTTCCGCAGCCATGCCGCCGATTGATCTGACCGTTGACCTGGTTTCCGGACGCGTCGATCGCGTGGTTATGCCGGGCGCGTCCGGAGGGCAGGGCTCGGGTCCGTATAGTAAGTACTATTTCAATCTGGATGCGAAGTTCACGGCGGGGCAATTCGCGTCAGGACATTTCGTTGGTCAGGCCCTTCAATTTGAGCGGCCCAAATATGACCGCTTCATGTATAACCCCGGTCCGCGGGGTGGACTTCTTCAGCAGCATCCGCCCACATTGAATATTGTACAGGTTCCGCCATACGTGGTGATGGAGGGTGAGACGCTTGCCCTTAGACTCTACGGTTATGATGCGGATGGGGAGGTCGTCTCCATCGGGGCTTCTCCTATCCTTCCTAATGCCGCCTTCACATCTGCAAGCAGTCTCAACGCGACAGGCGATTACGTGCTTGCAACCAGTCCGGGGCAGCAAGGTGTCTACGCCGTTACGTTCACTGCGTGGGATGAATCAGGCCTGTCGACGAGCAGGGTCGTGCAGATTCTTGTCACACCGACCAACAATCCGCCTACCATTTCCGCGCCAGCGTCGGTGTCGGTGAATGAAGGACAAAATGTCATGATCCCGGTCACGGGCTCGGATCCCGACGGAGACCCAATCAGCATCGAATGTTCTCCACTGCCGGATAATGCGATTTTCGTTCAGGCGGGGGGAGGTATCACCTTTGCGCCCGACTACTCGCAGGACGGCACCTACAACATCACGTGCCGCTCGTATGACGGATCACTCTACAGCACGGACACGATCGTCAGCGTCACCGTCAGCAATATCGAGGCGACCGCCGAAAGCAATCAACTCGTTCTGGTGGTGGACGATTCCGAGAGTCCGACGCTGCTCACGGAACAGCGAGTGACGGGCCGCGTAAACGCGGGGACAAACCTTCCTCCGGCGCAGAAGATCATCGCCTCTCTGATCACGGGGCTTTTTCCTTCAGACGCGCGCCAGGGCGATACCAACGTCAGCGTACTCATCAGTGGCAAGGGAACGGGCGCCTACGTCACACATTTTGCGGCGGGGGGCAGCAGCGCGTCGTTCGGTGACGGCATCACAGTCAACTCGCTGACCGTAAACAATGGGACTCAAGCGATCGCGAATATCTCCGTGGCGGCGTCCGCCGCGACGGGGGCGCGGGGCGTAAAGTTGAAGACTGGGAGCGAGACAGCCGTCGCGGTCCCTGCATTCCATGTAAAGGAAGGTCTGACGACGGTAAGTGGAAGACTGGTTGACTCAGAGACGGGAAGCCCGATCGTCGGGGCGCTGATATCGATTGAGGGAACGGTCATCAGTACGTTGTCTCTTCTCGACGGCAGCTTCACACTTCTTAACGTCCCGATAGGGACCCGGATTCTTCTGCTCAATCCGACGAACCACAAGCTCATCCGCCTGCCGATCGGGGTCGAGCAGGGGGTGCCGGTGGACGTGGGCGAACTGGCCACTGAGCCGACGGTCTATGATCCGTCGTCTGCCGCTTCTGCCAGCCTTTTCAGTATTCTTGGCCGTGGACTTGGTGATTTGTCGGGGAGGATAGACCTGCAGGACGCGATTGAGTTGGTCAGAGATACGTTTCTGACCCTCGGCGCGGAAGAAGTCGGGGTATGGGATGAATTCGGCAACGAGTTGAATCCTTCATTGGACACAAACAACCTGTTCAGCATCAGCCACAAGGGTGTCGAACTGTATGCGCGCCGACACGCGCGCGGCGAAGATGTGCGGTTGATCGATCTGCTCTACGACCTGAGCTTCGGCATCAAGTGGAAGAGTGGGAGTACGCCCTCCTTCACGGAATGGATTGCAGCACTACAGCAGATTCTGAACGATGCGTGGGCGAATCCGAGTGACCCGAACAACGCGGCCGCCATAGCGGCATTCAACACGGGGCGCAATCTCAGCCCTAATCCTCCCGTCCTGAACGGTGCGACCAGGCTGACCAAACTGCAGGCCTTCATCATGGTCAGCGGCTTCATGAGTGCGGCGTATCACCATCGTGATGATTGGGTCTGGGCTCCGACCCCGCCGGAAGATGCCTTCGTGATGTCTCTCGGCGAATCCTTGTCCAAAGCCGTCCACGACTTCGTGTGCGGGCCCGATGCTGTGGCCCAGGTTCCGGGCGGAAAGGCGGGCACGTATACGATCACGTGGGAGAGGTTGGCGCAGGAGATGGGGGACTATCCGACAGAGGCTGTTTTCAACTCAACGAATGCCGTGAACCGTGAATTGCCGGGGTTTGAGGACATCCTCAGCAAGTACTACATGGACGGCACGACCAACTCGCTCGCCGCGGCACGACTGCAACTGGAGAATGCATTTCCCGGTAATCCGACGATCGCCAACATCTTCAACAAGGACAAGTACGGGGTAGTGGCGGCCGTCACCAGTCTTGTTCGCATTACGGCGACGGATATTCATCTTCGCACGAACTTCATTGCGATTGCCGGACGCGACTACAGCAGCGGCAGCATCTGGGCGCCATTCAAAGTCAGTTGGGGACATGGAACCCTGTCGCCGATGATGTTCCTTGCGCTTGGCACAGATCCGACGGTGACCTCGGCGGTACTGATCAAGTCTCTCGCCCCTGCGGCGCCGTATCTCCATTCCGTGAAGGAAGTGCGGCGGAATATAGGAAGCGCGTACAACCCGCTGTACATTCCCTTTGTCGAAATTCTGTTCTATCCGAGTCCGGATGAGCGGGTGAAGAAGGAAGAAACTTACGCTTACCGGCTATGGCAGTGGCAGCCCAAAGGCACCACTGTTTCCGAACGGGCGGCGATGAAGATTGTCGCCGCCGGGCAGGAAACCACCGACAGAAGTGATTTCTTCTCTCCTCACAGAGACACCAACGATACGGCGAAACTGGTTTTCCGCGTGCCGTTCCCTGAGCCGGGTCACCAGTATTACCGGATCGACTGCATACGCGGAAGCGAGAATGTGGTGAAGAAGGCTCTCGATAACACAAATACGCTGGCAAAAGTGAAGCCATGGCTCTCGGGATATCTGGATGATCCGCTCGCGGCTTCGCAGGACCAGGTGCTGAAGCTGGGCACCCGCAATATTCATCCGGGCAAAGCCTTCATCGAAGGGGAGCGGCTCGATGTCAGCGCCCTGTCGCGCGTCGGATCGGTCTTTGTGCGCGGCGCCGGGACAGGTTTCGCACCTTTCGGGCATATAGATCTTGTTGCGGACTACGACAAGCCCGACCGGATCTACATCAGTATTCCCGACTTCAAATTCAACAACGATCGCGGGAGCGGTGCGATCTTCCTGTATCGCCCAGAGAAGAGCGAGATGGTTGAAGCCGTGTCGCACAACAGTCTATTCATGCAGCCTGGTCAAGTGGGCATGACCATGGATTCGGACGGTGATCTGTACGCGGTCAACGGGGCGTCACAGATGGCTTACGGCGGGAAGATATTCAAATTCTACATGGATGCTGTGACGGGTCTTGCGACCGGGCGTTCTCACGTAGCCAACGTGAACTACTTCTCACAAACGCTGCTGCGCGGGCGACCGACATCAATCCAGGACATCGCGATGGGCAGCAAGGGAACGGACGCATACGACGAGGAACTGTACCTTGCCGACAACTACGATACGACGGTCAAGAAGATCGACGTGAGTTGGAGTGAGCAGTATCTCGGAAGTAACTACGCCAACCTGGCCGTCGCGTATCACAACGTGGCAAAAGGCTTGTGGGGCGAGAACGAGAGCTGGTCGACGTGGCCCGATATCTTTGCGTTCGACGCGTGGACCGATTTGGAGTTCGACTTGACGAAGGAATGGCTCTACATCACCCAGGGGAACAACATCGTGCGGACGAAAGGAGATACAGCGCAGGGCCTCTTCATCAACGGCACGGTTTTCGATAATGCGACCTCATGCGCGTTCTGCGAGTCACGCTACGCGACCTACCTGTTTATTGCTGATATGGCGGCCAACCGGATACTCAGAGTTCCCGTCAGCGACCTCCCGCTACTTGTCCCTTCCGATCCCGCGCAATATTCCGAGCTCATGACCGCGTACACCTTTATCGAGAACGTTCCACATCCGATGGATGTGGCGATCGCAGATGACGGGAAGGCGCTCATCTACGTTACGGACGCGGGCGTGCAGTACACCCGTTTCGGGTTTACGGGAAGGGCGCTGACGGAGGACGACCAGCCGCTTGTCGGCGCGGTTGTAAAGCTTATCACTGCTGGCGGCGAGGAGAAGACGCTGGCGGATGGAAATGGCTACTACACCTTCGGCGGCTATACAGCCGCGTCAGTCGGCATCCTGGATGTCAGTCATCCTCTGACTAACTTCACGGAAGACATCGTTATCGATTGGCGATGCGGATCCACGCTTCGCCCGGCGCCCTGCGTGGTGATCACGTCACCGGCTGACGGAGAGATCGTGTCGAACGGGACCGTCACGGTTCGCGGAACGATCTTTCCGGCGGACACGGACTTCACGCTTACAGGCGGTACGCTTGACGCAAGCGGAGGAAGCTATCCGCTCGTTTTTACCGGGAACGACAACGACTTCATCGTTAACAACGTGCCTCTGAACACGGGCGATAATTATCTGACCGGGCGAGCAGCCGCAAACGGTCCTTACATCAGCGGCGTTTCCCTTTCAACGAGGGTCAGACGGCAGACTGCTCCCGCGACAAGCCAGGCCGTCTCCGGCGTGGCAAAAGACGGTGATGGTAATCCCATCCCCGGTGCGACGGTCATCGTGAAGGTGAACGGCTTTGAGGTGACTGAACTGACGGCGGATGGCTGTGGCTATTACCATGAAGACGGTCTGCCACTTGGAGTGCTTAGTGTAGAGGTTGTGGAATGAGGGTGAGTGGGAGAAAGGAAGAGTGGAGGAATGGGAGACGCAGATTCTCTCCCTCTCTCCCATTCTCCCTTTCTCCCATTCGCATCTCAGCTCTCCTGCTTTCTCTTCTCATCGTAAGCCTCTCCATGCCGACCGACGCCGCAATCACCGTCAACGTCACCGCCCCGGGCGGCGCCGGTAGCGCTGTTCTTCCCGATGAGGGTGGATCGTTTGAGGTCAATTTGCCTCTGAACCGCAACGCGGTGAACAACATCCAGGTGACGGCGACAGATTCGTACGGGAACACAGAAGCGGCTGAACTCGCTGTAACGCAGTTGTCTCTCGATCAGATCGTCGTCTCGCGCCTCACTTCGGAGCGGCTGTCGACGGAAGAAGTTGAGCAGTTGGTTGCGGACGGGGTGATCGATCTTGAAGATCCGGAGAACTTCAACGTGTCGACATTCACGATCGTCCTGACGATCGATAAAGAGGAGGTCCCCATCTCCCTTCCCATTGTGTTTCCAAAAGGATCAGGCGGGAACAGCGGAGGTTCGGAGACATACAGGATGCCACCGCCCGACGACCCTGCCGGGCAAAAACACGCACCCAGACTGCCGCCTGAGATCATCTTCTTCGCGCAGGAAGTCTCACCGTCGGGAACGATCGAAGTTCCTCCCATACCGGGCGTGATCATTATTGAAGGCCGCATCAAGAGCCTGAAGGAGTTCTTCTCTGTTCGACTGATGCTGATGAATACATCGGGTATTTTCACGCTTTCCAACGTGGTCGCCGAGATCGGGTTTCCTGCCGGCGGTTTGAGCCACACTCTACCGGCCGATGGCATCGTGTCCTTCGGCGACATTCTGCCGGGGACCCCCGACGAGCCGGGTCAACTGGAACGTGAGTTCATCATTCGCGGCGATGAGATCGGTATTCATGACGTCACAGTGAACTTCGGGGGCAGTGTGGTCGGTCCGGGCATCGCGGGGGATGATGCCGTCCCCTTTAATGGCAGCGCGACAACGGATGTGGAAGTGAAAGGGCCGCCGGACTTCCAGGTGACCGTGCTTCATCCTGACTTCGTCATCGCCGGCGAGCCATATGACCTGACCGTGAGAATACTCAATACCGGCGAACTGCCCGCCATGTACGCCAGCCTTGAACTCGATGTGAGCGCCGATGCGCAGCTTGTGAATTGTGAACTGGACGCGGCAACGGGAGAGCCGGACTGCGAATACGTGCAGGAGCCCGTCACGCGAGCGCTCGGTCATCTGGATCCGGGCGAGACGATCAGTGAGACCTTCACCGTTCTCCCGTCGGAAAGCGGGGCTATTTCATCCTGCATGGGCATCTCCGATCAGAATGTCAGCCTCCAGGTCGTCGTCGGGACTCTCGGGTGCGCGGTCGGACACAATCCTCCGATGACAGACGTTCCGGCGGGTATTCCCGCTGTCTCCGTTGCGCCCGCGCACAACGCCCAGGGGATTTCGACGGAGTCGCCCGTGGTCGCGTTCTTCAGCGAGTTGATGAATCACGACACCATAACGACGGGATCCAACGGTACGTTCAACGTCTACGACGACACCGGCAGGCTGGTGAAAGGGAAGATCAGGATCGAGACGAACCTGAGCTCCCGCTCCATGGCGATCTGGCAGGTCGATGACGGTGTGCTCAATCGCTGGCGTCCCGGCGAGAAGTACACGGTCTGGGTCAGCCAGGCGATAAGAGACCGCGACGGCAATCACCTGTATAATGAGTGGCTCAGCGTATTCAAGACAACCACGACGGGACTGGGTGATGTGGATCCTCCTCTGCTGACTCTTTCCATCGAGCCGCCTGTGAACCCTAACTACGTCCTTCCCGGTGAGATCGTCCGCGTTAATGCCTACGCATCCGATCAGGGAAGCGGTGTTGCCCGTGTGGAACTGCGCATCAAGGACATGTCCAATCCTACAAACCTGTACAAACTGGTGGATCAGAAGAGCGTGTTCCATGGCAACGAGCCGCCGTTCATCTTCGCACTCGATTCATCGAATCTGACGACCGGACGGACATACCAGCTCATGGCCACGGCCTATGACGGGCTCTTCAACGGTCAGAATGCGACCATCTCGATTGTCATGGCTCCGACCGCCGATCCGCCTACCATCGTTCTTCCAGGTGATCCTGTCGCGCCTCAGTTGCAGGGCATATCCGTGAGGTTGAAGCCGGTAGCGCTGACCGGCGGTGTGCGCCGTGTCAGATATTTTCTGGATGGTGCGCTTGTTCCTTACAAAACGGTCACGCTTCCTCCGTGGCAGGCGACGCTGTCGACGCTGACCATGAGCCTCACCACGCATGTCGTCCGCGCGGTGGCCGAAGACGGTTTGGGGCAGACAGGATTCGATGACTACGACTTCGAGTTGGTTGAGAATCTGAACATGCCTGTCATCAGTTTCAACGAGTCGGACGGTGCGGTGTACGTAATGGGTGACATCTTCTCGATTGATCCGAGTGTCGAGGATGATGTCGGAGTCCGTTCCATCCACGTATTTATCGCGAGTGCCACGAACCTGGTCAGTACCAACGCCTCTCCCATCCTGATCAACACCACCAATCTCGCGCTCGGAACGCACAGGGTCATTGTGCTGGCGACTAACAACCTCGGTGTTGCGAACGACAGATTCGATCCGGATTCCTATCTGGAGTTCACGATCATCGAGCCGCCCCCCGGTGTGCCTCCTGCTGCGCCGATGGTCACGGGTGTGTCGCCGCCGGAAGGCCTCGCCTCGAAAGTCACCGGTACCAGCGTGGCCAACGCTCGGATTAACATTCGGAACACGAACCAGAACGTCGCCGTCAGTGTATATGCAAATAGTTCCGGCGCTTTCACCGCGACGATCAACGCGAACGTCGGGAATGTTCTCAGTTTGGTGGCCTATGACTTCACCCAGAGTCCGGATCCGAGCCCTCCGACCGTTGCGGTCGTGCCGCCGAAACCAGTGATTATGTCGATCAGAGCCTACCCGTCGAATGCCGTTCTGCCCTCTGCGGGGGCATTTGTGGATCTCGTCGTGACTGGGTTTTACCAGGGAGGTTCGGCATCCAACGTTACCGGGAAAGCGACCTTCTCTTCGAGTGTTCCATCTGTGGCATCGGTGAGCAGTGCGGGTCGTGTTGTCGCTCTGAAACGAGGTGCCGCAACGATATCGGCGGCTGTGGGGTCGAATGCGGCAACGGCCGAGATCTTCGCGGATATTGTCAAGCTCACCAACATCACGGCAGCGCCGAAATCGGTGTTGTTGGCGGGCGTGGGCAACACGAGACAACTTGCTGTCACCGGGCAGTACAACAACGGCACAAGCGGGCCGCTGAATTCTGGAAACACATTTGTCAGCGGCAATCCCGCCATTGCGACGGTTTCACTTTCGGGCCTGATTACGGCGGTATCCGACGGGCTGACGCAGATATCCGTGTATCGCTCAGGGCTGCCGTCCGCGTTTGTTAACGTGAGCGTTGATACGGGAATGGATCCGCCTCCGACCGTTGATATTCTCAGTCCGCCCAGCGGTTCCGGCGTCGAGCGCAACGAGTTGGTTCCGGTTTCTGTGCGGGCGCAGGATCCGACGAATGGCGTGACCCGCATCTATCTCGCGGTATCCGGTGCGACGACATTCACGGATCAACGCCAGATATCTCCATCGAAGAAGGATACGACGCAGGTCTTCAACTTCACGGTTTCAAGTAACGCACCCATCAGCGGCGTCATCACTGTCAGGACATGGGCTGTCGATACGAGCGCACACACCTCGACGGTCGACAGCATCGTGCTTCAGCTTGGCGACGGGACATCGCCGCAAGTATTCATCTCATCGCCGATTCCGGAAACGGCGTATGGCTATGGAGAAACGGTGACCGTCGTCGTAGTGGCTTCGGATGCAGTCGGTGTCAAGATAGTGCGGTGTTACGCGACAGGCGCACTCAGTTCTGACGAGACGCGTATCTACGGGGCATCGGTCGGTGGCACAAATGAGGTATTCAGCATATCCGTTCCCTTCGGCGCGCCGTATCCTGACGTTACGCTGCATGCGGAGGCGTGGGACGACGAAAATAATAAAGGGACGGCGATCAATGTGCCGATCGTGTTGTCAGATGCTGATATCACGCCTCCGGCGACGGAGGTGACTGCCGTAGCCGATCCCGGGGTAGGTACGACTGCCACGGTGACGTACGAGGTCACCGATGGCCTCGACGATCTGGATCACGTTGAAATCTACTTCCGGCGAGATGGCTACGGGACGTTTAACCGCTACACAGATGCTGACGGTGGGAACTCACTGGGTCATTACGATCCAGGCGGCGTCGCCGTGGGGAGCCTGATCTTCGATTCGGCGAAGATGGGTGGGGACGGAACATACGAATTCTACTCGATAGGTGTCGACCAATACGGCAACCGCGGACTTCCGCCGACCAATGCAACCGGCGTAGTCACGGCGGATGAAGTGCGCGCGTTCAGCGCCGGGACGGTCTGGATCACCATATCCTCTCCCACGAATATTTCGCTCGGAAATACGGCCTACGACAATGTGAATCTGCGTATAGACGGTGTGACCGTAACGATCAACGGTCATCACATGTTCCACAATGTTGAACTCTTGAATGGCGCGGTGGTGACGCATCCGGACACGACAACAACGGCGGAATACGGGGTGGATATCGATGCATGGACCGTCACCGTTGACTCGAACAGTGCCGTCAACGTCGACGAGTTGGGCTATCTGGGCGGAGAACATGCTCCGAACACGGGCATGAATGAGGGGAGGACGTCAGGGAACGTCGCAGGTTCTACACAGCGTTCGGGAGGATCATACGGAGGCACAGGTGGAGCATGGGGCGGGACGCCGTGCGCGTTATACGGTGATTTAACGGCGCCTTCCGAATTGGGGTCGGGTGGTTCACGCGGGGGGAGTGATTCCTGGTGGGGCGGTGACGGCGGCGGGAAGATTCTCATCCAGGCCATCAATATTGTGAACGACGGCCTGATCACTTCGGACGGACAGGCGGGGCACGGCTATGGCGCCGGCGGCGGTTCCGGCGGGTCAGTCTACCTGATTGTCACGACCGCGAGCGGAAGAGGCGATTTGACCGCGGATGGTGGCGGCAACGAGGTTGCGGGCGGGGGTGGACGGATTGCGGTCCACTACGTGGACATCGACACTTGGGATACGACGCTGCTCCATGCCCTGGGCGGTCAGGGCAACTGGGTCGATGGCGGAAACGGCACGGTGTTTCTCAAGGGGGTCGATGAAGGTGGTGGAACACTCGTCGTTGATGGACAGGGCGCGGGTTCCAGTTTCTCGGCTTTGCCGATCCCGCCGGGCCATGTCTTCGACAATATCATCATCAGGAACACGGCGCGTGTCGTCGCCGATGATGAACTCGTAGTCAGCAACAAGATCGAGATTCTGACCGGTAGCATCATGACGCATTCGCTGATGCTGACCGACGGCGTACGCATTACGTGCAAGCGTCTGGAGATAGACTCCTCCAGCTCGATCGATGTGGGTGCCAAGGGCTATCGCGGCGGCGAGCGCGATGGAAATCCTAACAATAGCGGGTTCACGCTGGCGGAACAGATGGGGTCCTCTCAAAGTGCAGGCGGATCGTACGGCGGATACGGAGGCGCCTCCGCGGGGGTTCCGAATCCTGTTTACGGTTCGGATCTTAACCCGGCGTACCTCGGTTCCGGCGGATCGAGAGGAGGCAGTGACTCTTGGGCGGGCGGAAACGGCGGCGGAAGGGTCACGATAGAAGCGTCCGAAGCCGTTGTTGTTGAAGGGGTTATCAGGGCAGACGGGCAGGTTGGTGCAGGTGATGGCGCCGGTGGTGGCTCGGGCGGGTCTATCAAGATCGACACCTCGCTTCTGCGAGGAAGCGGTAGTATCAGCGCGAATGGCGGCGGGAACGAAATCGGCGGTGGCGGCGGTCGGATTCTGATCGACTATGACTATCTCGGCGGGAAAAGTGACGATCTGAATGACTTGCGCAATATCGGCGCGTTCGGGGGATCCGGGACGTGGAGTGCGCCGGGCGGGGCGGGAACGGTCGTCATGAGGCGGCATAGTCAAAGCTACGGTGACCTGTATGTGGACGACAACAAGGTCTCGACATCCACAAACTACACATGGTTGACGCACGTCGGTTTCGGAACGGTGCAGGCGTTGTCCTCGAATATGCTCTTGCTGGACCAGACGGTTCGCGTCCTTCCCGGCGGTCTCGTCGGACTGGAGATCAATCCTGACCTGACGCAGCAGACAACCTTCGACATTATCGGCAACTCGGCGACATCCATAACGGTCGATGTGAGCGGTGGCACGAATCTCACGGACGTGGCAGCGCCCGGTGACGGTTATGCTGCGATACATCGCTTTGACAATATTTTCTTCCGGCGAGGCGGTTCCCTCAGATGCGGAGACAAGGTCGTTGTTGGCGATACGGTAAGAATCGATGAGCACGGGAAACTGACGCATTTCAAAGCGACGACGACCTTTGAATCACGGCTGGATCTGACGGTAGGCACGCTGGAACTGAGCAGCAACGGGTATATCAACGCCGATGCGGTCGGCTATCTCGGTGGCGAACACCATCAGAACGTCGGCGTGAATTCGGGACGGACAGAGAACAACTCCGCCGGCTCCACGGAGCGGGCGGGCGGTTCCTACGGTGGACTTGGAGGTCATTGGGGTGCTGGGGCGCCGAATTCCGTCTATGGAAGCATGACAAACCCGGAGGAGTTGGGTTCGGGCGGTTCGCGTGGCGGCAGTGATTCCTGGTGGGGTGGCGATGGCGGTGGTTGGGTCCGCATAACCGCGGGTGCGATCGCGAATGATGGGATCATCTCCGCGAACGGGCAGGGCGGTCATGGTGATGGGGCCGGAGGCGGTTCGGGCGGAACGATTGACATACACGCAGACAGTCTTTCGGGAAGCGGCATCATTCGCGCGAATGGCGGGGGCAACGAGGTCGGTGGTGGCGGTGGAAGGATAGCCATTCGCTACAACACGCTTGCTATCGACCAGAGTCACCTTGAAGCCAGAGCCGGAAGCGGAAATTGGACGAATGGAGGCAATGGCACGCTGTTCCTGAAGCATTCCAGCCAGACTTATGGGGATCTGGTCGTTGACGGGCACAATGTGAAACCCGCGATCGATAAGTGTCCTATCCTGGACGGCTATGAATTCGACAACATCATCTTCAGGAACAAGGCCCGGGTGACCGCAGATGCGGGCTTGAACGTGGCCGGTGCCTTGCGGCTCCAGACGAACAGCGTCCTGACGCATACACTCAGCAACGAAAACGGCCTTCAGGTTCACGCGAACAACATTGAGATCGACGCCGGGAGTTCGATAGATGTGACCGCGCGAGGCTATCGAGGTGGTGAGAGGCCGGGCAACACGGACAATAACAACGGACTGACGCTCGCGGGGCAGATAGGTTCATCGGAGAGGTCGGGCGGCTCGTTTGGCGGATATGGGGCTTCCTACGGAGCAGGATCTCCCAATCCTGCCTATGGCGACCCTCATAATCCCATCTACCTCGGTTCGGGTGGTTCGCGAGGCGGAAGCGATTCATGGGCCGGTGGAAGCGGTGGTGGACGAATCGATCTCGTCGTCTCGAATGACCTGACGGTCAATTGAACGATCACGGCTGCGGGCGGTCCCGGTCATGGTGACGGAGCCGGGGGCGGGTCCGGAGGGTCCGTTAAGATTCAAGTGGGAACCCTGCGTGGCACCGGAACTGTATCCGCGAACGGCGGAGGAAATGAAGTCGGGGGTGCGGGAGGCCGGATCGGAATCACCTACGGTGCGCTGGGTGGTGGAGGTGATAATCTCAATAGTCTCAGCAATGTGACGGTTTTTGGCGGATCGGGATCTTGGTCGCCGGGCAGTGCCGGAACGATTGTGATGAGGCAGCACGCACAAACGTATGGCGATCTGTACATTGACGACAACAAATCCGGCTCCACGTCCACGCGTTGGACTCCTTTGACACGGGTGGGATACGGGACTATTCAGGCCGTCAGTTCCAATGAATTCTCAACAGATCAGAAGGTGGCCCTGCTCCCGGGCGGACTCGTGGGTCTCACCGTCAACCCGAATCTGGATCAGACAGAAGTCTTCACGGTCAGCGGTAATACCGCGACGTCCATTACCGTGGATGTGAGCGGTGGGACAATGCTCACAGATGTCGCCTCGATTGGAGACACCTATGCTGCCGTCCATGTATACGACAATGTCTTTTTCCGACGCGGGGGATTCCTTGTTCTCGGCGATGTTCTGCATGTGACGAGCAACATGGTCGTGGCTCAGTTCGGGGGGGTGACGCACTTCGATGCATCCACGGTTATGGAATCGCGGCTGCAATTACTTGCCGAGAGACTTCAAATTTCGAGCAACAGTTCGATCAATGTGATCGGACGCGGGTACCTGGGTGGAGAGCACTCGCCTAACATCAATTTCAACTCCGGACGCACGTTGAACAATGCAACCGGTTCTTCACAGCGATCCGGCGGATCGTACGGAGGTCTCGGCGGCGCTGGGGGCGGCACGCCCAATCCGGTTTACGGAACCGCGACGAATCCCGCGGCACTGGGATCCGGTGGATCACGCGGTGGCAGTGACTCGTGGGCAGGCGGCGATGGTGGCGGCTGGATCAGGATTCTGGCCGGATCGCTTGATCTGGATGGTGTCATAACGGCCGACGGTTCCGCGGGGGGTGGCGATGGGGCCGGGGGTGGTTCTGGAGGCACGATCTACATTGAGACGGGCGGGCTGACAGGCAATGGAACCATTCGGGCTAACGGCGGCGGCAACGAAGTCGCGGGAGGCGGGGGGAGGGTCGCGGTCTATTATCCTTCCGGTTCCAGCAACACCAATGGGATGACTATGGTCAGCGCGGGGGGATCCGGTTCCTGGGTGTCGGGGTCAGCCGGAACGGTCTATCTGGACGACACGTACGCATGGACAGGACTGCCCGGGATTGGCGGCGGCGGAGCAGGGGGTGGCGGCGGCACGAAGGAGTTCCTCGGTATTGTTCTCTTCGGCCACGACAAGGCCGGGTTGAAAGCCATAACGTGGGATGAGGGCGGCAGCGGAAAATCGGAGGGCGGGGTATACCTCATCGAATTCAGTCCGGTTCTGCCGGGAACGAATTGGATGCCGATGGGCGGACCCGTTACGGGCGTGACAACAAAGGTCACACCGCCGGAGGATCGCAAAGGATATTTCAGGGTGAGGAAACCGTGATGAACGCTCAACTATCAACTGATAACGATCAACGCTCAAGCACTGGAACGCGGCTCCCCGTCCGTTATGCGTTGTTTCTTGTTGGTTTCTTGTTGTTTGTTCTAGCGCCGACGCGAAGCGTGGCGGACGCTTGGCGCTTCTCCGCGGGCCTCGCCTATCGCGCGGGCATGAGACTGGAAATTGAGGGTTCGTCGTATGTACAGATGAACGGGCTTCATGCCGCGTCGGCCGGTAACTCGGGTCTTCAGTACACCGTGCCGACGCTTGATGACATCACGCAGTATGCCGACAGGCAGTTCGATGACGGGTATGTGTTCATGGACGCGGGAACGCCGAACGACGGGGACACGTGGTACTGGGGATATGACAATGCGGGTCAGTACAGTCCCATAGCCGACACATTGACCTTCCATCGCAACGATATGTTCCAGTTGAGCGCATCGCAGCAGAGAACGACGATTGATGAGTTGTGGAGCAGCGCGGTTTCTCTGGATGACGATCTTGACGCGTTGGGCGTCGACCTTAGCGCAACGCTCGGACTCAAACGAGACGAGGGCTTCTCCTTCGATCTGCGCATGGGCGTGACATGGTTCCCGGGGATTGAGTCTGATCTCAATGCGGCCCCGTACGCAGAAGAGATCAGCAGAACCAGGACAGGCGGCTCGGTGTCTTACGTTCAGGACTCCACATATACCTATGACTTGATGGGGGTGGTTCCTCCTTCGCCTCCGTACGCCGGTAGCCTTGATGGCTGGCCTCCGCCATCACCGCTCATTCCCAATCGCCCCGAGTCGTTGGATGTGGTCGGCGCAGTGTTGGACTACACGGCCGGCGGCGGATCGAGTTCCCGGATCACGGCCTACAATCAGGTGTCTTTTGACGTGGAAGCACAGATCCTGGAGCTGTGGATTGGTCCTCAATTCACGTGGATGACGGGAGGCGGTTTGACGTTCTTCCTGAACCCGATTGTTTCCATGAATCTGGTCGATGTCGAAGCCGATCGTAGGGAGATATGGATGGCGGAGGAAAACGGGCAGACGTCGACCCTCGGAAGTTGGCGGGACGATCTGTGTGAATCCGATGTGCTGTTCGGTCTCGGACTTCATGGGGGTGTGGAAGTGGCACTTGGCGAGAGTTGGTTCGCCGTCCTGACAGGCGGGTACGACTGGGTGCCCGATGAGTTCAAGGGGAGTATCGGTCCGAACGAGTTGACGATTGATATCAGCGGGTACTCGGTGAGTGTTGAGGGCGGGAGGAGATTCTGATGAGCGGGAACATCGAACATCAAACATTGAACATCGAACACCGAACTGCAGGAGTCCTTCGATGTTCGGTGCGTTATGTTCGATGTACGATGTTGGGAGCTCTTCTTGTTCTGCTGCCGTTGGCGGCGACAACGCAGACGCTCCAAATCTCTGGCGACCCTCTCCGGATCAGCGTGGACGAATACGGAACGATCGGTGTCACGCGGCAGGAGGGGACGGAGACGCGGCCGCAATTCTACTCTGCCTTTGCGACAGGGTCCGCTCTGTTTCTCGACGGCACAAATGCTTCGTCACGATTTGGCAACGGTACCAGCACGTTTGCGTTGTGGGATGATGAGAGTACGGACCGGTTTACGCCCGTCTCCCATTCGATGCCCGATGCCTGGTCGATTGAGACAGCGCTTCGCGCGGGACAACGCGGTGTGGTCGTGACCCAGTTGGTTTCTTATGTGAACGGGAACCCTTTTTTCTCCCTGCAGTGGACTATCGCCAACGGTTCCGGCGTCTCTTTCAACAATCTTCGCTTTGTCCACGGCGGTGATGTATCTCCATCCGGCGAGGATGTCGCGACAGGTCATTGGGGCGCAGGTTCCAATACCGTGTACGTGCTGACCACGAATGATCCTCCGGTCTTCATGGGGTTGAAGGGGGTGGGGGGCTCTCTCGCTGACACTCACCATGAAGCCCACTTTCAACTCGTGCGGAACGCATGTAAGTGGGGAACGCTTCCCGATACGGTGGATGCGTCTATTCATGACGCGGCGTACGCGCTGCAATGGCGCAGTGAATCGCTGGCGAACGGTGCGTCGTGGCAGGTGACTGCCGAAGAGTGGTGGGCAGGCGAAGTCGCTTCAGGGGTATTCACGAATGTCACAGCGATGCTTATGTCTCCGAAGCTCACTTGGACTCTCGACCGTCAGCGCGGTACGTTCTTCGGAACTTTGACGCTGCGGAATGACTCGGGGGCAGGCGGTCCTGCACTCACGGAGCCGTTCTGGTGTGCGTTGGACTGGAATACAGAACGCCGGTATGTCACGCCGGATGGGCACCTTCCGAACGGTCACGAGTACGTAGACATCACGCCGCAAGTCAATGCTGCGCTCGGAGACGGGAGTCTGGATCCCGGTGATCAGGTGGTCGTGAATGACATCGAAGTCTACATCAGGGACCGCACGGAACCGCTGGAGAGCGCTTTCAGCGTCTGGTCGACGAGGACGCCGTAAAAAGAGATGCGGTCCGTATCCGCCTCTTTTCGCGCCATGCGTGGGGGCATAGTCGTAAGGAGTTCGCCTTGTCTCGGCAGAAGAAGATCCGGCAAGAGATGCACTGATTCAGCACGAGCGGAGACTGACTGAGCTCATAAACGAAATGTGGGGTTTTTCCCGACAAGACAGAACGCCATCAATAGAGTAGCCTTTTCTTATGTCCGAGGAGGGCAAATAGACCGGCGAAACGAGGGGCATTATCTCTGGGCGACTACGGTCGTTTCTGACAGTGTCAAGATAGCGGAAGGAAGGATATATGAAGCAATACGGACGAGGCACCCGAGGTGTTCTGTTGCCCCTCTTGATTATCACCGTCTTCCTGTCCGCACGCACAAGCGAAGCGGCGTCTGTGGACCTCAATCAGTATCAAACGCTGATGTCTTCAAAGCTCACTGGGATAGCCGACCTAGAGGATCGATTTCGTGATGAGCAGGACACTTTGATCCCTGTGCTTCCACCAGGTGAAGGCTTCATTCTGCGGCAAGGAATAGGCGCCCGGGTTCTCCCGTTCGACATGACCGATTTTCCTAAAGAGTTCAACGATGGTTTGGTTGGTGAGTATAAAAACAGCGTGCTTACATACCCTGTAACAGTCGCCGAAGATCAGGAAACTAGGGCCGCACTCTTCGTCAACAGCAATGAAGAAGTTATCTACTCGCTGCCGGCATCGGATGACTACGACCCCTATGCATACCTCTTTCATCTGTATCCCCTTATCGGGACAGGCACCTACCCAAGGTGGTGGATATCGATGCAATATGCACTATGGGATCCGTCACGAATCGAAGTTTCAATAACCCTTGTTGAGGAAGATGATCTGGAGTTGTATTTGTACGCTGAGGCGGCAGCAGCGCAATACGCTGCTTTGTCTCCATCAAGCGGGGATGGCGGCTACATGATGTCGACGCCGTCGAGCAATGACTTATGGCTGAGTATTCATGGCCCGGTTCAGGACGTGTGGGGAGTCATCGACATCCTCGCGCATATCCCTATCGACTTCACCAATGATTTGGAGATGTTCTCGACAACAAATGTGCTGACTTGGAGCTGGGAATTGCGCGCGACGAATCTTGAGACGGTCGGAACAAATGTCATCACCTGGACAGACAACGATATCAGCAACTGTGTCAGACGATACTACGTAGCAGGAAATGCGGATCGTGATGCCGACAGTGACTCACTTGCGGACGCTCGAGAAATCTTTCTACACAGAACGAGTACCAACGATTGGGACACGGATGACGATGGAGTGTCTGATGGTGGCGAAATCAACGATGGAACTGATCCCCTCAATTCTGATGATCCACCGAATGTCTCGGGCTTCATCTCGTATTACGGCTTTCAGACCGGAGACGTATGGGTTGTCGCCGTTGTGCAGTCGAACGCATGGGCAACGAACTACTCATCTGTAAGTTCAGGACCCGGCTGGTACCAGATAACCAAACTGCCACCTTCGAACTACTGGATTAAAGCCTTTCGAGATCTGGATGGTGACACAGTAGCCGAGTCGTTCGAGGCAAACGGCTATTACACAAATCTGGTTACTATCACAGGTCAGGTGACCGGCATTAGCTTTGAGATGTCAGACCCTGATTCGGATGGTGACTCCCTGCCTGATTGGTGGGAGATGAGATATGGCCTTGACCACGAGTTGTCGAACAGCGTCTACGCGGATCCTGATCAGGACTGGCTGACTCTTGGTGAGGAGTACTGGTGGCAGGCGAATCCAATGCAGACAGACAGTGATGGAGACGGTATGCCGGACGGTTGGGAAGTGGCGCATTGTTTGAATCCGGTAGATGCGAGTGACGGAGGTGCCGACCCTGACTCAGACGGAGTATTGTCATCTAATGAATACCTCGCAGGCACACACCCGATGGCCTACACGTCTCGGAGTGCTGCCATCTATCTCAATGGGGAATTCAGCGACTGGGTTCCTTCAACGAACATGGTGCTCACCAGCAAAAACATCTGGTCGGCATATCTCTATTTCGAAGAATACACGACGAACGAGTTCGCCTTCGAGTTCCATAGCCTCAACTTCAACAACAAGGAATACACTGAAGCAGGGTGGTCGCCGACATCGACCAATCTTCTGATCAGTGGAAGCACGCAAGAACTGATGTACGTGTCTGAACGACCGAGCACTAACCAGTTTTTTGCCGAAGAAAGCGGCTGGTATCTTATTCAGCTCAACGAAGCTATCAGCAATAGCTCCGTCCAATCTGTGAGTTCAGTACCCGAGGATTTCGGGGACCTCTGTCCAACGTACCGGTTGGCTTCGAAGCTCTCGATTGAATTGGGGATTTACAAGTACCATTATACAAATGTCTTTATTCCCGTGTCGTCAGGGAAGTACCAAGTGACTGCAAAAGTCGTAACCAACTTCCCAACAAATCCCCGCTATTTCAGCATTGTTGAGGAGGATGAAGGGAAACCGTGGCATGTCTTCTGGGCTGAGACCAATCAGACAGATTCGTTGCCCGATCCGTTGATGACTGGAACGGCTGAAGCATGGATTCCAGGAGTCAACAATGACGATCTAGTCGATATCTACGTTACGCGAACGAATATTCATTGCTTGATTGAGTTCGATCCATCTTCCGGCGAGTACAGCGTTAAGTTCTTGGAAGAGGCGGTCGACAGTGATGGCGATGGGCTTAGCGACTATTTCGAGCGCTTCGTCTCTCTGACCGATGTAACTCTGGTCGATACCGATGGTGATGGGATCGACGATGGCTTGGAAGTTGGCTCCGGGAGCAACCCGCGAAGCAAACTGCCGGCATCTGGCATCAACACGAACTGGCTATTTCATGGCAACACCGAATACTGGTGGCCGTCTGCCGAGAACCTTCCACACGGATCAGCTGCCGGATTTCAGAAGTTCCTTACCGGCCCGCGCAAGGGAACGAACTACATCTATCTTGTTGCCGCAACCAACTTGGTTCTCGGTGTTGATGAATCCGCTGAAGTGGGAGCAAAGGTCAGCTACCACAACGAGACTCTTTGGCTCACAGGAGGCCACTACCTAACTGCGGAAATCGATTCAAGCGGTAGCTTCCACGGTCTTCCGACACTGGGAGTCGCAACGGTTGATGTATACAGAATCCCGTTCTCAGGAAGCATCATCACCGATGACGCAGAAGTTGTTTATTGGCCGTATGTGCGATCCATCGAAGGAACGGACACTGTCGCTGAAGTGTTCCTTTACGAGACAAATCTCGTTGGAGCCGCAAACTCCAACAACTGGATCCATTATCCACAGTATTTCGGAACAAATGCCACAGAAGCGGGATTCACATTCGAACCATATGAATATCCGACAGGGACAAATGTGATAGTTCTTTACAACAGTAGCTGGACTCATGACGACAACAACGATGGTACGCAAGATTCACAGGAAGTTGCCGAGTACTATGCTGCTCGGCGATCTGTTCCGTCCAACAACGTACTGGGAGTATCCATTTCATTTAACAGCACAGGAACGCAAGGCCGCATTACGTGT
The DNA here is from genome assembly GCA_018814445.1 of Verrucomicrobiota bacterium. Lineage (GTDB taxonomy): Bacteria > Verrucomicrobiota > Kiritimatiellia > JAHIZV01 > JAHIZV01 > JAHIZV01. The sequence continues at coordinate 49,480 of JAHIZV010000237.1, read as the reverse complement.
TCCAACCTGTATCATGAGATTCTCACGAATCTGCAGGTGCGAATAGGCTGCGTCAGCAACGAAATCTACTACATCGCAGTATGTTACGGAGTTCCAGTAGAAGTGGGCCCTTTCTCTCAATCACTTCCCCTGAATCCAGATGGAATCCGTTGTGTGGACTCGTTCTTCTTCGACCTTGAGCAGAGCATTGCTTTCTATAGTGAGGCAGAAGCCACATTTACAAACATAAGCAGTGACCATTCTTTCCGAGGTTCTTCCAGCAATACTCAGGATGACAGACACCTGTCACAGCTGAGAGAGAGTAGTCCCGATGACTACTCGATCTATCTGACCGGAAGAATCGACGGCCCGACAGTGGAAGTGGCCAAAGGCCTTATCGACAAAGCTCTCTATGCAGAGCGCTACCTTCAGCAAGGAGGTGTTGGCAGCGGAACATCTACCGTTGTTGCTGATGAATGGTATGCCGGAGACGGTAACGACTACTGGAAGGTCATGGAAGTTGCCTCAAATGTGAAGAACCTATTTCTTGGAGAGGAAATGTACAGTGGCCTATCCCCGTTTTCAGGAGAAAACGCGCCTTTATCCCCTTGGGAAGTGATTCATGACAACTTCGGCGTCGGTCGAAATCACGCACTGATTGGGGCACCGATTGATTCAAGCGACAATCTAGCAGGAATAACAGGGTCAGTTCCTCGTCTGTGGGGCATCATAGACTCTGTTCTGTCAACTAACGCGGTTAGACTGTCCGAGTCGTCCTCAGGGAGAGATGAATGGTGGTCTTGGTCTGGTTATACGAATAGACCTATCTTCTGCGCCGATACTGCGTATACAGGTACTCTCCAGAGAGCGGTAACCAATAGTGTCCTGGTTCTTGATTCGACGAGTGGCCTTGCGGCTGGGGATCATCTGACTGCCTATATGGAGACGGTATTCCCCCTTACGAATATCCTCTGGCATGTGAGTTACTACAAGCCTCTAACATACTATGATGTCATACGGTGGGACGTGGGGTCGATCTCGGTTCATCATGAATCCTACTCCTTGGAATCCTTTCGGAAAGAAGCGCCAACACGGTACGGTAACCGAGCCCTCGTCCGCGGAGTGACAGCCCTTGCTGGCGCAATGCAAGAGCCCGTCTACAACGCAATGATAAATGGTGATCTGATGTTCTCCTCTTTAGTGCAGGGATACCAGCTCGGAGAAGCTATGCATCAAGCCTACCGACAGAATGGAATTCAACAGCATGTCAACATGGTCGTGGGAGACCCTCTCTACGCGCCCTTTAGAGGGCTGTGGGAAGGCACATCCGACAACGACCTCACAGTTCCGTTTCTGGCGACGGTGACGAATTCAATCTCCGGATGTTCTGAAGGAGAGATGAGAATACTAGGTCAACTTGGCGGAACATCCTCTGATGAGCTAGCCGATGTGGCCATGATGCGAGTTGATTACGGAGAAGTTGAGACAAACCTCAGTCAGAGCACTCAGTATGTTATTTGGGACAATCCTTATGACGCCTCATTTGATCGCACTCGGAAATACTGGTATGGACGCTTTCTGGAGGAGAAGATAACAAACCTAACTAGCGAAACCGTGTACTATTATCAGGTGTGGGTGAAAGACCCGTGTGGCAATGAGACAAACTCCAGCGTTCTGAGCTTCACTACAAACTGAGATGTGCAATGAAGATAAGTGTTTTTCCAACATTGATGATTCTGTGGCTTGCTTCGTGTGTTGTTGCGCGATCAGACCTGTTCACTAATCTGGGATTCGAGGACTTTCAAGACCCTAATCCTCCCAAGAATTGGACAGTAACGCCCGACTACTGGTTGGGAATGAACACAATCCCAATTTCCGGAGCAGGCGTTGGATTGGTTAACTCCAACAACATAGCCTCCTTGCCCGTTATTCAGGGATCCAACTCCCTGTATCTGTCTGCTGGTTTTGCTCCAGATCTGTCTCTTCCCGAAGTCGGGATATGGCAAACAGCGATGGTTCCAGGTGCTGCCACCCATATTGAATTCATTACTCACTATGTGAATACGAATAATGTCATATATACCTACTCATTGGGCAGCATTGACCTGCTAGCGTCTTCGCCGGAAACGTTGAGCGGCGGCCTGCTTAAGTACACAGCTGACGTCCAGAGTCTTGCCGGCACAACACAGACTCTGACGTTCGCAGTTCAGGCTCGTAGCGGTGGCGCAGATGGTCATGTTCTCGACGACATTCAATTCGTCATACCGGAGCCCCAGATCTTCGCTCTGATCACGATAGGGGCACTACTGCTTGGCTATTTTCGCATTGTAACAAAGCGGTAATCATATTCATGCGATGTCTTTGTATTTGCTGTGTTGCCATTCTGCTCGGAACGGCTTCCGTCTATGCTGACCTCTTTACGAACCTGAAATTTGAAAACTACACGAACCCAACTCCACCGCCCGGTTGGGAGATTACATCTGGTTACTGGGCGGAGCTGAATCAAACGCCAATTTCAAGTGCCGCGGTCTGTATGATCGATTCCGACAACTCGATCGGAGCTCCAGTTGTAGAGGGTGTCTATTCTATTTATCTATCTGCGGGATTTGCGCCCGATTTTTCTCTTCCTCAGGTTGGCATATCGCAGACCGCCGAGGTGCCAACTGGAATCACCTATCTCGCGTTTACAACGCGTAATGTACATACAAACCTTGTGATCTACACATACCTCCTTGGTGGCGTTGATCTTCTGCAAGAGCCCCCAACGGATATCGGGGGCGGTCTGCTTCGCTATTCTACGGACGTTAGCGCATTCGCGGGTACCACACAGACCCTGCAGTTCGCAGTTCAGTCAAGAGACAGCGGAGCATATGGCCACGTTATCGATGACATTCAATTCGTCATTCCGGAGCCCCAGATGCTCTCTCTTCTCATCGTCGGCGGGTCTCTTATAGCGTATCTGAGAAGAAGACTATGATTCGGCACGAACCCGCCGGAGTTGGCATTCTGTATATGGTCAACGAGAAGCCCGTAGCGCCAGCTACTCGAAGATCACGGTCTTGTTGTTATAGACCGCGATCTTGTCCTGCAGATGGTTCCAGACGGCGTGGCTCAAAACCGATTTCTCGGTGTCCTGCCCCTTGCGGATCATGTCACTGATAGAGTCCTTATGCGTCACCCGAATCACGTCCTGCGCGATGATCGGTCCCGCGTCGAGATCCGCCGTCACGTAGTGACTCGTCGCGCCGATCAGTTTAACGCCGCGCAGGTGCGCCTGATGATAAGGCTTGGCTCCGGGGAAAGCGGGAAGGAAGGCGTGGTGAACGTTTATGATCCTGTTGGGATAGTGGCTGACGAAGTCATCCGACAGAATCTGCATGTAGCGCGCGAGGACAACCAGGTCTATGCCGCGATCCTTCAAGAGCGCCAACTGCTCAGCTTCCTGCTCGGCCTTATTGTCTTTCGTCATCTTGAAGTGGTGAAACTCCATCCCCATAAGCTTCACTACGTCTTCGAGGTCCCGGTGGTTGCTGACTACGATGGGCAGTTCGACATGCCATTCTCCGGAGCGAACGCGGGAAAGGATATCATAGAAACAGTGGCCCTGTTTCGATACGAATACCGCCATCTTCTTCGTGAAGGTTGTGAAGCGGAGTTGGACGTCCATCTGAAACTGCTCGGCTATCGGACGAAACACCTCCTTTATGTCATCAGGCTTGATGTCGAAGCCGTCGAGTTCCCACTCGATCCGCATGAAAAACACGTCTTGTTCGACATCGACATGCTGGTCGAGATGGATGATGTTGCCGGAATGTTCACTGATGAAGCGGGTCACGGTTGCGACGATTCCCTGCTGATCCGGGCAACAGATCAGGAGGATGGCGGAGTTGTTGCGAATCTTTGATTTGGCCATGAGTGAGTGTATAGTCGAACGACGTGCTTGCCTCAAGCAAGAATAGGTGATCCTGATCGGTTGGGGATCAGGCGCGGGATTACGATTAGGATTACGATCAGGATTAGGGTCACAAGGGAGACCGCTTGGCAAAGATCTTCTTTCAGACATTAGGCTGCAGGCTCAACCAGGCGGAATCCGAGCGCATGGCCCAGGGGTTCGTTCTGGCGGGGCACGAAATCGTCAGCGACGAAAATGAGGCGGACTATCGTGTTGTTAATACGTGTACGGTGACGTCCTCCGCGGCATCGAAATCAAGAAGGGCGGCAAAACCGTCGCATGCTGCGCAGCGTATCATTGTTACCGGCTGTGACAGCGAGGTGAGGCCCGAGGCCTTCGATCGTGCCGATCTGGTTGTCAGGAACGCTGAAAAGGACTCGCTGGTTTCCCTTGCGCTTGAGCGATTCGGTATGGATGGTTTCGCTTTAGGAGCAGACTACAGAAGTGACGCGCGACTGTCTCTCTTTCCGTTGATTCTCAATCACACCCGGGCATTTGTGAAGATCCAGGATGGCTGCAACATGAGATGCACATTCTGTCTGACTACATTTGCGCGCGGGCCTTCCCGCTGTCGATCACCGGAAGACATTGTTGCCGAGGTGCGTGACCTGGCCGAGAAGGGGTGCAGGGAGGTGGTCCTTACGGGCGTTCACGCGGGATCTTACGGGCACGGCGATGTTGATCTGGGAGGATTGATTGAGCGCGTTCTCGCCGAAAGCGATATCGAACGCCTTCGGCTGTCCTCGCTCGAGCCGTGGAATTTCAAATACAGTTGGATGAACTTGTGGGACCGATTCGGCACACGGCTTTGCCGTCAGCTTCACATGAGTCTGCAAAGCGGCTCCGATACAGTCCTCAAGCGCATGCGTCGGGTATATGATGCAGCGTCGTATACGGAGAAAGTGGCGCACATCCGGGAGCGATCGCCGGACTTGGCATTGACGACGGATATTATCGTCGGCTTCCCCGGTGAGACGGACAATGAGCATCGCAATAGCCTGGCCTTTGTGAAGGAAATGGGGTTTGCGAGATCGCATGTATTCACTTTCAGCGCGCGCGAGGGGACCGAAGCCTCCACGATGCCGGGCCAGATTCCAAACGACATCAGGAGCCGCCGATTTGCAGACATGAAGTCCGTGACAGACGCCTCACAGCGTGACTTTGCGCAAAGAATGGCGGGAAGAATCCTGCCTGTCCTATGGGAAGAGGCGGGAGACGACGGGAATCTCTACGGACTGACCGACAACTACCTTCGAGTGAGAACGTCTTCCCCGGCCGCAGAGCTGAATACCACGAGCGACACCTTGATTGTCACGGACGATGCCGGTCCCTTGAACGACCGTTCCATCCGTGCTCAAGTTATTCTGCACTAAACTGCTCATCGAGTGTACTCTTCCTTCATACGAAACGATTTCCATCGGCTGAGTCGCGATGTGTCGTTGCTTTCTTTTTCGTATACGTTAGACTGGTGAGCCAAAACGAGGTGTTCATGACTGCTCCTGGCCAGGATAAAGGCAAACTCGTAATCAAGAGACCTCCCTCGATCCGGATTGTGAAGAGAGATGGGAAGCTGACCACCTCTCCTGCGGTCAATATGGGTTCTGGAATCGCTGTAGGCGGAAGAGCTGAGGCGCCTCAGCATCCCGGCGTTATGTCTCCTGTTTTTGCTTTCTTCTGCTCATACTGCGGACACAGAATTCCTTCTCGAGTGGACCTTGCGGGCAAGGAAGTCAAATGCCCCGTCTGTGCACATGACGTGCATGTTCCTACCCCGTTGTCGCCGCAGGACGAGCAGCGTGCGGAGAAGGAAAGGGAGCAGAAGGCGGCGAAGCTTGCGGAGCATTCTTTCAAGTTCTTTTGTCCGGTGTGCGGTCAGAAGCTTTCCGCGACGGAGAACATCGTCGGACGAAAAACAGTCTGTCCCACTTGTCAGACCAAGCTGACCATTCCCAAGCCGCCCAGCTACGGCTCGGCCGCGGCCGATTCTGACAAGTTCAAGTTCTTCTGCATCTACTGCAGGCAGAAACTGGAAGGGATGAAGACATGGATAGGGAAGAATGCGAGTTGTCCCGCGTGCGGGAACAAGATTGTCGTGCCCCCGCTTCCGCCTCAGTCTGAAAGACCTCAGTAGTCGCGAGCGCCCTCAATGATCTCGCGAATGTCCCTGGCCGCCCGTTCAGGATCGGGGGCGGCGCAGATCGCGGAAACCACAGCCAAGCCGTCTGCTCCCGCTCTGATCACATCCGCGGCGTTGTGCGCGTTAATTCCGCCTATTGCGATGAGGGGAACCATCTCGGTCTGCTCTCTGAGGCGTCTGAGCCCTTTCAGGCCCCATGGCTGACCTGTATCGGTCTTTGTCGGAGTGGAATAAATGGGGCTGACGCCAAGATAATCGACATCCCGAATGTTCACAGGGGCAGCCTGTGCAGGTGATTCGACTGAAAGACCGATGAGTGCGTGCATACCGAGTATCGACCTTGTCTGCGCAAGCGACATATCCGTTTGTCCGATATGAGCGCCGTTCGCGCCTATGTCGGCGACAAGGTGGACGCGGTCGTTAATGATCAGAGGCACGGAGGTCTGCGACAGGGCATCTCTAAGACGGCGGCCTGTATCGGCGAAGTCGGGGTCGTCCGCCTGCTTATCCCGGAATTGCACAACCGTAACACCGCCTGCGACAGCCCTCATGACAACGTCAACCACGTCGCGTTCGCCGATCAGGATGGGATCGGTGACGAGATAGAGAGACCAGTCGATAACAGGTCGGTTCATCAACTCACCTTCAGGCGCATCGCAATGTCATCGGCCGAGAGATTATACAACGCATCGATGAAGTGGAGTTGAAGCGATCCGGGCCCTTCGGAACGCCCGGCAGCGATTTCTCCGCAGATTCCCATTACCGCCATGCCGTGAGCGGCGGCTGCGAAGCGATCTGCATTGACGGCGGCAAAGGCTCCCAGCAACGCACTGGCGGTACATCCCAGACCCGTGACCCTGGGCATCATCGGGTGGCCGTTTGAAATTGCAATCTCCCTGCTGTCGCCGATGACGAAGTCGGTCTCTCCGCTGATGACGGTGACAAGGTCATGAGCAGCAGACAGTGCCCGCGCGGCAGAAAGAGCGTCTTCGGCGCCAGCGGTCGAGTCCACGCCTTTTGTTGATGCCTCAGCCGAGTGAAGAGCCATGATTTCCGATGCGTTTCCGCGGACGATGGACGCGCCGTTGAGGTCCAGAAGCATCCGGGCGGTTCGTGTTCGATACGATGTTGCGCCAACGCCCACGGGGTCAAGGATGACCGGCTTTCCCTTTTTGCCGGCGGTCACAATCGCGGTTTCCATGGCGCTGACCCAATCCGGGCTCAGCGTTCCGATATTCACTACCAGCGCGCCCGCGATGGCCGTCATCTCCTCAACTTCCGCGTTTGCGTGGGCCATTACGGGAGATGCCCCGAGAGCGAGAAGTGCGTTCGCCGTCGTGTTCATAACCACGTAATTCGTGATGTTGTGTACGAGCGGGGCCTGCTCCCTGATGGCTGTCACATCAGTCCATATTGATTCAACGGTGATCATGTGCATCTCCTGGTCTGTTTCTAACAAGAACGCGCGCTCTGAATGGACGGAGCGCGCGTTTGCGATTTTCAACACACAAAGCAGAAGATCTGCGGAAGACCTGATTGTGTGTGCTTAATGTGGTCCGTGCCTCTAGAATCCGCCGCCGCGGCGGTCTACCCTTGGCCTGGCTTCGTTTACGCGAAGCGCCCGGCCGTCGAGATCCTGTCCGTCGAACATCTGAATGGCTTTCTCAGCCTCTTCGTCGGTCGACATTTCAACGAAGGCGAAGCCGCGCGACTTACTCGTGAATTTGTCCAGAACCAAGTCACAAGAGACGACCGTCCCGGCCTGCTTGAACAGATCTTCCAGATCAGCCTCCATCGTGCTGAAGGATAGATTACCTATGTACAATCTACGACCCATGCTCTCCTCACTCTTTCCGTTATCTGCCGAGTTTTGGAGACTACTAGCGGATCGCCGGGTCTGAAGCTGAGGTTATCGGACGACACCGGCAATCTGTTTTCTCATCCAAAACGAACTCACTTCAACTACGCGGCGGATGATATCAAACGGCGTTTGAAACTCCATTATTTTTTCCACTGAAACGCAGAATGGCCATGCTTCTTGACAGTCAGCGGTTATCTTGGGTTCATACCTTCTGCCGGATGCCTGAGTCTGGATATCAGGGGACATTTCACCGGTCAAAGAAGGCGGGCGACAACTGAAACAGGAGCTGGAGAACTATGGCTCGGACAGTCTGGATAACACGACACGGTAACCGTCAGGACTTTGTGGATCCGACATGGAGCGCGCGGGCGGAGCGTCCGCACGATCCCGACCTGTCGGAGGATGGAATCGTGCAGGCTCGGGAACTGGGCCGGCGACTCGCGGGCGAGCATATCTCGCATATCATTGCCTCTCCGTTTCTCCGCACCATGCATACGGCGCATCACGTCGCAGAGGCCCTGGATCTGCCGATTTATCTGGAGCATGGACTGAGCGAGTGGATCAACGGCGAATGGTTTGAAGCATGGCCGGAACTGCTCAGCGCAGAGGAAAGGAAAACACGCTTTCCCGCGATAGATAACGGTTACAGAAGCTGCGTGATGCCGGTCTATCCCGAAACGGGGGAAGAGGCTCTCAAGCGATCAGGGGAAGCGTTACGCCATCTGCTGGACGAGCTGGAAGGGGACCTCCTGATCGTCGGGCACGGTGCGTCCGTGATTGGCACGGCATGGAGTCTGATAGCCGGCCGTCCGGAGATCATCGTCCACTTCTGCACGCTGGTGAAGATTGTGCAGAAGAATGGACGCTGGGTAATGGAGCTGAAGGGGGATACCTCCCACCTCACCAACGTCGAGGGCGATGTAAAGTTCTGCTGATTTAGATCGTGATGGAAGTCTGCTGTCAGGACAGAAAAACGCAACTCGCATTTGTGTGAAGCCATGATAAAGTCTGTCGATAGCTGTGGTAGCCGCATTCTGGAAAGGAGAAAGCCATGCCCGCATTGTTAGTCATTCTGGGGATTCTCATCGTCCTCGTACTCTTCGTTATCGGTGCATACAACAAACTGGTGACGCTTCGCAATCGATTCAAGAATGCCTTCGCCCAGATCGAGGTGCAGCTCAAGCGGCGGCACGATCTGATCCCGAATCTCGTTGAAACGGCAAAGGGCTACATGAAGCACGAGAGCGGGACGCTGGAAGCTGTCGTTCAGGCCCGGAACGCGGCGGTGTCCGCGACAGACCTGGCGGCGGCGGACCCCAGTGATCCCGACGCGATTCAGAAACTTGGCAAAGCTGAAGGTTCGCTGACCGGCGCTCTCGGCAGACTGTTTGCCCTTGCGGAGGCTTATCCCGATCTCAAGGCGAATCAGAATATGATGCAGTTGAGCGAGGAGCTGACTTCCACGGAGAACAAGGTTGCCTTCGCCCGGCAGGCGTATAACGACTCCGTGATGATCTACAACACGGCCCGCGAAGTATTCCCCGCCGTAATCATCGCCAACACGTTCAACTTCCGCGAAGCGCAATTGTTCGAAATCGAGGAAGCGTCCGAGCGGCAGGCGCCGAAAGTGAGTTTCTAGAAACCTGAACTCTGAGTTAGGGGCCAAGGACTAAGGACTTCCTCAATGGACTTCTTTGCCCGACAGGATGCTGCTCGAAAGAAGACCGGTCGGCTGATCGTATATTTCAGCCTCGCGGTCGCCTGCATTATTGCGGGCCTGTATATCGTCATCCTGCTGCTGTTTGGCTACGCCGAGGCGAAGACGACTTCGTACGGGTATTCACAGGAGCCGGCTCAACTGGACCTGTGGAATTCCGAGGTGTTCTTCTATGCCACGGCATTCACTCTCCTTGTCGTGGTCAGCGGCTCTCTCTACAAAGTGTCGCAGTTGAGAGGGGGCGGTTCCAGAGTCGCCGAATCTCTTGGCGGGCGGCTGGTCTTGCCGAATACGACCGACTTTGAGGAGCGGCAACTGTTGAATATCGTGGAGGAGATAGCTCTTGCCTCGGGCATTCCTCCGCCCCCTGTCTACGTGATGGACGATCAGGAAGGTATTAACGCCTTCGCGGCCGGCTATCGTCCGAATGACGCTGTAGTGTCTGTAACGCGGGGATTGCTGGATCATCTGAACCGCGACGAGACGCAGGGCGTAATCGCGCATGAGTTCAGCCATATTCTGAATGGCGATATGCGGTTGAATATTCGCCTTATCGGCGTGCTGCACGGAATTCTGCTGCTGGGCATTATCGGAGAGATCGTGTTGCGCGGATCGGGCCGGAGCAGAAGAGGCAAGGGGGGCGGGGCGATTGTACTGGTTGGGCTGGCGATGATGGTCCTCGGGTACGCCGGCGTATTCTTCGGCAAGCTGATCAAGGCGGCCGTTTCCCGGCAGCGTGAGTACCTGGCTGACGCGTCGGCAGTGCAGTTCACGAGGAATCCCGGAGGAATCGCCGGTGCTCTGAAGAAGATCGGAGGCCTTGTTTTCGGATCGCAGGTGCGGCATCCACATGCGGAAGAAGCGAGTCACATGTTCTTCGGGAACGGTGTGAGGCCGAGCTGGCTGGGACTCATGGCGACGCACCCGCCGCTCAAAGACCGAATACTGCAGATTGATCCAGACTTTGATGGCAACTTCCCGATTGTGCAGGAACGGGTGGCGAGGACTCGTGCCGAGACCCCGCCGGCCGGCACAAAAAGCAAAGGTATGCCGGGCCCGTTTCCGGGCCAGACCTTTCCTTTTCCGTTCCCTGACAAATTGAAAGCCCCCATTCTAATGACGATGGCGGCGACCCCTGCCGCGGTTATCGAATCGATCGGGGTGCCGATGCGCGAGCACTTGGACGCCATGCGGGAGCAGTTGGATGCTTTGCCGGAAGAGATTCGCGCGGCGGCACGGGAACCTTTTGGCGCGCGCGCGGTCATATATGTTCTGCTTCTGGACGGTGACGAGACGGTCCGAAAGCTACAGCTGCATCATCTCGAACAGTCCGCCGACAAAGCAGTTCTTGCAGAGACGTTGAAGTTGGCGCAATACCGTGATCAATGTCCGAAAGAGATGCGGCTCTCGCTGGTCGATCTATGTGTGCCAGCTCTGAGAACGATGTCTGAGGACCAGCTTGTCCGGTTTCGCGCAAATGTGGATGTGCTCATTGAAGCCGATGAGCAGATAGACCTTTTTGAATACACACTGCGTCATCTCCTGGTGAGGAATCTTGCGAAAGGCAGGCCGGAGACGTCGCAGATTTACTCTCTTCGCGGCGTGGCCTACGAAGTGTCATGCGTACTCTCGCTGTTGGCGCGGCAGGGGCATGAGAACGACGTGGAAGCCGCGAAAGCGTTTGCCAAGGCGGCTGGCCACCTGGAGCAGTCCAAGGCCCGGTTCGAGTTCCTTCCAAAAGAGAAAGCCGGATTGTCCGAGGTGGATAAGGCTCTTCAGCACCTTGCGATGCTCACTCCCCAACTCAAGAAATGGGTCATAGTGGCTTGTCTGCAGAGCCTCGTCTACGACGGCAAGATCACAGTGGCAGAGGGCGAGCTCTTCCGCGCGCTCGCGGCAGCTCTGGACGTGCCCGTTTCGCCATGGCTGCCGAATGCCGTATGACGGCTTCTGCTGTTTCGCCTGTGATAAGGATGGTATAGATTGTTCCCGGATGCCGGAATAGTCGGCATTGGAGGAGATCAGGATTACGAGTACGATTAGGATTAAGAGGGTGGCATGAAGGAAAACCAACAGATTCTTACCGGATGTGGGATGGGAGATATTGCTCCCTACGTCTTTTTGTGCGGAGACCCCGCGCGGGTTCCAAAGATTTCCGCACAATGGGACGATTTTGAAGAAGTCGCGCATGTCCGGGAATATCTCATACACACAGGCACGAAGAACGGCATTCGTATGACGGCATCCTCCACAGGCATCGGGTGTCCATCGACCGCTATCTGTTTTGAAGAGATGGTCAATCTCGGCGCGCACACGCTGATCAGAATCGGCAACAGCGGAGCCGTTGCGAATGAGATCGAACTGGGAGACTACGTCATCAGTACGGGGGCCGTGAGGGATGACGGAACATCGAAGAGCTATGTGCAGGTCGAATACCCGGCCGTCGCGAGCTACGAGGTTGTATCGGCCCTGGTCGCGGCAGCCAGAGAAAGCGGACAGAAGTTTCACGCCGGCATCGTCTGGTCGGCCGACGGATTCTACGCGCGGAACAAGGTGCTGGGTAAAGACGGGCAGCTTGCCCCCATGGCTCACGGAGGCTTTGAGCAAAGCTGGTCGAACGACATGATCCAGGACATGAAGAGAGCGCGGGTGAAGAACATAGAAATGGAATCCGCGACTATGTTCACGCTGGCAAACCTTTTTGGTGTCCGGGCAGGAACAATCTGTACCGTCTCGGATCGCACACCGTGGTCGGAGCCCGGTCAGGATATGATGTCGCTTGACACGAACATCAAGGGCGCGATCAGCATTGCTATTGAGGCCGTGCTCAAGCTTGCGGCGGGGGAGTAGGGAAACATCGAACGTCGAATCGTCATGGTATGAAAGAGTATCTGGGTTTGATGCGGCATGTCCGCGACCACGGCGCGGAGAAGCAAGACCGGACCGGTGTCGGTACGAGAAGTGTGTTCGGGTATCAGTGCCGGTACGACCTCGCTGAGGGGTTCCCGCTCGTCACGACGAAGAAGCTCCACCTGCGATCCATCATTCACGAGCTTCTCTGGTTTATCCGGGGGGAGGGCAACATCCGTTATCTCCATGAAAACGGAGTGACCATCTGGGACGAGTGGGCGGACGAGACCGGTGACCTGGGGCCTGTCTATGGCGTGCAATGGCGCGCGTGGCCAACGCCTGATGGAGGGCATATCGATCAGTTGGGCCGGGTAGTCGAGCAGATCAGAAACAATCCCGACTCACGGCGTCATATCGTTACCGCATGGAATGTGTCTGAGTTGGACAGGATGGCACTGGCGCCCTGTCACATGATGTTCCAGTTCTATGTGGCGCAAGGAAGGCTCTCCTGTCAGATGTACCAGCGGAGTGCGGATATATTCCTGGGAGTGCCGTTCAATATAGCGTCATACGCGCTTTTAACGCTGATGGTTGCTCAAGTGACCGGGCTGCAGCCGGGCGACTTCATACACACGCTGGGCGACGCGCATATCTACCTGAATCATCTCGAGCAGGTCGACTTGCAGTTGTCGAGAAAGCCGTACCCATTGCCAACGATGAAGTTGAACGAAGACGTGAAGTCGGTAGTTGATTTCAAGTACGACGATTTCGAACTGGTGAATTACGAATATCATCCGCATATAAAAGCAAAAGTAGCGGTATGAGAGGCAGATGCCGGATGCGGTGTCGAGTATCTGGCATCCGGTATCGGGCATCAGGCATCAATGACTATCTCGATCATAGTCGCAGTTAGTAACAACGGTGTGATCGGCGCACAGGGCAGTCTGCCTTGGCGCCTATCGGCCGATCTAAAACGTTTCAAAGCGCTCACCATGGGCAAGCCCATCATCATGGGAAGGAAGACCCATGAGTCCATTGGCCGAGCTCTTCCAGGCAGGCAGAACATCGTCATTACAAGGGATCGGGAATTCTCTGCCGAGGATTGTACAGTTGCGCGATCGCCGGAGTCGGCACTGGCGGCGGCCGCCGATTCAGAAGAGATCATGATTGTCGGAGGGGCTGCCGTGTATGCCGCGTTCTTCCCGTCTGCCCGGCGTCTCTACATGACTCGAATTCACGCCGACGTCAAAGGGGATGTATTCCTGTCCGGCTTTGTTCCCGAGGAATGGGTCGAGGTCGAAAGTGAGCATCACCCGGCCGACGAGAAGAACGAGTTTCCTTATAGTTTTGCTGTCTACGAACGAAAGCGGTAGAATCGGGTCTGTGGGAGGAGTCGAATGGAATTGGTCGAGATTCTTCTTGATGAGAGAGGCGGGGCCCAGGAGCTTCTTTTGAGGGCCGTGGCCTGGCTGCAGAAGCGTCCTGAATCGCTTATCGATGAAGAGCGTACGATCACTCTGAAGATGCTGCGGACGGCCCGTCCCGTGATGTTCGGTTTCAGCATTCTTGCAGACCGCCTGGAGGCGGGCAGCGGCGATGACGATCCCCAGCTTCTGAAGCTAATCGAAGCCGATATCCGCAGTGCGAATGTCCGGGCGGCAACGAAATTCGCCGAGAAGATTCGAGAGATACCTCCATGCTCCATCGTAACACTTTCGCGGAGCTCATCTGTGCTTCACGGCTTGAGAATGGTCGAGGAGAGAATTGAGGAACTGCACGTACTGGAATCTCAGCCGGGAGGCGAAGGAAAACGTCTCGCGGAAGACGCAGAAGATTTCTGCCGAGGCGTGTTGCTGCATCCCGATGACATGCTTCGCGAAGCGGTGGAGATGGCGGACATCGGGCTGATGGGGGCGGACACTGTCTTCAGCGATGGCGGAGTTCTGAACAAGGTGCTGAGTGTCGAAATGGCCGAGGCTCTCAAGGGGAGCGGAAAACCTCTGTATGTACTCGCGAGCAGTTGGAAGCGCTCGACGAAGTCCTCTGAGACATACGAGGTTACAGGCAGTGATGCGAGGGTCTTTGAGGTGGTCCCGCCGGAATTGATCACCGATATCTTCGATGATACGTGAGATCTCAGCGGTCTGACGTCTCGTGGTATTCGTTTCCACTCAGGCCGAGTAATTCGAACGTTCCATCCCTATTCTGTTTCAGATGAGACAGCGAGGCATTCTCGATTCTGAAACGTCCCACGGGTTCAAGTCCAAGGAGAAGCTCGATCAGGCGCGATCCCGACAACTGATGGCCGACGATCAGAATGGTCACGTCTTTGCCCCCATACTGCTGAAGGATGAGTTCATGAGTGCGCTCAACGATCTGCATCCCGTCATTGTAGTTACTGAGCTTGATCCAGCAGTCGGCCTTGTCGTCGCGAAACGTAAAGAAAGGGGCTTCGTCTTCATCAAGTAGAATCCTGTTTCTGAAGTCTATTTCATCCCCTGCGGGCGTGGTTCTGTCCGAATGCCAGCAGCACTCTTCGGCCTCGGGCCAGATCACGGCTGTCATGCCTTTCTCTTTCAGATACGGGAGAATCGTCTTTCGCGTTCGGAAGGTGGGGCTGGTGATGATCGAGTCGAACTCGTAGTCCGAAAGAAGACCAGAAACAGACTCAACCTGCTTCTGCCCGGCAGGTGAGAAGCGGGATTCGTTCTTGAAGGTGTACACGGCCGACGTGTTGGCGACGGTTTCCGCATGTCTGAGATAGTAGATGTGCAGACCGCTCTGTTTGCCGGCGGAGGCGGCTTCAGTGCACCCGATCCAGGCCGTGACCAGAATGCTCAGAATCGCGACATGCAGATTCCGATGGAGAACAACTATCATAAAAACCTTTCTGATAACTCCTTAGGAAGAGAACGGAGAAGTGTTTCATTGTGGTCGCGCGATTTCAAGGTTGAAGAGTGCCTCTCGCTCGCGGAGGGGAGGCTGTATCATGTCCCGTGACTACCATCGAATGACCATCAGGTCGCCTTGAGTAATCGCCTCGGCTTCTTCGACAGTCAACCAGCGCTCGGCGAAAAGCGGGCCCCATGAGTCGCTGATGGCGAGTTCTTCCGTATTCTCGTTATACCCGATGATCATGCAGATATGAGCCCCGCCTTCGGAGATGCCTTCTTTCTCGGCCTTTCTTCTCGGCTCCTCAAGCCGCGCTTTCCATGCATCCCAGTCTGCGCACTTCTTCCTGTCGGCCGTGCGCTCGAGAATGTCTTTATCCAGATCCCGATTGACGAACATGGTCCACATGATCGGCAGGCCCTTGTCGATGTACTTGTTGATATTCTGGATCTTGAGCGAGTTGTTGATCTTCTGAAGCTTCTTTCCGTATTTTCGAAGAAGATCTTCCACGCTGTCGGACATGGCGTGGAGATACGTACCTCCGCCGATTCCCGTCTGTCCCGCCATTGCCAGACCGTACATATCGGAAGGAACACCCATGTAGCGCAGATAGCGTGACCAGGTGGCAGGAACGCAGAAGCCCTTCGGCCCCTGATCGACCATCGGTATCTCGCCAACCACCACGTCGCCTTTTGGGCGCTTTTCTACTCTCCCGGCCAGCATAGTCCTCAGTTCTATGTCTCTGACCCGCTCGACTTTTCCGCCGGAATCGGCGAGAGCGCCGGGGACAATCCGCAGGCCGACAAATTCTCCTTCAGGCGTAGCCAGAAGAATCGCATGATCGCCCCAGTCCCACCGAAGTACCGTGTCTCTGACGTTCTTGCCCTGTCCGTACCGGATGCGTTCCGGTTCGCCAAGTATCGGGGTGAGCGCTTTCTCCAGAGCTGCTGCGTCTTCGTTCAGTACGGCTTCGAATTCCTTCAGCGCGCGCTTCACTCCTTTCCGGTTCTCCAGGTCCTCTCCGGCGAAACCCTGGTAGTCGCCCTTGTTGGCAAATACCATGGAGAACTCGGTCGGTTTGCCGTCCTCGGCGAGGAAGGTGAGAGAGTAGGGGCGTACGCCGAGGACTTTCACGTCAGGACCCGTGTAGCGACGATAGCTGGAGAGTGTTTTCGTGCGGGATTCTTCGGGCCAGCCAAGGCGGCGTCCCACGTCCGCGTCAACGTCGTCCCAGAGATTCCCGTCCTGCCACAAATCAATGCCGAAAGCCTTGTTGATGCCCGTCGGATCACCGGCCGAAGACGTGGCGGGCGGTCCGTCCCCGCTCGCGATACCCAGATCGGATTTGCGGCAGAGGGCTTCGACCACTTTCCCGCTTGGAGAACGGAAGCGGACTTTCGCCATGGCGTCGTTGTAGTTGTCCAGGACTGTCAGCTGTGCCCCTGCGGGAAAGTAACCGCGGAGTATCGAGGGGTTATCGAGGGCGTATGCCGCGGTTTTGGCGCGTGCGGTAATCTCCTCGGCCCGGGATGCAGATAGACCGAACCATGCGGCATTGGCGAAAACGACAAGAAAGAAAATACGCTTCATATCGCGCCTCACTTGAAAAAGGAGTCTTTCATTTCAGATGCGTGGTTTCAAGGGCGGACATATGCTGATTACGTGTTCCGCCTGCATAATCGGGGGAGTTACTGAGCCGAACTGACGCCAATCCGATAGAGGCGCCATACGGTCGACGGTATGTCGAGCCCGTTGGTGTCTACCCACACGGCCCAGCCATTTGTTACGGAGTAGACGGGATTGGTAATGGCTGCCCAGTTGAGGTCGTTTGAGAAGACGTGTGACTCGCTCCAGAAGACGATGTACTCACGATTTGCAGCATAGGGCCAGCGTATCGTCGGGGGTTCACGGTTTGTGACCGCGGGAGAGGCGTCCTTTGAGATGAAGAGACTATTGCTGTCGCTTATGCCTGTTCCGGAGGTTTCCTCGTCCCGGTTGCTCATGCCATCGCCGTCGTGATCGCCGGACGGGTCGAGCACGAGCGTCAGGGCGAAGGCCGACGTTCCGATATTGCCTGCCACGTCAGCGGCCCATACGAAGAAATTGTCCGCCTCATCGAGTGCGGCTCCGGTGAGGATGCCGTTCGTACCCGCAGTCCAGTTGCCGTTCGTTGAGGGCGCGTTGTTGGTGAGACTGAAATAGTATCCGTCGAGGCCCGAGAGTACATCACTGAAGCCGCTCCACCGGCCGGTGATGGTTGAACCAAGAGTGTAATCTCCAAGCTCGCTGGTCTGGAGATAGACGATGCCTGTGACCGGAGGCGTCGTATCAATCCAGAAAGGACCCGTGCTGGTCGAGGGGCTCTCGTTACCGAACACGTCTACCGCTTTGACGTTGAAGCGCCAGTTCGTGCCGTCTGGAATGTCGGTTGCCGCAGCGTTCGTGCTGACGGTGGATGCTGCGTCCGCGGCGATGACGGAAACATTGCTGAAGGCATAGATGTACTTCGACACGCCGCCGCCTTCTCCGTCATCCGATGGCGCCCATGAAGCTGTCATGTCATTTGCGGTAGACCATGTTTCCTGAGTGTGCGTGCCGATGAGAATCACAGTGGGTTGTGACGGCGACTCATTGTCGACCATGAATGGAGTGCTTGTCACCGCATGGCCCGGGTAGTACTTGTCCCACGGCCGGACGCGTACCAGCGTGGAGGTGCTGAGAGACACAGCCAGGAGTTCATTCGTCGTATCCCATGACACCGAGACGCGGTTTGTGAACGGAGTTCCGGCAGACTCGGTCGCGATGTTGTAGACGTGTCTCGGGGCGCCGTTCGAGACTGCGGGAGACCCTATGTCAGCCTGCGCTCCCGCCATCCACCCCGTTGACCAGCTCACACCTTGGTTTGTGGACACCGCGACCTCGAGGCTCACCGTCTCACCGTCAGCGTCGTAGACGTGATTGCTTATCGTTGCAACCCCTTCACCGCCGGTGGAAGTCTGGAGTCCTGTTACTGCGATCACGGCGGGAGGTGTTCTGACTGACAGGGCGATTGGCACGCTGCTTGTGGGCGTCTCCTGGTCATTGCTGTTGATGTGTATCACGGCGCCGCGATCAGCTCCCGTGGGTATTCCCGTTGAGTCGATGAAGGCAGTGATATTACTGGATGTTGCCGCGTTCACACTTCCGCTGATTGCAGAGAACAGGAGCCAGTCGTTTGTGCCGAGATGCGGGGTAATCAGGACGTCGTCAATGTACCAGCCTTCTTCCACGGCAGCGCCGTCCGATCCGAAGTGGAAGCGAACGACGGCCTCATGGCCTTCGTAGGCGGAAAGATCAAAAGAAGCCTGCTTCCACACTCCCGTGTCGGCAAAACATGGGGTCCCGTTCGGCCATGGAGAGGCGGGGTGGCCAAAGATCTGATGAGCGTATCCTCCGATGGGAGCGATCTGGAAAAAGGACATCCCGGCATTCGTCGATAACTCAACAATCCCTCCATCCCAGGTGTAGTCGCTGTAGTACAGTTCTGCGTCTATCCAGTGCCGGAAGCTCAAGACTGCATTACTGCCAAGCTTCACCAAAGGGGTCAGCAGCATCGCGTGCATGGAATTGGCATACGCGCCCAGACCTTCATAACCTGCATACCATGAATGGGATGCGGAATAGTGCCGTGAAGTCGATATGTGCCAGAGATCGTTTGTTCCGTAATGGAGCCACGAGTTGGTGCCTCCTTCGACATCTTCCTCCAAACCCAGTCCGCGGAGCGTGATGTTCCATGAGAGAAGGGCCGAACCGGCATTTGTTATGACGAGAGAGGTATTTGTCGACGTGCCCGGCTGAAGGACGAAATGACCCAGATCGTCGGGAGTCACGCCGATTATCGGGTAGTCAACGGAGAAGGAGTGCGGGCCGTTTGTGGAGGTAAGATCCGCGCCGTCGTCGGCGACTATCCGATACACGAAATCATCCCCGTTGGTTCCCGGTAGCGGTATTG
Organism: Verrucomicrobiota bacterium; assembly: GCA_018814445.1. GTDB lineage: Bacteria > Verrucomicrobiota > Kiritimatiellia > JAHIZV01 > JAHIZV01 > JAHIZV01. The sequence goes on along the minus strand of JAHIZV010000237.1, from coordinate 30,101 downwards.
CGTTTGAGTATGTTCCGCTTCCGGTGTGCGTCATCGACGTGCTCTGCCATCCGCCACTGTTTCTGCTCCACCAGAGGGTGACCGAGGCAACCTGATAGTTGTCCGACACGACGGCGGAAACCGTCCAGGGAGCGGGTGAGCTCTGCGGATCCGCCAGAGCGGTATGGACGATGGAGGGTGGGGTGGGGAAGCTGTTGATGTCTCGTGGATTGGTGTTGTCGTCATATTCCGTTCCGTTGTCGAATCCATCGCTGTCATCGTCCGCGCCTGACAAAGCGCCCGTGGAGCCGAAGTAGAATATCTCCCACCAGTCGCCCAGGGAATCCGAGTCACTGTCTTCATCTTCGGCGATGTACAAGGCCGCTGCAGTGTGTGACGTGCTCATGATCAGCCCTTCCGCCGGATTCACCGCCGTGTTGGAAGAATCCGGTTGGCGGGCCCCGTCAACAAACCAGCTCGCGAACATGACCTGCGTGGAGCCGATCATTGTTCCGCTTTCCGCTGTTTTCGTCGTGCCGGTTGTATCCGCCCGCCACCATGTCATCGTCTCGACGATTCCCGCAGGTGTTGAAGTCTGCGTCAGAGCATTCTCAATGGTCCAGTGCCACGACAGGGAAGAAGTGACGGAGAGGGAGACAGCGAAGCTGTTGGAGGAGCCCGACAAGGGCACGCTGCCCGATCCCGACCAGCCTGTGACGGCGTACCGGAACCCGTTGCTGGGTGAGCTGTAGGGTCCTGCTTCAACGTTGACCGTTTCTCCCGAGGGGTAGGTGTGAGTACCGTAGTCAGGTGAGACTGTTTCGACCTGGTGGGGAGTGCCGGTGATGGTCAGATCAACGGGCGGGCGGATCTCGAATGAATACAGCGACAGTGGCGCTCCCGGGGGATCCTCGGTTGTCAGTCCATTCGTTGCCGCTGCCGAGATGTAGTATGAAATGATTGTTCCTACAGGTTGCGGCGATATTCCACTTTCATACGTGTCGTTTGTGGAGAAGGACATCAGGTTGGTCGTGAAGGCCGCCGTCGAACCGTTTGTATTCCAGCGCAACAGGACCTGGTTGGTATCAACGGCGGTCTCGGCGGTGATCACGGCGCTTACGAGGTAGTCGGTTGAAGTGTTAGTCGTGTTTCCGAGCGGCGTATGGTCAATCTCCGGAGGAAGAGCGGATCCACTGATGATAATGCTGTAGTACTGGATATTGCCTGTGAGGTCTCCGTCGAGCGTGACGAAGAAGCTGTAGTTCCCTGCGTTCGTTGGGCCGGCGACGACGACCTGTTCCACGTTGTCTATGTCGTTATCGGCGTTGACAGCAAGAGCTATCGGGTTGGTGACATTCAGGAGGTAGGGGAAGTTTGTAGTTCCATCCGGTTCTATCACGCGAAGATCGAGGTTGTTAACCAGAACGCTTGTTCTATTGTCCAGTCCACTTTGTGGTGGGCCTGGCGGGTCCGTCCAGCACAGTGTGACCTTGATGTCCTCTGAGCCGTCCGCGATTATGGAATACGTGTTTGTCAGGACATTCGTCGCAACATAATCCTCGAGAATACGGTGCGCATTGGTCCGGCTCGCATGGGCGGCAATGATGTCCGCCGCGGCCTTCGTGTTCATCAGACCCCAGCCATTCGCGTAGTCCGGCCCCGCGTTGCCGATGTCGTCAGCCGTGTGAAGGATCAGTCCTTTGAGGGTACTGGCTCTCATGTGCTGATTTGTGAAGAGGTTCCCGTAGTACTCCACCAGCAGCGCGGCTGAACCCGCGGCGTTTGGCGTCGACATGCTGGTTCCGTTCCATCCCCCCTGGTAGGCGGTATCGGAAGATCCGATGGTCGAATAGAGCCCGACTCCGTTGGCGACGATGTCGGGTTTGACGCGGCCGTCGTCGGTTGGGCCCCAACAACTGAAGGACGACATCGTACCCGCGGATAGATCTCTCACTCCTCCTGAAACGGCATCGTTGACGGCGCCGACTGTGATCAGATTCTTGCAGGTTCCCCGCGCGGAGATCGTGTCGTATCCGCCGGCATCATATCCGTCGCTGTAGGGGTGGATGCCCGGGTTGTAGCTGGTGGACTTCCAGGTGCCATCGATGTAGTAGAACGTCGTGCCGCTGGACGGCGCGCTGTCGTTTCGGTCGTTACCTGCGGATTTGAACGGAAGGAAATACGGGGAGTCGTACAGGATGCTGTCCCACGCCCACGCGTCGACGCTGTACCTGCCGAAGCCATCATCCTCTCGATCGCCCCATACGCCGAACCAGTGGGGGCCGCTGTTGCCGGAGTAGCTGCCGGTCGACCAACCGGTGACGAAGCCGTAGGAGTGATTTGATATCTGGAGCTTGTTGGTTTCACCTGTTGCCGTCATCGCGCGGGAGGCCATTTCCGACTCGTCCAGATTCCAGTCGTAGGATTCGATTTTAACCCGCGGCGCCATGCCGAGTGCCGCAGCGACTTTTCCCGAAGCGGAGATGGTTCCTGCGACATGCGTCGCATGATTCTCAACGGTTCCTGTTCCGTTTGTGGATACCCGGCCGCCGAATTCCTGGTGAGTCGCCCGAACATGCCCTCCGTCCCACACGCCCACCGTCAAGCCGGTTGCCGACAGACTGTAGGGGGGTGTTTCGCGCACAAGATTCGCCGCGGTTGAGATCGCGGCGTTTACGTTGTGTGTCTGGTTGTAGAGGGGGCGACCATCCCGGACATCCATGAGTTCGAGATTGGCCTTGTCCGTGCTTTCCCTGATCAGCCAGTCGTTCTTGCGGGCTCCAGCTACGGCCTCTTCCTGTCGAGCGCGCTGTTTCCGGGCCAGAGCCGAGATGTGTCTCGAATCAGAATCGTCAATATCGTTGTCAGGGGTGCGGTCGATCATTTCGGACAGTGTGCCGGACGCCGGTTCGCGGGAGACAGATGGAGGAACCTGTCTGGTTTCCGTTTGCCGGTTTGTCGAGGAATGCCCTGCATCAGCCGCGACGCCGGTCGCAACAGAGATATCTCCGGGTTCGTCAGCAATCGGAGACAAGGACTTGTGCTTCCTTGCGTTTCGCACAGAAAGGAGGGCGAAGGCCAAAAGTAGCGCCGAAACAGGTATGAACCATCCGAAGCGCTTCACCATAAAGGGCTTTCTGAATAGACCGCGACCACAGTTACACACATGTGCAGTACTTTATCACAGTATAGCAGTGTTTCCACCTTTCGTGTAGTTGGCCGCGTGTTCGCACTTTCCGGCCGGGAGGGGGTCGGGAAAGGGATGCGTGACACGGGGTCTTGTGGACTGATATATGTTTAGACATACCAAGTGGCAGTGCGAAAGGATTTGAGACATGAGAACAGGCCTACGTCTAGCTGTGATATTGCTGGTTCTGATTTCGGGATTCTTGTACTCCGCAGGAGCGCGAGATGTTGACGCTACTGCGCCGCGCGGCGTCACGATGGCTATTTACGACTCAGGATTTGCCCTGGTCACCGAACTTCGGCAAGTGACTTTGAGTTCGGGCGAGAACCGTATCCTGTTCAAGGGTCTTCCCGCGGAACTGCTTCCGTCGTCTGTTTCCTTCTCGCCGGTCACCCGCAGTTCGGGTCTTGATATCGTCGAACAGCAGTTCGTCTACGACCTTGCCAACACGCGGGCTCTGTTTGACCGCTACCGCGGGGAGGAAATCGAGGTGCAGACGTCCGCCGGACTGTGGAAGGGAAAAGTCCTTTCTGCCCCCGAGGATAGAGGCCCCTTCCAGGACGATTCACCGCTGGCGATACAGAGGGCGGACGGGACGACATCTTTGTTTCCTGATATTCAGGCGATTGAGAAGGTGTCTTTTCTCAATTCCAGCACGCTCGCTTTTCTGGAGCCGAGTCTTATCTGGCAGGTCAACGCGGAGCGTGACGGGCCGCAGAATCTTCGCCTGAACTACAGCAGCGGAGGTCTGGAGTGGCATGCGGCCTATGAGATGCTTTTGAACGAGGATGGATCTCACGCGGACTTGATGGGCAGAGTGGGAATAGCCAATAACTCGGGAGTCACGTTCAAGAATGCCCGCATCAAACTCGTCACGACAGAACGGGGGGCGCTCCTCTCCGGACTTGAGTCGAGACCGATCACCAAGAAAGCGCCCGATCAACGCATGATTCAGCGTTATGCGTATGGATCCGACAAGCCAACGGTCGAGTCGGCCGTTCTGGGCGAAACAGTCATGGCGGACTACTCTCTTGCCAGGCCCGTTACACTGGAACACGGCACGCTGAAGCATGTACAGCACTGCTACGCCGAGAGTGTCCCGGTAAAGAAGTTTTTCACCTATGACGGCGTGAAGTTCGACACGTTTCAACAACAGAGAAGAAACGATTGGAACTACGGAACCGAGTACCACACGGTCGTCGAAGCGCACCTGGAGTTCAACAACACGGAGCGATACGGACTGGGCGTCGATCTTCCGGCGGGCGATTTCAGGCTCTACAGAAAGAGGGATGACGGATCTGTTGATCTGGTGGGTGAAGACCGGCTTCAGTCGACGAAGAACGAAGAGAAAGGCTACGTGCTGTTGGGGGCCGCGCGCGGAATTTCTGGCGAAAGAGAGCGCACGGGTTACAGCGAGGTCACGCCGCTTCATGAGTATGAGGAGTCGTTTGAAATCAGGCTCTCAAATGACTCCGAGGAAGAGGCGGAGATTCGCGTGATCGAGCACATGTATCGCTGGGATACGTTCGAGATTGTGAAGGCGGACGGCCAGTACGAGCTGACGGGTCCGAATACCATCGAGTTTCGCCCCGTTCTGAAACCAGGCGGCCGCCGCTCGCTTCACTACACGGTGAAGTACAGTTGGTAGTGAGGGAATAACGTTATGAGGCCGGGAAAGAGACATCGAGTGATTTTCCCGGGCGTCCTCATCGTCTGTGCTGCGCTCCTTGTTTCCACGGCGCAGTCATACGGCGAAACGCGCGATGTTCGTCTTACCATAGGGCAGGGCTGGGCTGTTGTGCGCGAAGTCCGCATGGTTCACATGATTAAGGGCGAGCAGGTTATCACCTTTGAAGACATTCCACAGGAAGCTGAACTGCCCACCCTGGTTATCCGCTCCAGACGGATCCCCGTCAGATTGCTGGAGTGGGGTCGTATAGGTCAGCTGGAGGAGGAGCCTGCCGGTGCGGGAAGCCTCGTGTACAGGCGCGTGGACGATAGCGTCGTGTGGGAGCCAAAGGGGTTCAGGCGTTCCTCGGATGAGAGGTCACTTGGACTACGCGACGCAGTTCGGTGTCTGATTGATGCGGAGTCAGCGGGGAAACGGGAGCTGGAACTGGTCTATATGGTGCGTGGTTTGAGCTGGGATCCTCACTATGAGGTGGTCGTCAGAGGAGAGCTCGAGAAAGAGCCCAAAGTCGCGGTGGACATCCATGCGCAGGTCAAAATCAGGAACAACTGTTCCCGCAGTTTCAAGGAGGCTGTCGTTCACCTTGTGGGTAGGACTCCGGACAGTCTATCTCAGAGAAAAGACCCGGGCTTCCTTGTGACGGACCCTCACAGTCCGCTGGCCGAGCTGTGGAAGAAACAGCAGGAACCGTCAGATCCCGGATACTCATATCCAATTCCTCAGGCCGTGGACATTCCCCGGCAAGCCGAGACGGAAGTGACCTATGTCAGAACTCAACGAGTTCCGGCGAAGCGGATTTACTACCTTGGACCCTCCATGGCCGGCAGGCTCGAGTTAGGAGCGAACGAACCTTTGCAGAAGATTGTGGCTTTCAACAACGCGGAAGCGCATGGACTTGGTTTGATTCTCCCGCCCGGTCCGGTGGATATTTTTCTGGGAAGCAAGCGGAGACATGTCAGGCAGACGGCGAGACTGCCGCGGACGACGGTCAACTCCGAGATACGGATTGACCTGGGTGATGATCCGGATGTGACAGCGAGAAGAACTCGTCTGGGACGCTCCGCGCTGGTGGACGGGGCATATGAGGAAGTCCACGAGATACTGATTGAGAACCGCACTCCGTTTGAGGCGTCGGCAGAGATCGACGAAAGACCGTCCTCGACCCTGGGGTGGGATCTGATTCGTGCGACCGGCGTTCATGAGCAGGAAGGGCAGACTCTCCGTTTCATGCCGCGGGTCGCGGCCTCGGACAGCAAGATGATTCAGTACCGCCTGAGGATACGCCAGCCCGAGCTGTAGTGCGGAGAGTCCGGTGGTGCTCGAGGGATGACAAAGAAGACGGGCTACACTCTTTCAAGCCGGTCTGCGGCCTTACGGATGATGTTTCGGGCGCACTCGGACTTACCTATGCGCCCCCAGTCCTCAAAATCCTTTTCCTCCGCACCCAGGTACTCGAACCCGCTGGTGTCCGCGCCCATGGCATTGACGTAGTTCAGGACAATCCCGTCGAACTTCTTCTTTCGCAGTTTCTCCCGCGCCTTTCGCGGGCCATCGTGGCTCTGAAGGGCAAAGCCGATAACGACTTGGTTCGCGCGTTTTGTCTCGTTGAGGGTGGCGGCTATATCGGGCGTGGATTTCAGCTTCAATGACAGGCCCTCAGAGTGTTTGGGCAGTTTCTTATCCGCCGTGCTCTCAGGAGCGTAGTCCGCGACCGCCGCGGCGAAAATGACAATATCCGCGCCCGCAAAAAGACCTCCGGACGTGTCCAGCATGTCCTGGGCGCTAGTCACCGGATGGAGCGTGATGCCCGGTCCTGCCGGAAGGTTTGCCTCGGCGACCGGACCTGTAATAAACTGAACCGTTGCCCCCATTCCAACAGCAGCTTCAGCGAGCATTCTGCCCATCTTCCCGCTGCTTGGGTTGCCGATAAAGCGCACCGGGTCTATGTGTTCATGCGTGGGGCCCGAGAGAATCAGGACCGACCGTCCCTGCAACCGGCTTCTGTCATCCAGCGCGCCGGTGAGGACAGACACGATCTCATCCGGTTCAGCCATGCGGCCCGCCCCTTGCATTCCGCAGGCGAGGTGTCCGCTATCGGGGCCGATGGCCGTCCAGCCGCGCCGCCTGAGGGTATCCACGTTGTCCTGAACAACTTCCTGGTTCCACATTTCCACGTTCATCGCCGGGCAGATGAAGCGTCTGCAGTGGGGCGGAAGTGAGAGGGCGCACACGGCGACCAGGTTGTGTCCCAGCCCCTGCGCGAAATGGGCAATGAGATCCGCCGTGGCGGGAACGGCGGCAAAGATGTCAGCTCGCGTCGACGGGTAAAGATGGGGGTAGGTCGCTTCCAAATCCCTTGTGTCGGTTTCCGGGAAAATAGAACTCAGTACCGGATTGCCGGATACGGCGGCGAAGGTCAGCGGTGTAACGAACTGCTGGGCCGCCTTGCTCATGGCAACGTGTACGTCAACGCCGGCTTTGCGAAGCTGGCTTACCACAGTCACAGCCTTATAAGCGGCTACGCCGCCACCGATGCCGATCAGGGCCGTCTTTGTACCTGTTCTGTCAACGGAATCGCTCATGTCAGGAATATCTCACACTCTGAGTGCGCAGGCAATAGCCCCGGTTGCATTGTCTGGTACCTCACAGGTCCGGACACGAGGCGTCATCGCACCATAGCTCGACTGCGGACGAACCTGCGACCGCGCGTCCCGCGATGGTGGCGGACGGGTCTTCGATAAAGCGGCCCACGATGCCGGCCTTGGCGGATCCGCTGACGACAAAGACAATTCTCTGCACGCGGGCGAGGACGGCCGGCGTAACCGATATTCCGTCAAGCCCGTCCCGCCTCCGAACGCTGATTGCAAGCCTTCCGCGGGAGCGTTCGAGATCTGATTCCGAGAAAAGCGATGCCGTGTGGCCGTCACTTCCAAGGCCGAGAAAACCGAGAGGGATACTTCCCCCTCGTTCTATAAAAGCCTGAAGTTCCGCCTCAAAGAAACTGAGCGATTCCTCGATCTTCAGCTCAGTCGGTATTCTCAGGATACGGTCATTGCCCAACCCGCACGCCGCGATCATGGGACGAACGTTGCCGAAGTTGCTGTCGGGCGAATCCGGCGGAACGTGGCGGTCGTCACTCAGAAAACAGTGCGCGGACGGTGCCGCGATGACCGGATTCCTTTCGACATTCGCGTACGCCGACAGCGGCGTGCTTCCCCCGGCCAGCATGAGTGCGTAGTCCCGCTCATCCGGTGAGCGCCGCGTCAGGCACGAGCGGATTTCATCCGCCATGGCCTTGACGAGTGAATCGCAGACATCATGCACCGTGATCGTGATTCCATGTCCCGAAAACTGACGGATGACGCTCATTGATCGTTAAGCGACCAGTCGTAGTCAAGATAACGGATAGCATAGGGCGCGATTGCGAGGAACTCCTGTTGCGGCGGTTCCAGGTAGAGAAGGATGAAGTGGACGACGGCGTTCTCTCCGGCGGAGAGGCGTTGTCCGAGGCGGACGTCGCCATACTGTTTCGTGAAGTCCCCACTGAACCAATCGAAGATGGATGAAAGATATACGACGCTTTGTTCTCTCTCAATGTGCAGGTTTTCCGGATCCCGCAGAAACTTGAATGCCTGATCATCAAGCTGCAGGTCGAGGTCGTCCGCCGTATAAGGCCTGTTGCGGAGAAGAGGGCATCCCTTTGACGCACAGACAAGAGCCATATGGATGCGAGGTTCATCGAATTCCGCCCGCAGTCGGCGATGTTCGATGTCATTCAGCGTCAGATTCTCCCCTGCGACTTCGAACCGGACCCGGTCCCAGACGCTCACTTCGTCCACGCCGAGATCCATGATGCTCCTAAGCGGGTAGCTGTCGATGATGACCCGGAGCGTCAGAGCGTTATAAGCGTTGAGCCAGAAGGCGATCTTCCTTTTCTCCGGCCACCCCAGGTACTCGGCGTTCGGGAGTTCCGCGAGCTGAAGAACGTACCTGTCGAGGTCTGCCCGGTTTGCCTTAAGCGAGGCATAATTCACTCGCCCCGCATCTGAAACATGTGCTGCAAGCGTTCTTGCGTAAGCCGCATCAGAAAAATCCGCCGCGAGGCACATTGCCATGGGAGTCAGGATTAGAAGCAGTATCAGACTGGTTTTCATAGAGCCGCATAATATAGCACGGGAATTGCCGCAGTATAGTTCTTATAGGACCCATGGGGTCCATACGCAAAACGCCCCCGGCAAGCGGGGGCGCTTTGCAGAGCGGTGAATGCCGCTTGTCTATTCCTTGAATTCAGCCACGACCGCCGAGATGCTTTTCTTGGCATCGCCGAAGAGCATCCGCGTGTTCTCGTTGAAGAACAGCGGGTTGCCGACGCCGGCAAATCCCGGATTCAGGCTCCGCTTGAGAACGATACAGGTCTTCGCGTGGTCGACGTCGATAATCGGCATGCCATAGAGGGGGCTTCCCTTATCCGTGCGAGCCGCGGGGTTCACCACGTCGTTAGCGCCGATCACGACGCTGACGTCAACGGTGGACATCATTGGATTCACATCCTCGGGTACGACGAGCTGTTCATAGGGAACATTTGCCTCAGCGAGAAGCACGTTCATATGTCCCGGCATGCGTCCCGCGACAGGATGGATCACAAACTTCACATCCGTGCCGTTGGCTTCGAGCAGATCAGCCAGTTCGCGGACGACGTGCTGTGCCTGCGCGACAGCCATACCATAGCCCGGCACGAAGACTACCGAGTCAGCGGCTTCGAGGATCAGGTAGGCATCGGAAGGCGACACCGGATTTGCTTCGCCTTTGTAACCTGTTCCCTCGGATGTCGTCGCGCCGACGCCGGCGAACATGACATTCGCAAGCGAACGGTTCATGGCTTTGCACATGATGTTCGTAAGGATCAGTCCGCTCGCGCCGACCAGAGAACCCGCCACGATGAGCACGTTGTTCCTGATGACGAAACCGGCCGCACACGCGGCGAGTCCGGAGTAACTGTTCAGCAGGGCGATCATGACCGGCATGTCTGCTCCGCCGATAGGAATCGTCAACAGTACGCCCAGTATGAGCGAAACGATCATCATCAGAACGAAGAGCGGGTACATGCCCGCCGGATCGATTGCAAACAGAACGGCGCCAAGCACCAGGCCGACGAGGATCGCGCCATTCAGCACCTGCTGACCCTTGAAAAGGACGGGTTTTCCGTCAAGCTTCTCCGCCAGCTTGGCATAAGCGATGAGACTTCCGGAGAAGGTCACTCCGCCGATGACGATGGTGCAGAAGATCGCTATCACTGTGAACAGGTCAAGAGAAGCCCGCCCGCCGTGATATTCCGCCCAGCCGACAAGCAGACTTGCCAGACCGCCGAAACCGTTGAACAGTCCGACCATCTCAGGCATAGCCGTCATCTTAACGAGCTTGGCGGCGAATGCGCCTATCGCGGATCCGATAAGACCCCCGATGATAATCCAGTGATAAGACATTCCCGCATAGGCCATGGTTGCGCCCATTGCGATAGCCATGCCGAGTGCTGAGATCAGATTGCCTTTACGTGCGGTCCTGGCCGAACTGAGCATTTTCAGCCCGTAGATAAACAGCACTGAGGCTATGATGTAGCCGTAAGGAATAAGGCCCTGCATACTCATTTCTGACCTCCTTCCTTGTGCTTAAACATGCCGAGCATGCGATCGGTTACCAGGTAGCCGCCGACCACGTTGATCATGGCGAACAGAACTGCGAGTCCGCCAAGGAGGACCACGAGAGGGGATTTGTCCCCGATGTTAAGTCCTGTGGCGATGATGGCTCCCACGATCGTGATACCGGAGATAGCGTTCGATCCCGACATCAGCGGTGTATGAAGCTGAGAGGGAACCTTCGCGATCAGTTCGAACCCGAGGAAGATCGCCAGCACGAAGACGAAGAACAGAAGACCCATGCTTCCGGATTGTCCTTCATCGTCCTTCACGGCGCAGGCGCTTGCGACAGCGACGCCCTCTTCCTCGTCGATCTCCTGAGCCGCCTCGGGCTGCTCTTCGATCGAAGATTCAATGGCGACCGGCGCCACCACTTCAGATTCCGCTTCAGCGGCCTGTTCGACTACAGCCTCATCCTCGACCGCGGCCACTTCCGCCTCTACAATCTTCACGGCGTCGGAATCCGAGACAACCTTGACGGTATCACTGTCAACCGACACCTGCACTTCCACGTCCTGTCCGGATTCGGACGGCGAGACGTGGAGGTAAATATGGTGCACCTGCACGGCGCCCTCAGCGGCTTCCTCTCCGAAAGCGGGGAGGGAGACAGCCGCGAAGACGCTCACAATCAGGAGCGCCATCGCTTGTTTAAATCGTCCACTCATCTTGTTGCTCCCTATTGCGCAATAGCAGTCTTGATCATTTCGTTGCGAACTTCGTTATTCTGGACAATGAGAGCCCCGTCCATGATCTCGTCTTCGAGATCCAGTTTCAGGACTTTTGCTTCCTTATCCCAGAAGTGCTCGAGAAGAGCACCGACGTTGTTTGAGTACATCTGGCTGGACGCGACCGGAACCTGGCCCGGCAGGTTCGCCAAACCGATGACTTTCACGCCGTTCACATCGACTTCTTCGCCGAGCTTTGAGCCGACCACATTGCCGCCGGTCTCGACCGCCATATCGACGATGATGCTTCCAGGCTGCATGCCGGCAACCATGTCTTCCGTAACGATCACAGGAGCTTTCCTGCCGAAGACCTGGGCCGTCGTGATTACGATGTCCGCCTGTGAACAGTATTTCGCCATGGCATCACGCTGTTTCTGGAGCTGCTCTTCCGTCAGCGCTTTTGCGTAGCCGTCCTTGGTCTGGCCCGTTTCGCCGAGATCGACCTTGACGAAGCGCGCACCGAGGGACTTCACCTGCTCTTCGACCACGGGACGCGTGTCGAACGCATCCACGCGCGCGCCGAGGCGCTTGGCGGTCGCGATGGCCTGGAGGCCCGCAACACCGGCGCCGATAATGAACACGCGGGCGGGATTGATCGTACCGGACGGAGTTACCATCATGGGAAGCACCTTGGTAAGGCGTTCGGCCGCAATGACAACCGCAACGTAGCCCGCGAGATTCGCCTGTGAACTGAGGGCGTCCATTTTCTGGGCCAGAGTCGTGCGCGGAATCATCTCCATGCTGATCGCATTGATTCCTGCCTGGGCAAAGGCTTTCACCAGCTCCGGGGAGTTAAACGGATCAACATAGCTGATATGAATGCATCCGGGCTTCAACTGTTTGACCTCTTCGGGTGACGGCTTGTTGAGCCTGATGACTATGTCTGCAGACGACAGTGATCCGTCGCGGTCGGATGTGACCTTGGCGCCCACGGCCGTGTAGGCATCATCGGTCAGTCCGATGGCCTCGCCGATGCCGGATTCAACCGCTATATCCGCACCCGCCTTGACGAGTTTCTCGATCGTCGGCGGAATGACGGGTACGCGGGTTTCCCCGGTCTTCAGCTCTTTAGGAACGAAGATTTGCATGTACCCTCCTGATTAACCTTCCTTTTGTTGCTCTGGAGATTGAGCCAACGAACATATCAGGGGCGACCTTATCGTCAATAATATAACGATAAAAGAGGTGGGAAATCCTCTCGCGGATGTTTTCATGAACACATTCCTTCTCCAATCGATTCTGTCCAACGCCGAAGTTGAGGGAGACACCTTGCCCTTTTTTTGTGGGATTTGATATGTGTTAGCAGGTAAACTCGCCGAACATTACAGGTTCTATAATGTCGAGAGAAGTAACAGTTGATCTGGGAGAAAGATCGTACCCGATCTGCATCGGGCCGGGCCTGCTGAAGGATCTGGGCGTGAAGTGCGCCGACAGGTCAGCCGGATCGGTCTGTCTGATCGTATCCGACTCGAATGTTGACCCGCTCTACGGCGATGCATGCGAGGCGTCGTTGTCGGAGGCCGGCGTGACCGCAAAGCGTGTCGTGATTCCGGCGGGTGAAAGCTCAAAGTCGGAATCAGAGATCTTCAAGCTATATGACGAAGCGCTGGAGGTTCCGCTAGACCGGAAATCATTCATAGTCGCTCTCGGAGGCGGAGTCGTGGGGGATATTGCAGGATATGCGGCTGCGAGCTACCTGCGGGGGATCACGCTCGTGCAGGTTCCTACGAGTCTGCTGGCGATGGTCGACAGCGCGGTCGGCGGCAAAACCGGCATCAATCTGCCGCAAGGCAAGAATCTGATCGGCGCGTTTCATCAGCCCGCCCTGGTGCTGGTGGACAGCGACACGCTCGCGACATTGCCCCGCCGTGAGTTTGTGGCGGGCATGGCCGAAGTGGTGAAATACGGCATTATATGGGATGCTGAACTGTTCGCTCTTCTTGAAGCCAACATGGGGAAACTCATCGAAGAGCGCGGCGGCCTTCTTGACCAGGTGATCGCCCGTTGTTGTGAGATCAAGGCGGAAGTCGTCCGGCAGGACGAACGGGAAGGCGGCCTGCGCGCGATACTGAACTTCGGTCACACCCTTGGGCATGCCCTCGAGCAGGTTTCCGGCTACGGGAAGTTTCTACACGGAGAGGCCATTGCAGTGGGCATGGTATTCGCCGCTGAGTTGTCCGTTCGTCATCACGGGTTGGACGCCGGGGATGCCGCGCGGATCAGACGTCTTCTGCAGAGCTGTGATCTTCCGGTTTCGGTTTCAGATTATTCATGGGAGGAACTCCGTTCGGCCATGACGCTCGACAAGAAAACAGTGGGGAAAGCTCTTCGATTCGTGTTGGCCGGTGCGATCGGCAAGGTCGACACGGGTTGCGAGATTTCGGACGGGGTCCTCAAGGAGGTGTGGAATGTCTGCTGTCAGTGAGTGGATTGCGCGCGAATACTTCGAGAGCCTGGGTTTCCTTGTTCAGCAACCTGTAAAATACCAGGTCGCGGCCCGGGCGAAACGCCTCGATGAGGAAGTCGATCTTGTCATCCTCAATCCGGAAGTGAAAGAGCAGAGGATTTCCAAGGCGGTGATCTGGGGGTCGAGTCAGTTGCAGCACATCGCGAGGGCGGTCATCGGCGTGCGCGGATGGCATACGGACCGGTTCAGTCCGGCCGTGCTCAAACAGTCTCCCGAGATATTCAAGTTTGCGGAAGACAAAGTGGTTGAGAAGATGTCGGCTCATCTCGGCGAAGGCAGGGTCGCGCGCATCCTGTGCGTCCCCGATCTTCCGTCATCGGCTTCATTGAAGAAGGACGCGCTGGAGCTGTTCAAGTCAATGGGCATCGACGGAGTCATACCTTTCCGCACCATGCTTCTCGAACTCGCCGCCTCCATCGATACAAAAAAGAACTACGAAAAATCCGACCTTCTTCAGATCATCCGTATCTTCAAGAACTACGGTCTCCTGCGCGACGCACAGATGGAGCTCTTCGGAAAGAAGCGGCGGAAATCGTCGGCTGATTGATTCTCCCGGGTCTCTCACCGGATTCGTGACTCTTGACTGTTGCTCCTTGTCTGGGAGGGCGGAGAATGGGAGAAAGGGCGAGTGGGGGAAAGGGAGAGCAGGAGTAAGAATAACCAGGGGGGATAGAGGAGTCATGCGTGATACCCATCAAGCATTTTCGGGATTTACGCGTCTACAGATCTGCAATGGACCAGTCGATGCAGCTATTCGAGCTGTCTAAGAGGTGGCCGAAGGAGGAGCGCTATTCGCTCACAGACCAGATCCGTCGTTCCTCCAGATCGGTATGCTCAAACATTGCCGAAGCCTGGCGCAAAAGAAGATATGAAGCACACTTCATCAGTAAACTCAGTGACGCTGACGGTGAGGCGGCGGAAAAACAGGTCTGGTTAGAGTATGCCGCAAAGTGCGGATACATCGACCGGGAAACATATGTCTTGCTTGATAGCGAGTATGAGCATATCTGTGGCGGCCTCGTAAATATGATGACGTCACCCCGCAAGTGGTGTGGCGTCGCGAATCTGCTCAAGGAGGCTGCTGAAGATTATGTTGTGGATAGGTCATAGCTGTGTCTTCTCCCCCTTTCCCCCAATCTCCCTTTCTCCCATTCGCATCAGCCGGAGGCTGACATGAACGAACGCTCCGCCCACATTCTCGCCAACATGATCGACAACCTCGGGCCCACGCGTGTCCGCGGCCTGAAGGAGTTCTTCGGTTCGCTTTCTGAGGCCTTGCAGGCATCTCAGGACGATCTTATCAAGGTTAAGGGGATAGGCAGGGACGTGGCCGGAAACATTGTCGGACAGCGTGAGACGAAAGATCCGGCGGAAGAGGAAAAACGGGCCGGAAGGCTGGGAGCCCGCCTGGTGACGCCCGTGGATGAGGAGTATCCGGACCGCCTCAAGGAAATCTACGACCCGCCGCTCGCGCTCTACGTGCGGGGCGAACTCGTCAAACGTGACAGGCATGCCATTGCAATGGTCGGATCGAGGAGGTCGACGACGTATGGAAAACAGACGGCCGATCGCCTGGCCTACCAGCTCGCGAAGGTCGGTTACACGGTGGTGAGCGGCCTTGCGCGGGGGATCGATACTGCCGCTCACCGTGGTGCACTGAAAGGCGGGGGGAGAACGCTCGCGGTCATCGGAAGCGCCCTGGATAAACTGTACCCGCCTGAGAACGAAGGGCTTGCCGAGGAGATATCCGGGCAGGGAGCGGTGATCTCGGAGTTTCCGCTCGGTCGCGAGCCTGATCGTACGACGTTCCCATACAGAAACAGAATCGTCAGCGGACTTTGTCTGGGGACTTGTGTCGTCGAGGCGCCGCCTAAAAGCGGCGCATTGCTCACGGCGGACATCGCGCTTGAGCAGGGGCGGAGTGTTTTCGCCGTGCCGGGAAGAGTGGACTCGCCGACGTCACGCGGAACGAATCGCCTGATCAAGAACGGCGCGCGCCTCGTCGAAGACGTCGAAGATATCATCGAGGAGTTTGAGTTCCTGATTACGGATCGCACGGACCCGGAAGCCTCCGGGCGCCCGCGACTGCAGTTGTCGGAAGAAGAAAAATCAGTCGTCTCGGCGTTGCTCGAAGGGCCCGTTTCCGTCGATCAGATGGTCCGTCATCTGGGGGTGAAGAGCGCGCGATTAAACGTAATATTGCTGGGGTTGGAGATGAAGAAGGTACTCCGGATGGCTCCCGGCAATCTGGTCGAATTGACGGTAGATCCGGAGCTGAGTCAGCAGTGCGTCGGTGAAGGTTATCAAGATTGAAGGCTTGACGGATCGCCTTTCTCGGATTTCATTTCAGGACTTTTGAACACAACCGTCGGATTTTGAGACACCCATATGGCCAAGAACCTCGTCATAGTTGAGTCGCCCGCCAAAGCCAAAACCATCAACAAGATCCTCGGCAGCGACTATGTCGTGAAGGCCTCGATGGGGCATGTCAGAGATCTTCCCGAGAAACAGCTCGGAGTGGACGTGGAGGCCGGTTTCGTCCCGAAATACGTTACGATCAAGGGGCGCCAGAAGACGGTCGCCGAGCTTCAGAAGGCGGCTGAGAAGGTGGATAACATCTACCTCGCTCCCGATCCCGATCGCGAAGGGGAGGCGATCGCATGGCACCTTGTCGAAGCGTTAAAGGATAAGGTGGCCCCTGATCATTTCTACAGAGTTACCTACAACGAGATCACGGCTTCGGCGATTCGGGAAGCGTTCGGCGATCCGACGCGTATCGATCAGAACAAGGTGGATGCACAGCAGGCCCGGCGCATTCTTGACCGGATCGTGGGCTACAAGGTCAGCCCGCTTCTCTGGCGCAGGATCAAGGGTGCGTCCAGCGCAGGCCGCGTCCAGTCCGTTGCACTGAGGCTGGTTTGCGAGCGGGAGGACTTGATCGACGCTTTTGTGCCTCAGGAGTACTGGGTATTTGGGGCAAACGTGCGGAAGTACGAAGATCCGAAGGATCCTTTCGCGATCAAACTGGTCAAGGTCAACGGTGAGAACCCTGACATCAACTCAGGAGAACAGGCGGAAAGAGCGCGCGCGGACCTCGATCAGAGACCACTCAAAGTCGCGGAGATTCGTGAGAAAGAGATTTCCAAGCGTCCCCGGCCCCCGTTCATTACGAGTTCCCTCCAGCAGGCCGCGTCAAGCTTTCTCGGATACACGCCCTCCCGCACGATGCGCATCGCGCAGGGGCTCTATGAAGGTGTGGACTTCGGCGAGGGGCCGGTCGGCGTTATCACGTATATGCGTACGGACTCGGTTGCGGTTTCAAAGGAGGCA
This sequence comes from Verrucomicrobiota bacterium, assembly GCA_018814445.1. Taxonomy (GTDB): domain Bacteria; phylum Verrucomicrobiota; class Kiritimatiellia; order JAHIZV01; family JAHIZV01; genus JAHIZV01. The sequence continues at coordinate 13,030 of JAHIZV010000237.1, read as the reverse complement.
CAGTCCAATTGCCGCAACCTGGTCGGCGAGACCTACGGAGCCGAGTATATTCCGGAGAAGCCGAACTTCTACAAGAGCAGACAGAGTGCGCAGGAGGCGCACGAGTGTATCCGTCCGACGGATGTCACCAGGACGCCGGAGAAACTCACATCCGTCCTCGATCCCGACCAGCTCAAACTCTACAGATTGATCTGGCAGAGATTCGTCGCGAGTCAGATGGTTCCCGCCAGGATCGCTCAGAAGAGCGTGGATATCGATGCCGTCGCTCCCGAAGGCTCCGCTGAAACAAGCTACCTTTTCCGCGCCACCGCTTCCGAAATCCTCTTCCCCGGATACATGAAGGCTTCCGGCGTCGAGAAAACAAAGAGTCCGAAAGACAACGGCAACGGCGACGAAGAGGACGACGTCGAACAGTTGCCTCCTCTACAGGAAGGCGAGTCCCTGGAGTGCCTTGAGTGGCTCATGGATAGGAAAGAGACGAAACCTCCCGCGCGCTATTCCGAAGCATCGCTGATCCGTGCGCTGGAAGAGAACGGGGTGGGACGTCCCAGTACCTACGCGCAGACTATCTCGACACTTGATAAACGCGAGTACGTGGAACGCGAAAAAAGGTCGTTGAGGCCTACGCCGCTTGGCCGTGAAGTATTCAAATTTCTCATCGAAAACCTCGACGAACTCTTCAACGTAGGTTTCACCGCGGAAATGGAGTCGGAACTCGATGACATCGAGGGGGGCAAGATCGAGTGGCGCCAGATGCTCGAGGGGTTCTACGGAAAATTCACGGGCTGGATAGACAAAGCCAAGGGCCCGGCGGCCGATAAGACTATCATAACGGGTCTTCTCGACCTCCTTGGCGGCGTCAGCGAATGGGCCGAACCCGTGAAGAGGGGCAAGCGCACCTACAGCGATGAAAAGTTCGTCGGGTCCATAGCGAAGCAGATTGCCGACGACAAGCCCACGTCACTCCGACAGGTGCAGGCACTGGTTAAGTTGTGTGCGAAGTATGCGGATCAGGTTGGCGATGCTGAAGCTGCTGTAAAGGCAATGGGATTGGAAGCAGAATGGGCAGAGGCCACCAAGGCCGCGGAACCACCCCGGGAGCAGACGCTTCAGAAAATGGATCTGCTCAAAGACGTGACGTTTGACGAGCCGCGGACCGTTGGTAAGAAGATCTATGATGACAAAGTGTTCTGTTCTTCACTTCGGGAACAGGTCGAGGGCGGCAAACGCCTGACTGTGAATCAGATCCGCTATCTCGATCGCCTGGTTATGAAGTACCGCGACCAGATACCGAATCTTGACGATATGGCCGCGGATCTCGATCTGATGCTCGAAGAGGACACGCTGGATGAGTCGGTCGAGCCGGTCCTCTCCCTGCTGGGAAAGGTCAAAGAATGGAAAGAACCGGTTCAGAAAGGCAAACGCACCTGGGACGACCGATCTTTCTTCCAGTCGCTGTCCCGCCAGTTCGGGACAAAGAAATCGCTGAGCCCGAAGCAGGTCGCTTCACTCAAGAAGCTGGCGGGGCGCTATGCGACCCAGATTCCGGACTACGAACAACTGCGCGAGCAGTACGGATTGCCGGAACCTAAGAAGAAGAAAACAGCGGACGGCGAAGGAAGCTGATGTCAGCGCAAGTCGATTGGCTCGTGGAAGATCCCTGCGTCTCTCACTTCCTGCAGTATCTCGAAGGCGAGAAGAACGCGTCCCGACACACGATCTCAAGCTACCTTCTGGATATTCGCCAGTTTGCGCTTCACATATGGGGAGACGACGCGAAGCCGCCGTTTCGCTGGGCGGAGGCAGACCGATTCGCAGGGCGGAAGTTTCTGGTCTACTTCCAGAAGCTGGGGAGTTCTCCCGCGACAACCGGCCGGAAGCTGTCCAGTCTCCGCACCTTCTACAAGTTTCTTGTCCGGGAAGAATATGTTCGAATCAATCCCTTCAGAGGGCTTCTTCTGCCGAAGAAGGCCAAGCGACTGCCCACCATTCTGTCCATTGCTGAAGTTACCCGCCTGCTGGAAGCGCCTCGAATGATGGCTGGAGAGATGAAGAAGGAGAAGGATGCTGCAAAACGAGCCTGGCAGACGCATGCGCTGTCCCGCGATGTCGCACTGCTGGAGGTGCTCTACAGCACCGGGATGAGGGTGAGCGAGCTGACCGGCCTGCGCGACAGTGACATCGACCTCTTGTCGGGAGTGGTCAAGGTGCGGGGAAAAGGCAAGAAGGAGCGCCTCTGCCCGCTGGGCGGACCGGCATCACGAGCCCTTCAGAAGGCCATTGAAGAACGTGACGCCTATCGTGTGGCGAATGGCAGGGGGGGGCGTGCCGAAGGTGTGTTTCTGAACCACAAGGGAGGACGACTGACAACACGCTCGGTCGAACGTCTCACCAAAAAATACCTTTCCTTTTCCGGTCTTAACACGGAATGGTCGCCGCACACGCTGCGGCACAGTTTCGCCACGCATATGCTGGATGCGGGCGCGGATCTGAGAAGTGTGCAGGAATTGTTAGGTCACGCTAGCCTTTCAACGACACAAATATATACTCACGTCTCTATCGAACGATTGAAGGAAGTCTATGAAGCAGCGCATCCGCGCGCATAGCGAATGCCGACAAAATGCTGTTCCGAACTTTAAACTTTGAACTTTGAACTTTGAACTTTGAACTTCCAATGCTCTGGCTCACATACAACATCCTTTTCACAGTCGGCTTTCTGTTGATTCTTCCGAAGTACCTTCTGCGGATGAAGAAGCGGGGAGGCTATCGCAAGGATTTTGCTCAACGGTTCGGCCGGTACTCGCCGGACATACTGCGTCAACTGAATGCGCGGCAGAGAATCTGGATCCATGCGGTGAGTGTCGGCGAAGTCTTTGTGGCGTTCAAGTTGATGGATGAGATTCGCGGGAGACTGCCGGACGCGGCGTTTGTGCTGACCGTGACGACCTCGACAGCCCACGCGATTGCCGAGAAGAAGATCGCCGGCCCCGATGTCCTGCTCTACTTCCCCGTAGACTTTCCTCGAGTCGGACGTCGTGCGCTCGACTCCATCCGTCCGAAGGCTCTCATTCTCGTGGAGTGCGAGTTCTGGCCCAACCTTATTCGCGCGGCTCATCGCAGGGGTATTCCAGTCGCCCTGGTTAACGGTCGAATATCCGACAAGTCGTTTCGCGGCTACATGAAATTGAGAGCGTTCACGAGCAGGATACTCCCGCTGATCAATCCGGTCTGTGCGCAGGCCCGTGTTGACGGTGACCGGCTGGTTGCAATGGGGGCTCCTGAAGCGCAGTTGCACGTCGTCGGCAGCGCAAAATATGAAGTGGCCGAGTTCGACGAAGCTGGTGAGGAAAAGGCGCGGCAGGTGTTGTTGGCCGCAGGGATTTCGGGCGACAGGACTATTCTCCTCGGCGGATCGACCTGGGCGGGTGAGGAGGCTATCCTTCTTGATCACTACAAGGCGCTTCGAGAGAAACACCGGGATCTTATGCTGGTGCTGGTTCCCAGGCACGTCGAGCGCGTGCCGGAGATTCTCCCGGAGATTCAGAGCCGGGCGGCTTCCGTATTGAGGCGTTCAGAGGTGCGGGAGGGCGCCGTCCGGAGCGAGGCGCCCGATGTGTTTGTTGTTGATACAACAGGAGAGCTCAAGGACTTCTACGCGAGCGCCGATCTCATCTTCGTGGGCAAGAGCCTTACGCAGCACGGCGGGCAGAATATAGTCGAACCCGCCCTTTACGGGAAAGCGGTCGTCGTTGGGCCCAACATGGAGAATTTCCCGGTAGTGATCAGCGAGTTCCTGGAAGCTGGCGCCATCCGGCAGGTGGCGGATGCGGACAGCCTGCTGCTCGCGCTCGAAGAGCTCCTCTCAGATGCCTCGGCCCGCGAGGCGCTTGGCCATCGTGCCGGGAGCCTTGTCAAAGAGAAGAGGGGAGCACTGAAGACAACGGTGAGACTCCTGGAGCAGGTTATCAGCCCCGTCTGACAGATCACCGCTGCAAGCTTCTCCCAGTACCCGCCGCTATCCATACCAAGCTTACCCAACCCTTCTTGACTCACCACCCCGTGTTTCACTTAGCGTCACGATCGTGACGCTAAGTGAAACAAATTCGCGTGTCGTGGAATGCGAGATGACGGGTGGGGCAGGCTCGATCACCGCGCAACTGCGGCACATCGTCGGCGCGGAGATGTTTACGGATTCCAGAGTCCCTTGACTCGGAAGATTCCCACATTACTGAAGTTTGTGATGTTTCCCGACCACAGCGAATTGGTCGCTCCGGGAATGTAGGTTTCAACTTCGGTCCATTCGCCTGTGGCCGTTAGAACGCCGCTTCCTTCGATGATCGCTTCATCGCAGGGGGCGAGACCCGTTATGGATAGATTAATCGTGAGATTGGACTTGGACACGCTGAGTATGTCCGGGTCCACAGTATTCGTGAGTGTTGTGAACATCACTCCCAGGCAGTCCAAGTACAGGCTATTGACGGTATTGCTCTTTGCGGCCACTTGAACGTTCATGCCATTTGAGGCAACGTTGACGGTGTCATTGATGTCGAAGAGGAGAAATGCATATCTGCCCCCTGCGTCCGAAATGCCAAAATAGGTAGCATAGTTGCTCGAACTGACTGAACCATCTGTGATCACGCGGGGATTTGTGCTGGGCCAGATTACCGTGCCAACATCTCCAGTTGGGCTTCCGTCACTGAACACCCATTGGCTTGGATGGAAAGCAGTTGAACCGTTGGCATTGTGATCAAATGCTATGAAATCAGCGCGAGCGAGATCGCAGACGCTGACTCCAAGGAACGAGGCCAGCGTATCAGTGTCATAATTAGAGAAGCCGAAGTAATTGACCCATGTCTCAAACGCAAGAGAACTGGCTCCCTGTTTAGTGAATAGTGCGTAGGTGTTATTGGGCGCGAAATGGGCGTTATTGGGATTCTTCACCCCCCAAGAACCAAAGAACCAATTGCCAGTTGCCCACCGTACGTCACTTGCGGCAACGGAGAGAGCCAGCAAGACTGCTAAGATCGTGCTGAAACGAACTATGTGTTGGACGCGTCCGCTCATCTGATTTGATTTGCCATGTTTCTCTGTATAAACTATGCTCGCGCGGAGGCTTCGTCAATCGGACCGGCACATCATGTTTCGCTGGTTACGGGCTGTTCTGATGGTGCTTCGCCTTCGGCGTGATCGGACAGTTTGACGGATATGATCTTGGAAACGCCTTGTCTCTCCATGGTTACGCCGTAGAGCACCTGAGCGGCTTCGATGGTCTGGCGGTTATGTGTGATGACCACGAACTGTGAGTTATCGAGGAATCCCTGCACCATTTTGACGAAACGGCCGATGTTGCTGTCGTCCAGCGCGGCATCCAGTTCGTCCAGAACGCAGAAGGGACTGGGCTTGACCATGTAGAGGGAGAACAGCAGGGCCACCGCCGTCATCGTGCGTTCGCCGCCGGAGAGCAGTGAGACGGTCTGAAGTTTCTTGCCCGGAGGCCTCGCGATGATCTCGATGCCCGAGTCCAGAACGTCTTCTTCGTCGATCAGCACAAGCTTTGCGGAGCCGCCGCCGAAGAGTTGCTTGAACATCATCTGGAAGTTCTCGTTCACCTTGTTGAAGGTGTCGGAGAACATCTCGGTGGTCGTCTTGTTGATCTTCCGAATCAGTTCCATGAGCTGCTGCTTTGCTTTGACGAGATCGTCCTGCTGCTGCATGAGGAACTCGTAGCGCTCTTCCAGCTCTTTATGCTCGTCAATGGCGACAAGATTGACCGCGCCCATGGATTCGAGTTTCGCATGCAGTTCCGCTACAGTGGTCTCGATGGTGTCGTGGTCCGGTTTCTCTTCGTCTTCCCACTCGGGCTCCGGATGCGCGAACATCTGTTCTTCCGAGATGCGGTACTCCGCCGTGACGCGTTCTACAATGTTCTGCCGGCGCATGCGCTGTTCGGCGAGTTCGACATCGAGCCTGGATCGGCGGGCCCGGACTTCTTCAACCAGTTCTCTCTTGCTGAAGAGCTGTGTATTGAGCTGGTCGAGCGTTGTGGACTTCGCCTGACGGTTCGACCGCGCTGCTTCGAGATCGTGATTCTGGCGTTCGACTTCGGCTTTCAGCGGTTCGATTCGTTCGCGGGCCTCGTCGGTCAGCTTCATCAGATTCTCGATACGCTGACGGTACGACTGGATGCCCTGGTCACGGTCCCGGATGAGGCTCGCCAGTTCACTCAACTGCGCTTCAATGGGTTCGCGGCGACTGTTGAGGTGCTCGACCTGCTGGCGTTTCTCGGCATGGCTGACGCGTCGTTCAGTCACTTCGCCCGTCAGTTCGCCCCGTTTCACGTCCAGTGCGCGTATTTCGTCCGTCTTCACGGCGATTTCGGACCGGATATGCTCCTGTCGCGTCCTGATGTCCGAGAGCTCCTGTGCGAGCTGATCCCGGCGCTGGCTTCCTGAACCGTCCTGCTCGATCAGCGCCTGCAGTTCGAACCTTACGGTCTCCGCACGTTCGTTGGCCTGATCTGCTTCCTTGCATACAAGACGGAACTCGCCCTCGTGCAGGGCCAAAGTGTGTTTCGACTCCTCCAACTGCTCCTTGGCCGCGGCTAGACTGGCTTCCTGCGAATGCCCGTCAGAAAGCAGGGACGCGATGGTCTGCTCGTGGCCGGTGATCGTCTCCTGGAGTCTGTTGAGTTCTGTCCGCCAGTCACGAATCATCTGTTCGCGTGCCAGCGGAGATTCCTGCCCCTTGTCAGGCATCCAGAATTCGGATGTGCCGTCGGGCCGGATCACGATCCCGTCCTTCGTCGCAAAAACGAGGGACTGGGGCAGGGGAGAAGGAATCTCGTCCAGAGAATCCACCACGCGGACTCCCGCGAGGAGTTTTGCGATCAGCGGCCTCACTGAGTCGTCGCATTTCACGACGTCGGCAAGAGGTCTGCCGGGATACCCCTCTGTTTCCGCATGTGCGCCGCCCGCAAGGCTGACGAAGCGCACGGCGCCGCCCCTGCGTTCGCGGAGAACGTCAAGAAGGTAGCGCGCCGCGTCATCGTCACGAACAACGAGCGCGTCGAGCGAGCTGCGGAGCACAGCCTCAACAGCGACGCTGTATCCGTCTTCCGCCTGTATCTTCTCCGCCAGAGGTCCAAGCACAGCGGAACGATCGATAAGATCATCTTCAGCGCTCGAGAGGAGGGACCTGGCGCCGGCGGGGAATCCTTCGGTCTTCTTCTCGCCCGTGGAAAGGATCTCGATCTGCGCCCCCTTTGCCGCGGCTTTCGACCTGAGATGGCCCAGTTCCGTTTCCAGCTCCTTCGCGCGCCGCGCGCGGTCGGCGCCGGCCGATTCCAATTCACTCAAGCGGGTCTGAGCCTGGTTGACTGCATCCCGCAGTCCGACCATCTTGTGTTCCATGTCGGTTTTGCGCCGGCCGAACACTTCGACGCCGCGTTCCATCTCTGCCTGCTCGGCCGACAGGCGCTCGCGGCGGATTACGGTCGTGCGCTCACGCGCTTCAAGATCCGAAATTTCGTTCTGCAGCCCCGCACTGCGGCTTTCGAGCGTAACCTGCTCATTCTGGATGTTGTGAAGGTGTTGCCGTTTGCTCTCGAGGGCCGCGTCGAACGCCGTGAGCTGCGCAAGACTCTCGTTGAAGTCCTTTTCCACGGCATCCCTCGCCACGATGGCTTCCTGCAGTTGGACTTCGATGCGCCCGATTTCGCCGCGGTGCTGCTCCAGGCGTTTCTTTGATTCCTCCGCATCCTTCGTATCGCGTTCCGACAGTTCCTTGAATTCACTGATGCGGTCTTCGTTCATTTCGATCGATTGAACGGCCCGATCGAGTCCCGCCCTGGCCTGCGCCGCGGCATCGATCGCGGCGGCGATGCCGCGCTCGGTTGAAGCCAGTTCGCTGCGGATCGCCGCAGCCTGCTCCTCCATGCTCTGGAGGTCGACGCGCAGTGCCTCGTCCTGCTCGCGGACAGACGCAGAACCTGCATCGAGTGTGTTGATGCGCTTGTCCAGGTCCGCTACCCGCTCGCGCGTGATGTAGATCTCCAGTTCCTGAAGCTGTTCCTTCAACTGACGATAGCGGCGGGCTTTTCCGGCCTGTCTCTGAAGTGAAACGATCTGACGCTTCACTTCGCGGATGACGTCCGCGAGTCTGAGCAGGTTCGCTTCAGTATGCTCGAGCTTGCGGATGGCTTCTTTCTTGTCCGCCTTGTACTTAGTGATTCCGCTGGCCTCCTCGAAAACGGCCCGGCGGTCTTCGGGGCGGGAACTTAGAATCAGATCGATCCGTCCCTGTTCCATCAGGGAATAGGAATTTGTGCCGACGCCGGTATCCATGAAAAGGCGCTGGATGTCCTTCAGGCGGCAGGGGCGCTTGTTCATGTAGTACTGTCCTTCGCCCGAGCGGAGGACGCGCCGCGTGATGGTGACTTCGTCGTATTCGGTTCCGAGAGCGGTCTCGCAGTCGGCGAGGGTCAGGTTGACCTCGGCCATCGACAACGGCTTCATGGCATCCGTGCCGTTGAAGATGCAGTCTTCCATCTTCGATCCGCGGAGAGCCTTCGGGCTCTGTTCGCCCAGCACCCACCTGACGGCATCGGAGATGTTGCTTTTGCCGCACCCGTTCGGGCCGACGATGGCCGTCATGCCCGGTTCAAATTCAAGTTTCGTTCGCTGTGCGAAACTCTTGAAACCTACCAATTCAATACTTTTGAGATACAAATCTATCCCTCCATACCCGTATCCCGGAAGCAGGTCGCCCGAATGACGAAACTTGCTTCCAACGCAATTTTGTACCATATCATGTGCCACAGGCGTAGGCAACCACTAGATATGGGCATTGTGGGCCGTTTTGGGGTGTGGGAGAGCGGAGATGAGCGGCGGTGGATGTTGTGTTGTCAGAGGCACCGGGCCTGAGTAGGCTTCTGGCACAGGAATCGGGTTTTAATGGCAAAGAAAGATCCATGGATAATCGGAAGCGCGCTGTTTGCCCTCGTGACAGGTGTGGTTCTGTATGCCGCTAACCTTCAGTTCGGGGAACTGAACCAGGATGAAGGATGGTACCTGTATTCGGGACAGCAGGTGGCTGATGGCCGGTTGCCGTACCGGGATTTTGCGTTCACCCAGGCTCCTTTGACACCGCTGGTCTATTCTCTTGCGGCGCCGCTGGTCGACCGGTTCGGAGTCGCGGGCGGACGGATATTCACGATTTTCCTCGGCTACCTGAGTGCTCTGGGCGCCGGACTTCTCGCGATGCGACTTGTTCCCGTGCGCTGGCGGTCGGCGGCCGCAGTGACGGCTTTTGCGCTGATCGTGTGCAACGTCTACCAGTCGTACTTTACGACGGTTGTAAAAACGTACGCTCTGTGCGGGTTCTTTCTGACGGCAGGACTCCTCGTGCTCAGCTATTGCCGGGCCGGTAAGGTCAGTGTGATTCTTTCCGGGATTCTCTGTGCGCTGGCCGCAGGCACGCGGATCTCGGCAGGCATCGTCCTGCCGGTTATCGTGATCCACCTGTGGTTCTTCAGGAAGGACGTGTCTCGCGCCGCATGGTTCTGGTTCGGGCTGGGCGGCGGCCTTGGGCTTGCGGCCGTCTTCGTGCCGTTTTTCATCATGGCTCCGGAAGGCACGCTGTTCGGCGTCGCACAGTACCATTCACTCCGTTCGGCGGGAAATGTCGGCCAGATACTCACCTACAAGGCCGGATTCATCTCCCGTTCTGTGCAGGCTTACTTCGTGACGATATCAACATTGATCGCGCTGATCGGGTGGCGGCTTCTCGTGAAGTCAGAGTCCTTCCGGGAAGACCCCATGCGTGCTCCCGCCAGGTTTGTCGGATTGCTCTGGGCCGTCATCATATCCGTTTCCGTGGTCCATTTCTCTGCGCCGTTTCCATACGAAGACTATCAGGTCGTCATCTTTCCTCTACTGGCGGCCGCGACGGCGTCCCTGCTGATCCGAACGGTCGGGGGAACGCATGGCGTCATCAGCTCGAAGGTGAGCGCCGCCGTTGTTGCCCTCGTTCTGCTTTCGACGGCGGCCGGGTTCTCGTCTCCGATCAATCAGCAATGGTTCAGCATGGGGCGGGACCGGATATGGTGGCGTTTGAAAGAGACGAGCGATCTTCAGAAACTTCGCGTGGTGGGGCAGTGGCTGAAGTCGCAGACGACGGAAGGTGACCTGCTGCTGACGCAGGATACGTACCTCGCCGTAGAGGCCGGTTTAAGAGTGCCGGAGGGGTTGGAGATGGGTCCTTTTTCCTATTTTGGAGAATGGGAGACGGGCAGGGCGTCGGCGATGCATGTGGTCAACAGAGAAATGCTCAAGGACAAGCTGCTGACTTCGGATGCCGAGTTCGCGGCATTCAGTGGATACGGACTTTCCATAACCTGTCCGCAAGTGGAAGAAGTACCGGACGAAGAACAACAGGATCTCTGGGATGCATTGCTTTCCCGCTATCGGGTCGTGAGCGAGATTCCGGACTTCGGGCAGGGTCACACCACGCTGCGTATCCTGAAGAAGGTTGAGGGCGACTGACCGTGGCCGAAACGTCAGGCGGCGATAAACTCCTTCGCCACAGTTTCTTCATGATGGCTGTGGCGAACATTTCCTTCATTGCCAACACGCTGTATCACGTCGCGATGGGATGGCTGCTTCCTCCTGCCGAATACGGCGTGCTGGCTTCCATGAGCGGCGCGGTACTGCTGATGCTGATTCCCATGGACGCCATGCGTTCGGCGATGGGGCATTTTTCGGCGAGGCTTGTCGTTGAAGGAAAGGCCGCGGAAGTCAGGGCGCTCGCGGCGTTCTGGGCGCGGCGGCTTGCTTTCGTCTCCATTCCTCTCACGCTCATTCTTCTCCTCTTCAGCGGGCCGATCGCCGGTTTCTTCCAGATGTCTTCACGGGCTCCCGTCGCAGTCACCGCGCTGGTCATGGGCGCGGTCATGTTCGTGCCGATCCTGATCGGAGCGCATCAAGGTTTGCAGTCCTTCTCCTGGATGGCGTCGGTCATGCACGGATGGAGCGTCGTGCGGCTTCTTGCCGGTGCGTCGCTCGTCCTGGTCGTCGGGCGGTCTGCCGTGTTCGGGCTGAGTGGTCATCTGCTGGGAGTTCTGACCTCAGCGTCGCTCGGTATCGTCGGCCTGCGGGTCCTGTTGAAGTCGGCTGACGGCGATGTCGCGCCCGTCAGGGGCGTGAACCTTTATTTGTTCAGATCGCTGCTTGTTCTCGGCGCTTATGCCCTGTTGATGAACGCCGACACATTGATCATCAAGCGTTTCTTTGATCCGGAGACAGCCGGGCTGTACGTGCGTGCGCCCAGTATTGCGCGGCTGGTTATTTTTGTCGTGATCCCCATCGGCCTGGTGCTGTTCCCGAAAGTGGCGTCGACAGGAGGAACATCAGAGGGGGACTGGCGCACGTTCGGCAAGGCGATAGGCCTCTCGCTCGTCGTCGTGCTCAGTGCCGTTGCCGCATGTTGTCTGTTTCCCCGTATCCCGTTGTTCCTCGTATATGGCGACCGGGAGCCGGCCGTGGAGATGGTCCAGTTGGTGCGGGCGTTCGCCTGCGCCATGGCGCCGCTGGCGATGGGATACCTGATGATCAACTTCGAACTTGCTCAGCATCGATTCAAGGCGCTCAACATCATCATCCTCTGTGCCGTCGCCTATATCGCCGGCGTGGTCATCTGGCATGAAAGCATCTGGCAGATCGTCACGATCCTCGGAGTCTGCAATCTCGTCGGAATGATTTCCCTGATCTTCGGCCTGCCATGGAAACGCGCGCGCGGCTGAGCGCAGAAACTTCCAAGCATTGGAAAAACGCGGAAATAAACTTCCAAGGTTTGGAAACTCTGTCCCGTTCCCCGCCTTCTACGAAGTCAGCTTGTCGGACTCCGCTTTCAGACTTGCGAGGTAGCGTTGTCGATACCAGCGGAAGCCCAGCAGGTCGGCGACTGTTTTCGGGAGGCGCTTCATGTTCGTATACTTCGATGTGCCGTGCCGTCGCGCGCGGTGATCGACGGGAATTTCCTTAATCCTGCGGCCGTGAAGTCTGAAGTAGGCCGGCATGAAACGATGGGCGCCGTTCAGCGAGGGAAGGTCCGGCAGGCATTCCTTCTTGAATGCTTTCAGCGAACAGCCGGTATCCCTGATCCCGTCGCGCGTAACGCTGTTGCGCACGCAGTTCGCCATTCGCGACGCGATCCGGCGCGACCACGTGTCTTTCCTGTTCGCCCGGTACCCGCAGACTACGTCGCAATCCGCCAGTTCAGACACCAGCCTCGGAATGTCGGCGGGGTTGTTCTGAAGATCTCCGTCCATTGTCACAAGAATATCGCCGCGCGCAGCGCGAAGACCCCGGAGCATCGCTGAAGTCTGCCCGCAGTTCGCTTCCGTTCTGACCCCGCGGATGAACGCGTGCTGCCGGGCCGTGTCCTCGATTCTTGACCATGTGCCGTCGGAACTTCCGTCGTCGACAAATACAGTCTCGAAACCGGGGAGGGCATCATGGACGGCCATCAGTTCCTGTGTCAGAACAGGGATGTTATCCTCTTCATTGAAAACGGGTATTATCAGTGAAACGTTCATGTCGGACGAGCCACAGGGATTTGTTTTGCTGTCTTTATAGTAAACACAGAGGTACATGACCAGTCAAACAGATGCGATCTGAGCGCCGGAGCAGGAATAAGCGCTTGCTCAGCACGACTGCATAAGGCGTAATGATCCGGTGATTTCACAACCTGAGAGGATTGAGACACAATGTGCGGCATAGCCGGCTTCACGATGCTGAGTTCGCGGGTTGACGGGCCCGAAGCCAGGGCGCGAGCCATGGCGGATCGACTGCGGCCCCGCGGGCCGGATGGGGAAGGGTACTACGTCGACGAAGCGGTCGCTCTTGCCCATCGCCGGCTCAGCATCATCGACATCGAAGGCGGGAGTCAGCCGATGTCGGCCGACGACGGGCGATACCAGATCGTCTTCAACGGCGAGATCTACAACTACATCGAGCTGAGGCAGTTGCTTGAG
>JAHIZV010000236.1 GCA_018814445.1 Verrucomicrobiota bacterium | reverse complement strand
TACCCTAGTGCACTTCTCGAGCGTCTCCCGCTCACCGCCTGTCGGGTTCAACCGTGGCCCACAGGCTCAAACGATACTCCGCGACCTTGTCCTTTACCATCACAGGACAAACCTCATACCATCACAGGTGTGCCCCCGACGGCGTTCTTTGCATTTACGTCTGCACCATTCCGGATCAGAAGCCCGGCAACGGCAGCCTTATCCCTCACGGCGGTAATATGCAGGGGAGTGTGGTTCTCTTCCTCGCGCGCGTTCACATTCGCGCCGTTCTTCAGCAATAGTTCGGCGACGGCAGGGAGCCCTTCAATGGCCGCCACATGCAGGGCGGTTGCTCCATACTCACCTGTTGCGTCGACGTCGGCCCCGCTCCGCAGCAATTCCTCCATCTTCGCCGCATCGCCCCGTTCCGCGGACGTGATGAGTTTTGCAGACAGAATGGCGTCTTTGTCCTGGAAGAGAGTGACCATCTCTGTGTAGCCAAGCTCCTGCGCAAGCGCGAGGGCTGTTCTTCCTTCGTTGTCCTTCACCGATGTATCCGCGTCATGGGCGAGGAGCACTGCCGCCACCTCTCGTGACTTGCTATAGACGGTACAGTGCAGAGGGGTTATCCCGGCGCCATACTTCATGTTGACATCCGCGCCCGCCATCAGGAGGCGCCGTGCACATTCGGGCTTTTTCGGGTTGGAAAACAAGGACGCGCTTATCAGGGGCGTTACGCTTATGTTGTTGCGGGCGTTGGGATCTGCGCCGTTCTCGATGAGGAGGCTCACGAGGTCCACATTACCCTCACTGGCGGCTTCGATCAGGGGGGTCGCTCCGTCTGCGTCTTTTGCGTCAACGACGGCCCCGTACTTCAACAACAACGTCGCGATGGCACCACTGAGCCGGGGGTGTTTGACGGCATGTATGTCTGCGGCACGGGCAACGCGATGCAGGGGGGTTCGTCCTTTATCGTCTCTTGCGTTGACGTTTGCGCCGTTCTTCAACATCCGGTCGACTTGGACAATATCACCAAAAAAAGCGTACTCGTGAAGTGTCTCAGCCGCAACGCCGCTGCAGATCATCAGCAATGCGATGATTGAACATAATACCTTCTTCATGACTTCTCCTTCTCCGGTTGGCTGTGTGCTACGGATAACGGTATCCGGTGTCGTAACTGTTATTATCCCAATCTTCGTTGCCTGCGGCGTCCCAAACGTGGACGTTGAAGTAGTTGAGATCGGTTCGGCTCGGGACATACGGATGGACATATATCAGGATCCCTTGAACCCACCATGTTTCACCCGCGCTCAGATTGTCGCGCGAGAAGCTCGTGGCAGTGCTCAGCAACCCGTCAATATCCGAGCGCCATTCAATGTCGGTTACCGAGTTGTTGTTTTCATCGAGCGCGTAACCGTCGAAGTTGATGGTCTCACCGGGATAGAAAGCGTCATCGTCCATAGGCGAGGTGATCTCGACCTTGAGGACGGGGTGCACTGTGAACCCGCACTCGGTCCACGATTCGGAAACAGCCCCGTTTTGGTAGTACAGGTCCCCGATGCAGGTCACATCCTCATTGGCGAGCGTTGTTCTGAAGAACCCATCCCCGGCGTGACTGAAAGTTGCCCCGACGGTTTCTCCGGCAGGCACAATCGTGCCCGCATCAATCTGCAGTTCCTTCACGCAGGACGGCTTCACGGGCACGTGCCAGGTCTTCTCGGTTGACGGGAACTCAAGCTGCTTCTGGAATATCGACGGGTTTACAAGGTCAATGAGAGCAACGATTGGATCTTTAGTCCAGTCAATGTAGCTGTCACAGAACGTGTCCATTGCGATAACCACATGTGTAAATGCCGGATCATTCTGATCCCACAATGTAAGATTCCTGTAGTCCGAGGTGATTTCGCATTCGCGCATAATGCCCGAGAAGAATTCTTCTTCGTCCTGTCCGTCGCCGAAGTGTCTGACCAAATCGCCCGTCTGAATATACGGTGTTTCATGTATCAACTTCATGCCGTTCAACATGAGGTGTATTGCGCGTGGACGTACGAAGAGGTCATCGCCAAGTAACTTCATACTTGCAGCCCACTGTGCTGAACCCACAGCGATCTTCTCAAACACGTAACCTTCAAGAAAAGAGAAGGATATTTCGAATCCATAGAGCATCTTGTTCGCATAGTCCATGAGCTTGGCCGGCAGAGCGGCGAGTTCGTCCTCGGGGTAAGTTGTGGTTGCACCTCCGGTGGCTCCTCCACCGCCCGCATCGTCCAGGCCGAGGGCGTCATAGTTCGCCTGCAGGTAGCGGGCCATCTCTGCGATCTCCGATGGAGTCATCGTTCCTATGTCGGTTCTGAGGTTAGCCAGCTTGTTGACAATGTCACTGCGGAATGCCGAGAACCCGCCCGAACCGAATATATCCGGCATGTCCAGAGCCAGTTGATCGAGTTCATCCAGAACACCAAGAACCCAATCCTCGACGTTGCTCACGAGCATGTTGACATAGAACTGGGGATCAGGAATCGACGGATCGGAAACAACGGTGAAATACACGGGGTAGTAGTTGTGGTTGATGTACGTCAGGAGTGTGTAGTCTCCGGCAGGTACGTCCGGTATGGCAAAGGCCAGTCGGTCATTGATATTGAAAAGCTCGACTGTGAGGTGCCCGAACGCAGCGTCGTAGCTGTCTTCAAAGAGGGTGATGTTCTCGTTCTCGATGCTGATCACCTGCCAGGGCATGCCTGTGTAGGTGTGGGGAACCAGTTGACCGACGTCGAAGTCGCCGACTAGCGGCACCGTCCCGTCATACCCGAACTGGGTCTCCCAAAACCCTTCAGAACTGGTAAAGACGTACCAGTTGCCTCCGGGGGCGTAGTAACATCCGATGTCGTCGAGTCCGTCTCCATCGAAATCACCGACAACAGGAACCGTGCCCGCGTAACCGAAGACCGTCTTCCAGATGCCCTCCGAGCTCATGAAGACAGACCACTCCCCTCCAGGCGGGTAGTAGACGCCGATGTCGTCTCGACCGTCACCGTCAAAGTCCCCGACGATGGGGTCCATGCCTGGACCACCGTAAACCGTGCTCCAGAAACCCCCTGCGGTTGTGAAGGAGTACCACTTGGCCTGGGCGGGATCATAGCAGCAGAGATCAGATTTACCGCGGGCGAAGGAAGAGGTGGAACTGAGTAGAAGGACGAGAAACAACCCCCCCCACAACACACGATCTGTCGCGAGTTCCCTTCGCGTTCCGAATACTGGCGGATTGCACCGCACCGTCCCTAACTGCCCTCCTCTCCGATTGATTGTTCCAGACATATTCGACCACAGCAAGAGAGAAGTCTTTTTTGTCGATGCGGAGCTATGGGGGATATGACTAAGAGAGAGGCAGAGAATTGACGACGAATAAGAGGAAATAGATCACCACCTTGAGCGTTTCGAGTTGATAGTTCCGCGTTGAATGTTCCCCCCTTCTTCATCGACACCGCGTCCTTCCAGGCTTACGATAAAGACGAGGAAAGGGGGAAAATATGAAGGGGACAGGTTTCTGTATCGTCACGGTCTTCTGCTGTTCTGCGGCGATTCTGCTGACGGGTTGCTACACACCTACATTGCATGTTTATGAGGGTGATCCGCATCCGGATGATGAAGTCGCCGCAGTGACTCTCCCGACGTTTCTGAAGTGTACTCGTGTCGACGGGAAAATGGCGTGGGATCCGATGTTCCTGTACTTCCTTCCGGGCGAACACAGCATGGAAGTGAGCGTCAGCAGGAAGAGCAAGAAGATGCGCTATAGTGGCAATCCTGTGATACTGCCGTTCAGGATTGAAGCAGGACACAAGTACCGGATGAGGGTGTGTTTCTTCTACGTCGATTCAAACGACGACATCTATGATCCGCACTACTACTACGCGCGCAAACTCGGCGGATCGGAGAAAGCCGCACGCCATGCCCTTGGCCTGAAAGACCGGGACGGATGGATTTACTTCGACTGGCTCCCCTCACCTCTCACCCTTGAACTTAGCTGGACGCCGTACTTGGTGGACGAAGCCGATGGAAGCGTAGTTCCTCATCCGGATCCGAAGGTGGCCCAAGCCGTTAAGGATCTTCTTGCGATTGTCGAGATGCAACAGAAGGAGCTGTGAGCGTATGGGCGGGCGAAGTCGCACTTCCGTACACCAGAATATCTTTGCACCCATGCCTTCGGCTTGGCAGGCTTTGAGTCCGTTCCTCTCGGCAGGCAAGCTTTGCGTGAGTATCTTTCTCCTCGCCGCATGCACAACCACCCAACCCCGCCTGCATCAGGCCGCGGCGGGTGGTGATGTTGCGCAGATTCACGCGCTTCTCGATAAAGGTGATGACGTCGACGCCCACGCAGAGAACCTGCGTACAGCACTTCACGAAGCGGCGTTCTCCAATCAGCTTGAGGCCGCGGAACTCCTGCTGTCGAAAGGCGCCGATCCGAATGCGAGAGCGGAGTACGGAAACACTCCGCTGATGCTTGCCGCCATGCAGGGGCACATCGACATGGCACGGCTTCTGATCGCGAACGGATCAGATGTGAAGATTCTGGGCTCAACCGGAATGACGGCACTGCACTGGGCGGCACGATTCGGGCAGACAGAGATGACAAAGCTGCTGCTCGATAGCGGCGTCGAAGTGGATATCGCGGATCGATACAGCAACACAGCTTTGAACGATGCCGTGTCCTTTGACAGAACGGAAGCCGCAGAGATCCTGTTGGCGGCGGGCGCCGACCCGGATAGTTCCGGTTACATGGGCTACACACCTCTGCTTGTAGCGGCACAGCGAACCAACATGGTGCTTGTACAGAGTATGATCAAATATGGGGCAGACCCCTGCTGGGAGTCGCCGATCAAAAAGACGCTTCTACAGGAAGCGGCTCAGCATGGAAGTATCGAGTTGGTCAAGTTGCTGCTTGAGAAGAAATGTGAGCCGGATGTGCAGGCGTTAACGGGGTGGACGCCGCTGATGTCCGCGTCACGCGAGGGTCACATGGATGTTGCCGCACTCCTGCTTAATGCCGGAGCCGACCCGAACAAGACCAATAAAGTCGGCGCAACATCTCTACGCATCGCGATTTTCAACGGGAGCGGTGAATTATGGTCTCGCGGCAAAGAGTCGGTGTCGGAATCACCGCCGGTTCTTTGGCGGGATGAGCAGATCGACTACGAATCCCTCGCTCTCAACCTGATCGTGCGCGGCGGTGAATGGTCGGAGGGCGCGGAGTCTATGCTCGATCTCATGGGCGGTGACGCGCCGGGGCAATACCTTCTCGCGCAGTATCACCGGCTGATGGCCCGCACGCATGAGGCCGTCGGAAAGCAACAGGTCGCCGCCGGAGATTACAGCCGCGCTGCGGACCTGTTTGAAGAAGTCGCGAAGGACACCCGATGGGGCGCGCGAACCTGGACGGTTCTCGGATACTCAGAGCTGGCACTCAAAACAGGCCTGTCCGTTCTTCTTCTGCAGGACGTAGGCGTCAGCTACAACACCGGTTTAGGAAAGGCGAAGGTCAAAGACAACGTATCGGATACAGCAACGGTTTTCGCGAAGTTCTGCAGAAAAGAGGCCGAACGGATTGGAGGGCGAGGTTTACCCGAGCTCTAAACGGCTCACCAGGGTTCGCCCTCCAGAAGGTCTTCTCGATGCTGTATAAAGATCGGAGGAAGTAATGTCAGAGAAACCTGAAGTCTTCAGAACTCTGTTCTTCTGGCTCTCGCTTGGCACGAGCCTGCTGATGGTCGGAGTCGCCGCGTTCTACCTGGAGATTAGTTATGCGCTCACGATCTTCATCGCGCCGTTTGCGATACTTCTCATCTTTCTTGTCTTCGTAGGGTCGCTGATCTACTCGATTGTTGTTCCTCTGCGGAGGAAACAGAGGCATGTGTTGCCATTTGTTCCGCTGATCATTCATGTGGCTGCAATCATCATTATTCTGACCGTCCCGTTCACTAACCTGAAGATCAACGCAGACTGGCGGACGAATCTTGAGAAGCGCATGGAGGTGGTGCGGATGGTCGAAAGCGGTGAGCTTGTACCTGATGAGATCGGCTTGATCGCTCTTCCCCGAGGACTTGATCAGACTTCGAAAGGCGGCGGCAAGATCATGGTTGAATGGGAAGGCAATGTCATACGCGTCCTCTTCTACTACTACCGCGGGATGCTGGGGCATTTTTCGGGGTACGTGTACCGGCCGGATGACACCGAACCGAAGGATGGTGATTTTGGCAGTGAGCATATCTATTTCGAGAAGAAGCAGGACCACTGGTTTTGGATTGTCGCGGGAGACGCGTAGAACATCGAACTCTGAACATCGAACATCGAAGGGAACTCACAACAAGCAACTATCAACATTCAACGCTCAAGTGCAGACTTAGAACAGACCTTCGTGTTTATAGGTGTTAATTCGTGGTTTCTTCTAAGGTACGAAGCTGTTGTCCTGTGTCAGGAATTCGCGAACCGCGTCGAAGTCGGCCGAGAGCAGGATGCTGGCGATGCCGTCGGCGATGGCCTCATTAATCATTTGCTCCCGTTTCTTGATATGGTCTTCCGGGTCCCCATTGAAACCGGTTGCCCTCAATGACGCATTCTTGTCGGGCGGTATATAGGCGAAGGGACTGTAGAAGCCCGCCATGTAATCGTCCTGCTTGCAGTTCACGTAGGCTGTCTCCATACGCAGGAGTTTGTGCGGGCCCTTGTCTCCCACCGTGACCGTGATGGTATAATATCGCTCCCAGCCCATGCCTGTCACAGGAAGGATCCCCACCGTGTAGATGCTGAAGACGTTCAGACAGTTGTGATCGAAATTCCTGTGGTTCGATCGATACGTAATGCGAGCTACGGCTGGAACGGCATTCGAATCGGACGTCAGGAGTTGCGGATACCGCTCAAGTGCTGTTTCCTTTACTTCCTTCATTGCCCAGGGTGCTGTCGTCAGATAGAACTTCATCGGTGGCGTGATGCCCTTCGGCACGGTAGGACGTGACGTCATGTGAAACGCGTGCTGGCTTACACAACCCGATCCCATGCTGAAGCAAAGAACCAACAATACGCAGGGCGCTGCTCTCTGAATTATCGTTCTCATTTTGACCTCCTTCTTGAACCTGCTATTCCTCTGTGAACATGTTGATCGTATGAATCGTGGCGGCCCCCATGTTGATCTTTCCGAGGGTCATGGCCGTGTCTAAGTTCCCATGATCCGCCGCTTCATTACCTACGAAGCTACTGATCTTCATGAAAGTAATGAGACCGCTCTGCTGGACTTTTCTGGACGTGTTGTAGTCGGTGACGTCTTTCCCCTGGGCGAATTGGTAGGAATAGGTCCGTCCACCCGGCAGTTTGTAACTTGCATACCCATCCAGGACGTTGTTGGTCCAGTACCCGCTGAATTCGGCGCCGCTTTTGTAGTACAGCGTGCCGTGTCCCATGCGTCTGCCGTCGACGAACCATCCCTCGAAACCGGCGCCCGAGGGATGCCTGAGTACGCCCTCACCGTCAGGAAGTCCTTCCTTGAGCTTGCCCTGAAATCGGACTCCGCTTTTCCAGGTATAGGCTCCCTGGCCATCCATGTAGCCCCTGTTGAACTCGCCTTCGTAGCGGTCGCCGGTTACAAGAGCCAGTTTCCCGTAGCCCTCCGGCAGACCGCGCTTGAGGCCGCCTTCGTACTGTCCGACGACCTGCGTGTTGGGATCTTTCCACTCCACGCGTGCGAACGGCATGGTTGCACCATTCATCACGGGCTCAGGTCTCGCCGTGGCGCTCGGTGTTCTGCGCTTGCCATGCACCAGTTGCTTCATAACCTCTTTGATTCCCTGCATGCTTCGGATGACGCCCCGGCTGGGCTTGATGATCTTTCCGTTGGCATCCGTAATCTTCAGTGAGACGTGCGTTTCTCCTTTCCTGTATCGAAGGGATGTCTTGTAGTACTCGTCGCCAGCGGGATCGGGATTGCTTTTATCGGTAACAACAACCTGCAGGGAGGGATTCTCTTTCAGCACAGCAACCAGGTTGCTGTGAACCGCTGCGATCAACTTCTGGTCCATGCCCTGAGTCGCCCGGACAGGTTCTACCACCGCAGTCCTCCCTGCCGCGTTGAGAATCAGGAGCCCTGCGAGCAGAGCAGAGACGCAGACCTGTCGGCTCCACTTCATTGCATTCCTCCACTGAAAGGATCGTCCGGCGGGGGTGGGGGTGGAGGCGAACCAAGCTCTTCGGCGCTGGCGCCGCTCAGGTCGTCAAGTATGCCTTTGACCGTCTTAAGCTTTTCAATGGGAGCCATGGCCTCTTCATACTTGCCGTAAGCCTCCATGAGCCCGGGCGCTTTCTGCGAGAGCATGCCTCCGGCAATGCCGCCGCCGAGAGCGTGTCCGGCAAAACTGACGCCAGCGACCCCCATGCCGCCAAGATATCCTAGAACTCCTCCGCCGGATGATGACTGCTGCTCGGGTTGAGGCGTCACGTCCTCGCTGTCTCTGAAGAGACGCACTTCCTTATAACCGTTGGCGGCGGTATACAGGACTCTGCCCTGCAGTGCGTCTTCAATCCACAGGCCTTCCAGTGAGCCGCCATTCTTAAGTCGAAGCAGCCCGGGGCCGCTTCGCGTGCCGGCTTCGAAATTGCCCGTGTATGCTTCCCCCGAAACATAGGACATCGTTCCGGTTCCATGAATCAGGCTGGCGGCCATGTCGCCTTCATAGACTTGGCCGTTTGTAAACTCGTAGCGTCCGCGTCCATGCATGTAGCCTTTCACGAAGCTGCCCGTGTATTTCTCTCCGTTCACGAACACGATCTTGCCGAATCCGTGAGGGTAGCCCTGCACCACGACGCCCTGGTACTCGCCGCGGACGTGTGACATGGGACAGCGCCAGGGCAAGGTGATGAAGGTCCCGTTGATTGATGAATCAACGTTCGCCACGTGCTCCGTGGCGGCTGTGCCGGACGTCTGGGTTTGCGCGACTTGCTGCTCAGGGGGTTCTCGTCCGTAAATGGCGCAGACGAGTTCCTCAGCCATCGTTTCGAGTCCGGCTTCGCTGGCGCGTTTAACGCGCAGGACCTTGTCTGCTTTCCCGTCGGAGCCGAAGGGCTTGAGAGCGGTGTAGTACTTGGTGCCCATCTTGCGCAGAGAGCCCTCGTAGAGTCTTGAAAGCTCGAGCTTGCTGATCACGACGTCCCGGATCTTCGAATCGTTCCAGTCGGGATGCTGCTGACGTACAATGCTGAATGCGCGCATGGTCTGATCGGGACGGACAACCTCAATACCCTCTTCTTCCAACAAATCGGCAAACGTCTCGCACACGAACATGGCGAGTTGGTCATCCTGCCCGGCGGGCACTTCAAACGGAGCCACGGCAATGCGCTCGGCCTGCGCGTGGAAGAGGCCGATCATCAAGAGCATGAGTGAGAGTATTATCTTCCTCATAGCGTCTTCCTCCGTTTCCTGGCTCTTCTATTTCGTCTCGGGCTTGCGCTCCATGACGAAGTACTTCGGCTTATTGTTCCTCAGAACAACCAGCTCGGCCTGGGGGGAGAAGCCGTCGATCAGTTTCTGCCGGACGAACGAGAAAATACCCGGCTGATAAAGTTGGCCATCGACCTGCACGATGATGTCTCCTGCTTTCAACTGGGGCGAGAGATCCGAAGACGCGATGACATATTCGAGCTTCGCGCCTTTCTCGTGCCTGCTCCAGCGACAGCCGTCGTCTTCGACATACTGGATCTGGATGATCGGCGAGCCGGCCGGTGCCTTTCCGTAACCTTTGGGGGCGGCTGTTGTAGACGATTGCGTGGACGCTGTTTCTTCCTCTGATTCCGGCTCGTCTGCCGCTTCGGTTTCGCCCGTTCCCAATGCCGCCTGCGTCGCCTCAATCAGTGCGTCCTCAAGTTCGTCTTCAGATGCGGCAGCAGCTTTGCCCTGGGCGAGCAGTTTCTGCGCCTTGTTGTATCTTTTTACGCGGACATGAAGGGATGAGCCGACTTTGCGAATGGAGCCCACAACAATGCTGTCGAGATCCAGCTCTTCACAGACCTGCTTACGTAGCGACAGCGCAGGCACATCGGTGTTGGTACTGTGAATTCGGGCAACAGCTGCTTCAACCTGATCGAGTCCCACCACGTCTTCGCCTGAATCGAACATCAACTCCTGGAGGATCTCATCCGCAAAACCGGCGATGCCTTCTCCTACGTTAGAAGTCGAAGAGAGAGGCAACGCTGCTATCTGTCCGCCGCCCGCCGGCGGAACCGCCACCGCAATAAACAGAGCGGTTACCATGAGAGAAGAAATAGACGAACGAGAAGCTTCCATCATCGACCTCCTTTGACGACATGCAGCCAGCTTGCTTGAAAAGATGCAGGGGGAAAGAGTTCGTCCCTATTCGGATGACATAAGAAGCTCTCTAATTTCGTCCCCACAGTGTGATGGTATCAGTCGGCGAGCGTGATGACAAACAAAAGGACGATATAAAGCCATGCAGTTATGGGAGATACACCCATAAGAGTCTCGGGGATACTCCTAAACGGGTGGGTAGAGGAAGAATGACTCTCAACCCGCAACAATCAACTTTAACACTCGAAAACGAAGACGGAGAACGTTCAATCACATTCGCGTCTGTTCGTGTTCATTCGCGGTTAGCCAATTACGCACGGATGCGGCGAGGTGGATGAGGGTTGCGGGATGGTCTTCAAACTCAATCGAACTCGCGCAGGCGGCTTCTGCGCCGGCCCCCATTCTTCCGTGGGAGCCGCCCACTTTTGATGCGTCTTGCGTGATGCTCGGGGGCGGCCAGCCGAAGAATAGTTCGCATGGATCGAAGCCCGGTTTGTTGTGGATGTCTATGTGTGTTGCGTAGTCTGGGGCTTCCTTCTTATCGGTCCACCAGGGGTAGGCGAACCACGAGCCGGGATCCGCGACCAGCACTAAATCGCCAGCGTTATCATGATCGATATCGAATTCCTTCTGTGCTTCGCGGTCAAGAATGCCGCCGATGTGTGCGGCTTCTTTGAGTGCCTCCATGGCCTGCCGTGTCGCTTTCTCTCCCGAGGTGTAGATGTGTGCTACTTCGTGATCCACCATCGCGAACGCATCGCTATAGAAGAAGTCGGGGTAAGTCATGCCCCTGATCGTTCTCGTTTTGAATAGACCTGCGTCCTTGAGAATCAGGTTCGGCAACACCGCGGGCGCGTTGACTGTATCCATCGAGTAGTCGCCGAAGATCAGGATTTCATAGCCAGCCTCAGACGCGGCGAGTTTAAGGCGTTGGAGATACTCGATCACGATACCCAGATCCCGAACAGCTTCCTCGTTGTCGTGTCCCGACTTCAGTCCGTTGTAGTCCAGGTGCGGAATGTAGGTTAGAAGTACGTCCGGTGCGCTATCCATCTTCAGCACAGCGCACGTCGCATCAACAATCCAGTCGCTCGATCTGCGGGAGGCGAGAGGGCCCCAGTAGTGCATCAGGTTGAATTTTCTGCCGATCCCGGAACACAACCGGTCGTAAAGGTCGGAAGGCTGGCTGTAGCAGTCCTGAATCATGCCGCCGCTGTGCTTGTGAATTGGACGGGGAGAGAGAACCATATCGACTTCTTCACCGAGACTCTGCTGCCAGAACATCATGCCGACCGTTCCGCCGTTTGCGCGGAACTCGTCCCAGATTCGCGGCCCGTGAACCAGATTTGACGATTGCTCCCAGAACATGGGCTGACGGAGTTGTTTCACATAGACGCCATTGCAGATCATGCCGTGCTCGCCTGCGGGCGTCGCGGTTCTGAATGAGGCCTGGACGGTGCAGGTGACGGCCGGGAAGGGCGGCTCGATGCGTTGAAACTCCAGATCATCCAGAGACGAGCGATGCTCGCGAACGAGTTTCCAGCCCAGGGCGGCGACGTCGATGACGAGCAATTTGCGTTGTGTTGCCATGTAAGGAGTTTAGGCGCGGAGTTGGGCGGAGTTCAAAGTTTAAAGTTCAAGGTTCAAAGGACGGCTTCCTCTGGCTTTAAACTTTAAACGTTGAACTTTGAACTGGCTGGTCAGCTTGAGCAGACCAGCTCACGCAACTTCCGCTGCACGGGCCACGCGGCCAGCAGGAGGAATGCGAGAATTGGCGCGGTGTATGTTGAGCCGGCGCCGAATATGAGGGCGGCTTGCACGAATACGAGTCCGCTGAGCAAAAGGCCGACGGTGCCGGGGAGAATACCGGCGATGTCGTCTATACGGCGGAACTCGTCGCGATCGTCTTCCATCGATGACGCGGACATAATGCGGTAGCCCGCTGAAGCCGCGACCACGCATGCTCCTGTCAGTGCGACTGCGAATCCGGCTTGAGCAACAAAACTAACCAAGTGCAGTTTGGTGCCGAGGATGGCCAAACCCCCGGCCAGAGTCAGCAGCGGGAGCCAGGCCTCAACGCTCATGTCGCGCGGCGCAATTTCCTGGGCGGCAATATAGGAAATCAGTGCGACGTATATGCTCAGCACTATGGCGGCTCCCACAACAGTCGAACTGAATGGATGGAGAGCGGGAACGGCAGCTGCTCCGAGCAGGAGGCTTAGTCCGCGGCAGAGACCCATGTTGACGTGTCCAAGAAACGGAAGACTCTTGAGGCTGAAGTTATAGGTTGCAATCATCCCGAGCAGGCAGAGGCCGATCACTACAGTACGCTTGCCCAATAGAATGCAAAGGAGGAGTCCTATGCCCATGGCGATTCCCGCAGCGTTGGCCGCATGCCGTCTCTCGATTCTTCCGGCGGGAAGCGGCCGGTCATGATGTGCCGTCCTATCCTCTTCGATGTCGGTCAAATCGTTGATGATCAGACCTGCCATGTAGAAGCAGATCGAGGCGGCAGCTACGACCAGCAGGGCGAAACCTCCCCGTCCGCCGTGTGCGGCAAGCAGGAAGCCGGCAACGGGGTCGCCGGGAACAGTCAGAAGATTCGGGATGCGTACGAGCTCAAGCCAGGCGGACAGGTCGATGTTCGCGTCAGCGGCGGCCTGATCGAGTTGCTGCCACAGTTCTCTAGTCTTTGCCGTGATTTTAGAGATCAGCGTAACGGCAGGCGGCTCGGCAACGCCGTTCGAACCATTTCGGAATCGAGTGAACATATCTACTTCGGGTCTCTGTTCTGCACGGCCCGGAACCCCCGCATGCCCCTTGTTCCTGTGTTATCTCTGATACTTGCTCGGATCCACGTACGGTAGATCCAACCGCGGATTGAATTTACCGCTTTGTTCGTAAAAGTCGAATGGGTTCTGAAAGAGAAGCCTCTCCACCTGGCTCTCCGAGAACCCGTTGTCGGCCATGTGGCCGGCGATTTTAGGCAGTGTACACGGGTCTGAAACACCCCAGTCTGCTGAACTGTTGACTAGCGTTTTCTCGATGCCCCATTTCTTCAGAATATCGATACAGCGAACCGGATTGAGTTTCGAATACGGGTACACGGTCATTCCCGCCCAGACATCGGCATCGCGGGACAGATCCATGGTTTCTTCGGTGTTGTGATCAATAATGATGCGGTCGTGGTCGTAGTTGAGCTCTTTGAGAAGGGCGATCGTGCGGATCACGCCGTCTTTCTTGCTGACAGCCGGCGTGTCATGCGGCGTGTGGATCATGACCAGCATGTTCCGCTCCTTCGCCATTTCAAGCTGGCGCATGAAGACCTTCTCCTCGTTGGGTGTGATCAGGTTGTATCCGATCTCGCCAACGGCAAGACAGCGTTCATGTCCGAAATAGGGGTCGATGCCGTCCAGGACATCATTGGCAAGGTCCAGGTCTTCGGCTTCCTTCGGGTTCACGGATATATTCGCATAGTGGTCAATTCCGTAGCGCTCCGCGCGCATGCCCTCGAAGTCCAGGATCAGTTGAAAGTAGTCCCAGAAGGTGCCGGCATAGCGGCGAGTGGCTCCCAGCCAGAAAGAGGGTTCGACGGTAACACGGATGCCCTGGCGGTACATCTCGCTATAGTCATCCGTCGTACGCGAATACATGTGGATGTGCGGTTCGATGATTTTCAGCATGGGAGGGAGGATACCAGATACAGGATGGCGGATGCCAGATGTGAGAAGAAAGAAATCACATGCCGGATACCAGTTGCCAGATTATCCGGAATCCGGTATCCGGTATCTGGCATCCCGAAAGGCAATTATGGAAACACAACAAACGCCGCTTTTTGACCGTCACGTTGAACTCGGAGCCCGCATGGCTCCTTTTGCGGGATGGGATATGCCGATTCAGTATGAGGGCATTCTCGCGGAGCATACTGAGACACGCACGGCCTGCACCGCCTTTGACATTTGTCACATGGGCGAGTTCGAACTGAAGGGCCCCTCGGCTGAAGCCGATCTGGAGCGTCTGCTTACGCAAAGCATTTCGTCGCTTGATGTCGGCCGCTGCCGCTACGGGTACCTCCTCAATGACGCTGGTGGAGTATTGGACGATCTGACCTGCTATCGCATGGACGATGACCGATTCATGCTGGTGGTCAATGCGGCCACATGTGAACGCGACAGCGGTTGGATCCGGCAGCACCTGTCAGATGATACCATGTTCACGGACCTGTCTTCAGCGATGGGCAAGATCGACATCCAGGGGCCGACAAGCCGCCGGAAAATGGAGGCGATTCTTGGGGCCCCGCTTCCTGACCTCAAGTACTTCGCGTTTGCCGAAGTGCAGATTATGGGTGATTCCTGCATCCTCAGTCGCACCGGCTACACGGGAGAGTGGGGATACGAGATATACTGTCCCTGGTACGCGACCGAAGAGCTCTGGAATATGTTCGTTAAGGAAGGCGGCATCAAGCCTGCCGGTCTCGGGGCGCGGGACACCTTAAGGCTTGAGGTCGGTTATCCATTGTACGGGCATGAGCTTACGGAGGAGGCGACTCCAGTCGCCGCCTCAAGAGGTATGTTCATTAACATGGACAAGGATTTCATCGGTGAGAAGGCCGTGGAAAAGGATCTTGCCGAGGGAACCGTGCAGGTCATGGTCGGCCTCAAACTTGATTCCAAACGCGCCGCGCGTACCGGCGACTCTGTCTTTACGCTCGGCGCCGCTGTTTCCGAACGGCCATCGGGCGTCGTGACCAGCGGCTCGTTTGCGCCGAGCCTGGGCGTTGCCGTTGCAATGGCATACATCGATGAGTCGCTGGCCTCTGCGGGGACGCAGCTTGAAATCGACGTGCGCGGCAACCGCCTGACTGCGGCGGTGGTCGACCTGCCGTTCTATAAGGACGGGACGGCGAGGAAGCGGTAGCCAACTCGCAACATCATAATTGATGGTTGCGCGTTGATAGTTGTCTGTTGAATCTTTCCTACAGGTTGGGGTTCACCGCGCTCCACTGGTCCAGCGGAGGCAGGATGCCCATCCCGATGACTTCGTCGCGGAGTTTGGTCAGGTGAGTGTAGGACTGCTTCAAGGCCTCGATCTCTTCGTCCGTGCCTTCCGGTACTTTCCACTCGATGCCGTTGGCGCCCAGCGTTGTTTCCATCGCCATCATGATCTTCTCGACGCCGAGTTCGGGAGAATCAACGTACGTGCCGCAGGGCCAGGCGTAGCCTTGTCCGCCGATGGCCGCTTTGAGCATCAGTACCGACTGATGTGACGGGCTCTGGAAGGAACTGCGTCCGCGAAGCTGGATGATCCGTTTTCCGCCCTGACAGGTCTTTCCGCGGATCCCGTCCCACTGTTCCTGCGTCAGCTTGTCGGTCCCGATCAGGTCTGTGAGCGGCGTGCCGGAGACCTTGGCGGAACTGGCGAAGACAGCCATCATTTCGCCGTGGCCGCCATACGTGCGGCAACCGGTCACCTCGTCCTGCGCCACGCCGAAGTGCTGGGACAGGGCGGTTTGCAGTCGTGTGCTGTCCAGTGCGGCCAGTGTGCCGACGCGTCCGGGCTCCAGGCCGGAGTGTACAAGTGTGGTCAAGCCGGTGATGTCGGCCGGATTGAAAATGATGACGCCGAACTTCATGCCGGGGGCGTTAGCTTTGATGTCCTTGCCGAGTTGCGCGGCGATTTCCGCGTTGCCTTTGAGGAGGTCTTCGCGGGTCATACCTTCCTTGCGGGGGGCTCCGCCCGAGGAGATGAAGTAGGACGCGCCCTTGAGCGCTTCGGCGATATCCGTTGTCCATGTTACGTTGGCGCCGGGGAACGCGCAGTGGTACATCTCTTCCGCCGCACCCTCCAGGCCTTTCTCAAACGGATCGTACATGCAGACGTCAGGTGAAAGTCCCAGGGTAAGCACGGACTGCACCATGTTGGAGCCGATAGCGCCGGCTGCACCCAGAATTACGATCTTGTCATCAGTAAGGTAACTCATTGTTGTCTCCCTCTTCCTGTGTAATTGGGAGTTCGATGTTCGGCGTTCGGCGTTCGATGTTCAATATCTTTTTGAGTGGTCTTCGCTTGACCGCCCAGGTCCCGTCTGCTAAACACCGCACCCCATGGGACAGCAACTAAGAACCAGAGTTAAGAGAAAAGCGCGCGATCGCCGCAAGAAAAGACTTAAAGAACGGGCTAATGCTCCCGCTCCCAAGAAGTCTGCCTGAGCGGGCGTGATTTTCGTTTAGCCTCGACATCGTCCGGTACAGGTATTCTCTGTATCTCCCCAACGCATTCAAGTTGCATGCGACCTGATCTTCCTCCGGAACCCGGTGTCAACATGCATCATGGAGGGCGAAGCTTGCTGAGCCGGCCCTGTTGATTCCGCGTGACAGCGCCTTGGGCGTCCCATAAAATGGCGGCATACACCAAAGGAAGCACCTATCATGATTCTTGTAGTCGACGACGACAAAGTTCTGACGCAGTTGGTCAAGACCCTTCTGGAGGACGCCGGTTATGAAGTCCGGATCGCCCATGACGGGGAATCGGCGTACAAACATCTCAAAGATCCCAAATGCAGGGGAATGCTTCTGGATATTCGCATGCCGGGGGTCAACGGTGCGGAGCTGCTCATGCTGATGGCTGCTGAGAAGATCGAGGTACCGGTGATCGTGATGTCCGGGTTTCCGGATTATGACGAGGAGGAAATGAAGCAGTTCCCGAACGTCAAAAGGCTTTTCCACAAACCTCTCTATCCGGAAGACCTCCTCTCTGCGGTGAACGAGTTCGTAGTCAAATAGGGGTTTCATGGTTATCACTGATAACCGATAACAGTGACACATCCCTTACAGAGTAGATTCGCGTATATCCTCTGGAGAGTGCTTGCCGGTTGTCTCTTTCTGTCCCTCCTGGCTTCCTGTACCACTCCGCTCTATGACCCCTCGGGCAGGACGGAGCCGCCTAAGCCCTACACCTATGCGGTGAGGCCAGTGGTTGCGGTCATGGATTTTGAGAATCGCTCCAATTTTGCCGGCCAGTGGAATCTGGGTAACGGAATGGCCGAGGTGCTGGTGACCGAGTTTCTGGACTCGGAGAGGGTTACCGTGCTCGAAAGGAAGCATCTCGACGACGTCATCAGTGAGATATTCCGGCAGGGCAAAGACCTGTTCCGCCAGGAGGGTAAAGTTCAGACAGGCAGACTCAAGAACGCGCGATATCTTATCAGGGGAGCGATAACTGATTTCTCGGTGGTCGGTGATTCCTCGGGCTGGTTCGGCGCAAAAGATGGCAGTGGACTTCGTGGCGGCGGATCGAAGTCGCGCGTTGCCTTGCATATCATGGTGTCGGATGTGGAGACGGGTGAGATTATCTCCTCTGTGAAGACGGCCGATACGGCGTCAAAGGGCTGTTCTCCGCCGCCGTGGACTACAAGCATGTTTCTTTCGGCGGCGACTCTTTCTTCCGGACGCCTCTCGGCAAGGCGACGGAGAAAGCAATCCGTCAAGCCGTTAAGAAGATCCTGCGAGATCTCCCTGAGGAATACTGGAAGGCGCGCGTTGCTGAAAGCCGTTCGGACATGATCATTATCAACGGAGGGGAGAATGTCGGCCTGCAGCCCGGGGCCATGTTCCTTGTGCGGGGACGCCCGAGAGAGATCACGGATCCTATTACCGGCGATGTGATCGAACATGTGCCGGGAAGCATTCTTGGAAAGGTTCGTGTAAGCCAGGTGAACCCGACATCCTCGTACGCGCTGATGATCGAAGGCTCCGCAAAGCGGGGCGACGTCCTCGAGCCTCTTCTGCCGGACAGTTCCCGCTGATGAACCGGAAGTACATAGCCTGGGCGGTGATTCTGATCGCCCTGTACATAGCCCTGCGTCAATTCGGTCTCGTCGGGGGCCACAGCTCAAACATCCCCTCTGTCAGCGAAGCAACGTTCACGCGCGAAGTCGAGCAGGCTGACAAACCGGTGTTGGTCGATTTCTGGGCCCCGTGGTGCGGGCCCTGCCGCAGAATCGGTCCGGCTCTGGATAATCTGGCCGAGGAACTGTCGGGCTCCGTGAAATTCTGCAAAGTGAACGTCGACGACAACCCCGGGCTTGCGGAGCGGTACGGGGTGGACCGCATTCCATGTCTGATTCTGTTTCGCGGCGGAAGCGTTGTTGATATACAATGGGGCGTGAACAGCAAAAAATCCTATCGGCAATGGCTGCAGAAGAATCTTCAGTGAGATGCGTGAAAGGGGTGGACGATGCTCAATATAAAAGTCGAGGCGCTGAGCGAAAAAGAACTGGTCGAGCGGGGGGTGTATTCCTGGCCGGTTTGGGAGAAAGAGGTATCCCGTTTTGACTGGTCATATAGTGAAATAGAAAGCTGTTACTTCCTGGAGGGGAAGGTTGTGGTTGAGACGCATGAAGGCCAGGTTGAGATAGGCAAAGGAGATTTCGTGACGTTCTCCCAGGGCTTGTCCTGTGTATGGGATATTAAGGAACCTGTGAAAAAGCATTACAAACTCGGTTAGCCGAGTTTGTGGAACTTCCAACGATGAACAAACAACCCTCCGTCGCCGAGGCTATGGATGGCAGGCGCGAAACGCTCAATTGCGGACGGTGAGAACGCAGATATGCTTTAACCGAACACCGAACACCGACAGATGATCACTTTTCTTGATGGAGTTCTAGAGGAGAAACGGCCGACGCGGATTGTGCTGGCTGTTCGTGGCGTGGGCTACGAAGTACTGATTCCTCTCAGTAGTTACGACCGTCTTCCCGGCACAGGACAGCAGGTCCGCATTCTTACCCGTTTCATCGTTCGCGAAGATTCACAGCAGCTTTTTGGATTTATGACAGATGCCGAGCGGGACACGTTCGACATGCTGATCACGATCAGCGGTATCGGCCCGAGGATCGCCATGAGCGCGTTGAGCGGTCTTTCTGCACGGGAATTGAAGGCGGCAGTTGTGGCAGGGGACGTGAAGAGGCTTAGTTCCGTTTCCGGGATCGGAAAGAAGATGGCTGAACGTATCGTCGTTGAACTCAGGCACAAGCTGAGCGACACGGACGCACTGGAAGCCGTTGCCGGTGTTGACGGAAGCGCATCGGATGACGTCCGGATACGTGATTCCATCATGGCCCTGATATCACTCGGCTACAAACAGGCTGACGCGCAGAAGATGATCATGGGCGTGGTGACGTCAGTGAAAGAAGACGCGAGCGTTGAAGAGATCGTCCGCAAAGCGCTCACGAAATAGCAGATGACCACAGCGCTCTTGACTTTGGGCCTTGGACTTTGGACTTTGGACTCACATGTCTGAACATTTCATAACCGATACGCTTGGTAAGGCAGACACGGACTTTGACATCAGCCTGCGTCCCGGGAAATTCGCGGACTTCGTTGGACAGCCCAAAGTGCGCGAGCGGCTCGAACTTTTTGTCGAGGCCGCGAAGCAGAGGGGTGAGCCTCTGGATCATGTCCTCCTATCGGGTCCGCCGGGCTTGGGGAAGACGACACTGGCGTACATCCTCGCCGATGCCATGGAAGTGAACATCCGGGTTACCTCGGGTCCGATCATTGACAAGGCCGGCGATCTTGCGGGACTGCTCACAAATCTCGAAGAAGGGGACATCCTGTTTATTGACGAGATTCACCGGCTCCAGCGGACGGTGGAAGAATATCTCTACTCGGCAATGGAGGATTTCGTCATCGACATCGTTATAGACCAGGGTCCAAACGCGCGCTCCGTGCGGCTGAATCTCCCGCGGTTCACTCTGATCGGCGCGACGACCCGCAGCGGATTGCTGACGGCGCCGTTGAGGTCGCGCTTCGGGATGACGAATCGACTGGACTACTATGAGGCGAAAGACCTGAAGGCGATCATTCAACGTTCGTCGCGGATACTGAATATCGATGTAGACGATCCCGGGGCAACCGAAGTCTCAGCGAGATCAAGAGGTACGCCCCGAATCGCCAACAACCTGCTCCGATGGGTGCGCGACTACGCGCAGGTGAAAGCGGATAACAGGATTACGGCCGAGATCGCGCAGAAGGCTCTGGCGATGCTGGACATCGATGAGCACGGTCTTGACGAGATGGACAAGAGAATCCTTCAGACAATCATCCACAAGTTCTCCGGAGGACCCGTAGGGGTCAATTCCCTGGCGGTCGCGGTGGGCGAGGAATCCGGGACCATCGAAGAAGTCTACGAGCCGTATCTGATTCAGGAAGGCTACCTCAAACGCACACCGCAAGGGCGGGTTGCCACAGACCTCTGCTACGAGAGACTGGGCCTGAAGCCTGGCGGGAGCCAGGGCAGACTGCTTTAGCCTGCATATTTCATCAAACTGCGCCGCGGAGCCGTCGGCTTTTCTCCAGTACGGCCTGTTTTTCCATCCGCGGACTGTCCGGCGGCCCATCCCTGCCTCCTGATATCGAAACCGGCAGTCAGGTTGACTGTGGACTACTAATAGAGTAGTAATACAAGTATGAAGGCAACTACCATAAAGCTGGATGGCGAACTTCTGGAGGAGATCGAGCGGGTGAAAGCACCCGATCAATCGGTGACTTCCTTTGTTCGCTATACGCTGAAGAGTTCGATTAAGAGAATGAAGCTACGCGAGTCGGCAGAGGCCTACGTTGCCCTTAAGGAAACGGGGGGCGAGGAGGATGCGTGGTTGCAGGAATGGAGAGAAAAGGACCTGGCGTCTGCGCCGAAGCCGCGGAAGAAGATCCGGCGGAGCAAATCGTGAAGCGCGGCACTGTTTTCTGGGTGAATCTCGAGGATGTTCATCCTCCGGAATTCGGCAAAGTGCGGCCCGGTATTGTTGTGTCAAATACTGTGCAGAACGAGATCCTTGATACCGTCGTGGTCATCCCGCTCTCAACAAAACCGGGCGAAATATGGCCTTTGAGGCTGAAGCTGGCCTTGCCGGGCCAGAGACCGTCCTTCGCAATCGTTCCCGGCATCAGGCAGGTGAACAAATCCCGGATTCTCGACGAACTCGGCGTCGCGGGAAGAGATTTCCTGTCTCGTCTTGATCTCGCAGTCGCGGCCTACCTGACCGACATCTAATTCGAAGTTGCAGACATCATGGAGCGCGAGGTCTTCCGAGCCGAGTCACGCGACATGCAGCCGCTCACCCGCGATTCGCGGGGCAGGCATGAAGCTTGCTACGACTTCGGCGGCGTGGTTCGCCCTCCAGAAGCGAAGTCTTGTCAGAACCGGTACGTGGCCGTCACCACGGCGTGCTGTCGATCACCCACGCCGTTTTCCAGTTCGATCGTCCAGTCTTTGTTGATCCCGACGCTGATGCCCGCGAGCCAGTTCCAGTTGCTCTCCTCCTCAAGTTCAACGTCATAGTCGATGCGGCCCAGACCGGCCAGGGAGACGTCGCCTTGCTGATTCTCATCAACCTTCTGATACATGCCTCCGATCCAGAAGGCTACTCCGCCTATGCATTCCCCACCCGGGGCGTTGAAACCGACTTTGGGTGCGACGATCCACGTCGTAATGGAGGAGTCCGAGACATCCAGATCAGTTAACATGTAGGTTGCGGTCAGGGAGCCGAAGTACTGCTCCCATCCTGCCGCGAGAGTGGCGCCGCCGCCGTATACGAGGCCATCGTAATCAATCTTGAGATCGAGAGGTCCGGCAAGATCAGCCAGGGCCGGGCCGCCCCCCAGCGAGGCCGCAAAACCCGGCGGGAGGAACGTACTGATTTCGGTTTCGCCATTCACTTGTCCCACAATGCCGAAGACGTTCAGAAACGGCAGGATCCATGTGTCGATCTTGATATTTACTTCATAGAGGTCGCTGGCAACATCCACGTTTGGAATCATCGTGAGGGGAATTGGCAGACCTCCAAGCGCAACGCTTCCCCCTGACAGATCGTAGTCCTGCTGTTGAGTATACAAGGTCAATCCCACTCCTGTTTTCGGCGGCGGTTCGATCCCCTGGCCGGCGTGAAGCGATGTGACTGCGAGGATGGCGATCAGTACGGCGGGCAGTAAACGATGCATCATCAGGTACTTCTCCAATTGTGGCGGCCTTCCCCCGGCCGCGCTGGTTATCCCCCTGCTGGCTTTCTTATATCAGCATCCGCAGAGCACGACAACACCCTCGGACTGTGTCATGGATGGCTCCCCGCCTGCTCATGATGAGACACAATGGCACAGTATGCGCCTCTTTCTCAGATGTGTATTGCGGATATCTACATCATAACTATCTATCAAACAAATAGTTATGATTACTCGCGCTCCGTCAGGTTTGTGACTTGGCATGGCGACTGCTAATAACTGTGGAGCGCATGAAGTGTGTAACAAACAAGTTTTGAAACCAATGAAGTGAGGACATCATGTCAAAAGTACTTGGAATAGACCTGGGAACGACCAATTCCTGTATGGCGGTGATGGAGGGCGGAGAGCCCGTCGTCATTCCCAATGCTGAAGGTGGTCGCACAACCCCATCAGTCGTGGCTTTTACAAAAACCGGTGAGCGTCTGGTCGGGCAGGCCGCCAAGCGTCAGGCGGTTACGAATCCGAAGAATACGGTTTTCTCCATCAAGCGTTTCATGGGGCGCAAGTTCGGGGAAGTGGCCCATGAGATTACGCTTGTCCCGTACGAGGTCATTAAGGCCGAGAACGGGGACGCCCACGTTAAGGTCGGCGACAAGGTGTATTCTCCGCCGGAGATTTCGTCCATGATCCTGCAGAAGCTTCGGGCGGACGCTGAAGCATATCTGGGCGAGAAGATTACCCAGGCGGTAGTTACCGTTCCGGCATACTTCAACGACAGCCAGCGTCAGGCAACGAAAGATGCCGGCCGCATTGCCGGAATTGAAGTGCTCCGGATTATCAACGAGCCGACCGCCGCGTCGCTTGCATACGGGCTCGATAAGAAGAAGGAAGAGCACATCGCGGTTTATGACCTCGGAGGCGGCACTTTCGATATTTCCTGCCTCGATATCGGCGATGGAGTTTTTGAAGTTAAGTCCACCAACGGAGACACGCATCTCGGGGGTGACGATTTTGACCAGCGGATCATCAACTGGCTTGTCGATGAGTTCAAGAAAGAGCAGGGGATAGACCTGTCCAAGGACCCCATGGGCCTGCAGCGCCTCAAGGAAGCTGCGGAAAAGGCTAAGTGCGAACTTTCAAGCTCTCAGCAGACGGAGATAAATCTGCCGTTCATTACCGCGGACGCGAGCGGACCGAAGCATCTCAACGTCTCTCTGACCCGCGCGAAACTCGAGCAGTTGGTCGACGATCTGATCGAGCGTTCGATGCGTCCGGTCGGCGCGGCCCTGAAGGACGCGGGTCTCACGGCCGGCGATATTCAGGAAATGATCCTGGTGGGCGGCTCTACCCGCATGCCCAAGGTTCAGGAAAGCGTCTCGAAAATGTTCGGGAAGGACCCGCACAAGGGAGTCAACCCGGACGAAGTCGTAGCCGTAGGCGCAGCCATACAGGGTGGGGTTCTCAAGGGCGAGGTGAAAGACGTTCTGCTGCTCGACGTTACGCCGCTTACGCTTGGCATCGAAACGCTGGGTGGTGTCTTCACGAAGCTGATCGAGCGGAACACGACGATTCCCACCAAGAAGAGCGAGATTTTCAGTACTGCGGCTGACAATCAGAACACGGTTGAGATTCATGTTCTACAGGGCGAGCGCGAGATGGCCGCCAACAATAAGACCATTGGCCGGTTTCATCTCGATGGGATACCCCCGGCGCCGCGCGGAATGCCGCAGGTTGGGGTCACATTTGATATCGATGCCAATGGCATCCTCCATGTCAGCGCGAAAGATCTCGGTACGGGCAAGGAACAGAAGATCACTATCACGGCATCGAGCGGGCTTGATGAAGGCGAAATCGACCAGATGGTCAAAGACGCCGAACAGCATGCCGCCGAAGACAAGGCGCAGCGCGAGGCGGTAGAGGTTAGAAACCGCGCCGATGCGTCGGTCTACGAAACGGAGAAGTTCCTCAAGGAGAACGGTGACAAGGTGTCGGGTGAGAACAAGGAGAGGATTGAATCCACTATCAAGGATTTGAAGGCAGCTCTGGAGGCCGGAGACACCGGGAAGATGAAGGAGCTGATGGAGAAGCTGAACACGGATATGCAGGCTATGTCGGCTGAGCTGTATAGCCAGGCGAAAGCATCCGGTGAGCAGCCAGGCGCCGGACAGCAGGCGGGCGCCGACGCGGGTGCGTCAGGATCAGGTGAAGGATCGAAGGATGAAGGTGAAGTCATCGACGCGGATTTCGAGATGGTCGATGACGACAAGAAAGACAACTAGGAATGTGCATGCGCGTCGGCTTCAGGCTGGCGCGCGGGTAACGTAAACAACTGCAAATCGCAGAGGAGGAAGGACAAGAATGAAGATTAAACCTCGTGGAGATCGAGTCCTCGTTGAGCCTGTTAAGGAAGGCGAGGTCGAGAAGGGCGGAATCATTATTCCGGACACAGCAAAAGAGAAGCCGCAGCAGGGCAAAGTTATCGCCGTCGGTCCCGGCAAGCGTGACGACAGCGGCGCGCTGATCGCGATCGACCTCAAAGAGGGCGACACGGTTCTTATGCCCAAGTACGGCGGAAGCGAAATCAAGCTCGACGACAAAACCTATCAGATCATGCGTGAGGACGACATCCTCGCGATCATCGGTTAATTAACGCGTTAAGACGTATAAGGAGACTACTACCATGGCAGCTAAGCAGTTGAAGTTTGATACGGAGGCACGGCAGAGCATTCTCGCCGGTGTCCAGAAGCTCAGCCGGGCCGTCAAAGTGACGCTCGGTCCGAGAGGCCGGAATGTGGTGCTTGACCGCAAGTTCGGCTCCCCGACGGTCACCAAGGACGGCGTGACGGTCGCGAAGGAAATCGAGTTGGAAGACCCGTTTGAGAATATGGGCGCGCAGATGGTTCGTGAAGTGGCCAGCAAGACGAGTGACGTCGCGGGCGACGGAACGACGACGGCAACGGTTCTGGCGGAAGCGGTCTACCGCGAAGGCCT
>JAHIZV010000235.1 GCA_018814445.1 Verrucomicrobiota bacterium | reverse complement strand
ACGGCATTGACTACAAACAATGCGAACTTCATCCATTGTTCGTAGTTAAGCCCGTCAGGGCTGTGCCTTTCTTTGCCTGGCGCATCCGAAAGTGGTCTTAAGTCAGCGGCATTCAGGACAGACCAGAAGAAAGAACAGCATGAACGGGAGCGGAATCAATGGCCAGACCTAAGAACAAGAAGTTGCGGGTGCCCGTCGCATACGCATTTGCCCTCATTCTCCTGGTGGTTCTGGGAATATCACGAAGCGCGTGGGAAGAGCGCTCGGAGATGGTCTGTACGGCTTTTCTCGTGTCCGGCATTGTATTGGCGGGCATAGGATCGTTGGGGCGACTGTGGTGTTCTCTGTATATTGCCGGATGGAAGAAGAAGGAACTCGTGACACTGGGACCTTACTCGATGTCGCGCAATCCGCTCTATTTCTTCAGTTTCGTGGGCACGCTGGGCGTCGGCCTGGCGACCGAAACACTCGTGGTCCCACTGATCCTTTCGCTTTTCTTCCTCCTTTTCTATCCCGTGACGATTCGAAACGAGGAGGCGAAGCTTAGCGGTCTTTACGGGGCGGAGTTTGAAGAGTACGTGAAGACGGTTCCTCGCTTTCTCCCCAGGCCATCGCTGCTGAAGGAACCGGATGAACGTCAGGTGAATCCCATCATATTCCGCAAGCACCTGTTCCATGCCATATGGTTCATATGGCTGATCGGAATTCTGGAGTTCATAGAGGCGCTTCATGAAACGAACATCCTCCCGACGTTTCTGAAGCTATATTAAGCGTTCAGAGGTTTCCTCCGATGCTCCACAGATATAAGAAATCCGGCATGAAGAAGACTGACGAGAATACCGATGGAATGGTTGAGTCTCCCGGATGTTCGGCCATCAGGTTCGGAGGGGCTGACGATTTGTCATCCCGGACCTTCAAATGGGGCGCGGTTCTGATTCTGTTGCTGTCCTGTCTTGTCAGCACTCTGAGCCTGGAGAGTGTTCCTCTTGAAAGCCATGAAGCGCTCGTCCTCCAGACGGCGAAGGAGATGCATGATCGCGGTGACTGGATAGTCCCCTTCTTCAACGGGGTTCCCCGCCTGAACAAACCGCCGCTGAGCTACTGGCTGACTGCGGGTGTGACGAGCATCACCGGCAAGACGTTCGAGGTGAAGAAATGGCACGGGCGAATCATCTCAAGTGCCGCAGGTGTTCTGATGACCTGGATCGCCCTGTATCTCGGCAGGAAACTTATATCTTCGAGAGCGGGGCTGATTGCCGGCGTTGTATGCACGACCTCGGTCGGCTTCATCAGTTACTCTCACAACGCGCGGCCCGACTTCCTCTTTGCCGGGCTGCTCGACGTCTCGCTTGTCGGTTTCGTCGTCGCGTGGAAGTCCGCGGACGGGTCATTCAAACAGATGGCCGGGGCAGCTCTGATGTGGTTCTTTTTCAGTCTCGCGTCTCTGACAAAGGGGCCTCATGTGGCCATCATGCTTCTGGTCGCATGGTGCATCTTCCTCTTAAGCGAATCTTCCGAACGTCGCAGAATACTGCCGGTTATCCGTCCCGTCACCGGCGTGGTGATATTGGTCGGGCTGTCTCTCCCGTGGTGGCTGCTGCTTAAACACCAACTCGAAGCTCAGGGCGTTGGAGCGCTGGAGGGATCGCAGTTAAGCGGATCGCTGTTTGAGCTCAGTCTGAAGACCCTTTTCAGCGGCTACTATCTGTGGGCGGTGGTGTGGATGATGCTTCCCTGGCTGGCTCTGCTTCCCATGATATGGTTTGCGCCGTGGAGGGACGAAAAGATCGGAAGCAACGTGCGGCTTCTGGGCACGACCGTTCTGTTTGTAGTTCTGGCCTTCAGCCTTTTCTCCCATCCTCGCCATCACTATCTGCTGCAATTGATGCCCGCGCTGTCGATTCTCATTGGAGGTGGCGCCACGGTGCTTTGGAGGCGGTATGAGCAGATGGGGGAGTCGCCGCGTATCTGGACCTCCGTGCTGTGGATCAACGGATCGATCGCGTTACTGGCATCAATCGCTTTCATCGTGAAGCGAATCTACTACGGTGGCAGCAGTCTGTTTCTTCTGACTGCGTCGGCTGTGACGGCTGCATTTCTCATGATTGCGGCGATTGATTATCGCAAGGAACTGACGCGCCGTGCGTCCGCCCCGCTCATTTTCTCTCTGCTCGTGTTTCTTCCTGTCATCTTCGGGGCAATCACTTCGCATGCCTTCTGGCGTGGCAGTAGAACATTGGTGGAAGACTTCTGCCGTTCCACCGGCAAAATGACGAATGAGCACGTTCCGCTGATCGTCAGCGATTTTGAAGAGAGACTCTTCGTCTATTACGGGCATCCGCCGGTGCTCAGAGAACATAACGGCGATCCCTCGGCGCTGAAGCTCCTGATGGGGCAGATGCAGGAAGACGAGTTTCTGCTTGTCGCTCCCGCCGATGTGAAGGGGGCGTTTCCGGAAGATTGCACTGCTGAAGTAGTGCAGACCGTGGAGGACTTTGACGACGACCGGGATGCCGTGTTGTACCGCGTAAGACGACGGCCGGGGACATAGCCGGCGTCCCGGCATGGCGCTCACTTAAGGCTGTGACATGCCTTACATGTCACGGCGTAATCCCGCTCAGCGCATTCGCGTCAACCTAAGCATAGTATCTCCTGGATGTGATTGTGTCGATCCGGCCGTTTTTCGTAACAGCAGTGTCTGAGCAAGAGGTTCTCAAGCAGCGGTT
>JAHIZV010000234.1 GCA_018814445.1 Verrucomicrobiota bacterium | reverse complement strand
CCCGAAACCCGAAACCCGCCCCCCCCTTTTTTATTGCGGAACAGGCACGCCGGTGCCAATATGCTGCGGCAATTTTACACCTACCGGAGAAGGGGCGCACAATGAAGAAAACAAGGTTGATTCTTGCAGCATTGGTAACCATGACAGTTGTCCTCACGGCCCAGGGCGCAGCGGCGGCTGAAGGGGGCGCTCTCGAGGGATTGCAGCAGAGCTGGGACACGTTTCGCACTGAAAATGAGTTCTACAACCAGTTTGTCGCCGATCGCGTAGAGGTGGGACTGCGCATCAGCCGCTTCACGTTCGATCATTCCAGGAAAGTTACCCACAATCCGGACGGCTCCATTGCCGGAGGCTACACGTCCGGCGTCAGCACGTCTGATATGGATGAAGAGCAGAATTACTTCCCCTATCTCTATTTTCTCTACAAATTCACTCCGTATGTCGCTTTGCAGGCGGCATGGGAGACCATCGAGGGCAGGACGCTTACTCTGGACAAGGCCGACCCGCACAGCGACGGCAACGTGGTGGGAGAAGGTTTGAGTCTGACCGCGATCGGCCGGTATCCCAACGAAACGCCTTTCACGCCCTACGCAGGTATCGGCCTGGCGTGGATGAGAATGGGTTTCGATGAGGACCCAAGCTGGTATGCCCATGGATTGCGCCACATGGACATAGATGATACGACGGCCCTCCTTCTCTCCCTGGGATGCTCTGTTGAGGTCCATAAGAATGTTGAGCTGGATGTCGCCTACACGTATTTTCAGGCCGAAGCGGACAACCAGTTCTACTTGAGGGTCGGCGGAGTCAAGCAAGGCGCGCATGATTGGACGTACCCGCTAGACAGCCACTTCTGGCACATCGGTGTGAAGTATTTGTTCTGACGGGACCGCGTACAGAAGTTCTGCAAATGCCAAGTCCAGGATCACCACGCAGCGTCGGTGCCTCTACTCTCGCGAGAACCGGCTCAATTCGTAACCGGGTATCGGCGTCCAGACGATGCGCTTGACGGCCAGTGTCCCATCTTCTCCTTCCAAACGCAGGAGTATGTAGGTGTCACCTCGATAGTG
Organism: Verrucomicrobiota bacterium; assembly: GCA_018814445.1. GTDB lineage: Bacteria > Verrucomicrobiota > Kiritimatiellia > JAHIZV01 > JAHIZV01 > JAHIZV01. The sequence goes on along the minus strand of JAHIZV010000234.1, from coordinate 11,867 downwards.
TCCGCTCTGAATGATCGTTGAGAAGGAAAAGGATTCCTCCGGTGAGCGCGGCAGGCGTTGATAATACACGGGGCGCCGCCCTTCTTTGACGGCGACGATTGGGTCGAAATCGCCTCTTGTCGTTCCTTCTATAGTCAGCAGGTGTGGGCCTGAGATTCCGCATTCAAAAGGGGTGACGGGGCTGAACCAGCGGTAGCCCTTGTCCTCCCATCCATTAGCGTCAAGATGCGGCTGTGAGAAAGTCCGATCCTCTTGGCGTTTGCCGAGATCGCTCAACGTAAGCGAAACCGGGCTGAAACGATCGAAGCGGTTGGCGTAGTCGGTGATTTGAATAGGCGGGCCGGATTCACCACAGCTTAACACCCGCGCCTTTTGCAGGGGAGTCCGGCTCAGTGCGGATTCAACAGCCGACGGCGGCCAGGAGAAGTCCTGTATGCCGAAGGTGTTGTGCAGACACGCGCTGAGAATGAAGAACAGGAGCAGAAGAGGAACGGCAAAACGCGCGTTCACCCGACGGGGTACGACCAGGAACAGGGAAACAACAAACAACAGCGGGGGAAACGGATTCGCGGTCAGGGCGGCGAGTCCCCTGTATGGATGTCCGATCATGATGTCACTGATGGAGTAGGGGGAGAACAGATCGCGCAACAGGGGGAGCCCTTGCTTAACGGCCTCGAGAGGGCTGTGAAGAAAGGCTTCGCCCACATCCGGCATATTGAAAAGGCAGGGAAGCGTATATGAGGCGGAATAGACGAAAAGAAAAATAGCCCAGCCCTTGCCCCACGTGGAGCAGCGTTTGACCAGCAGAACAGCGGCAGGCATGAGGAGGGGAACGACCACGACGAGATATCGTCCCGCTATGGTGGGGCCTCCGTCCCAGCAGTCGGCGGTTCCAATACTCAGAATCATTCCCAGCAATGCGAGGAAAGCAACGACATGCAGCGGAAGGTTTCTTCTGTCGGTGACGAGGGCGCAGGCAAGCGCGATGACCATGAGGACTGCGGCTGGAAGGGAGTAAAAGAGACCGCGTTCGCTGAAGAGAATCAGCCAGCCTCCTTCGGGATAGGCCCAGAAAAGACCCAGGGTCGAATAGGATGTCGGGTTTTCGAACATGACGTGACTGAGCAGCAGGTACCCGCCGACGATCAACACGCCGGACGCAAGGCTGGCCAGGTGGAGCAGGCGTACCCGGCGCGGAAAGCGGATAATGAAGAGGACGCTCACATAGTAATATCCGGCCGCCAGCAAAGCGCACGGGGCGAAGCGCGGGTGGGCAACGATCATGAATCCGCAGCAGAACGCCACCATGAGAAAAGATCGCAGGGGGCGGCGTTCGGCCAGCAACGCGGCGTAGACGGCAGTAACGAAAAGTGAGGCGCCCAGAATTTCCGGTAGAGCCCGGATCGAATAGGCGACCCAGAAAGAAGACGCGGCCAGCAGGGACGTCAGGACCAGACTCCAGGATTTCGAGTTGGATACTTTTTCGCACAACAGAAAAATCATCATGCATCCGAACGCGGAGATGAGCGCGAGTACCATCTGACGTCCGGGCATTCCCAGCGCGCCGACCGGCGCAAGCAGAAGGGAGAGGCCGTAGGGGTGCCAGGAGTACCAGTGATCGTCACGGGAGCCGGGGCTGACGTGCAGGTAACTGCGCAGATTGGACGTGACCTCCTGCCTCACGGCATCGGTTTCGTCGGGAGCGTAGATACGCTCCTTCATGAGTTTCTCGACCTCTGCATCAACATCGAACCCGAAGTTGTTGCGAATATCGAGATCGTGATCAAGGTACAGACTTTCGGCCTGGATGATGTAATGTCCCTCGTCTACGGCGTGTTCGCCGATCTGAAGCGAGACGTGGATGCCGGCAACGGCAAACAGGACAGTGAGCGCGATCAGCAATGACAGCGCAATGCGTCCGGTTGGGATCTGATCCAGTCGATCGGAGAAAAGAAGAACAAGCCGCAGAAGCACGAGAGAAACCAGGACCAGGGGGAGAAAGAAGAGTACGTTCGCGGAAATGTTTGTTCCAACCATGCACGGCACGAAGAACCCGACAAACGAGAGCGGCAGAAGTGCGAGAGGGTAGAGAGCCTTGCTGTAGGCTGACGTGACGCGGCGTTTGGCGAGAAGTGTTGCGGCGGGCAATGTCAGGCACAAAGCCAGCAGGAAATGATTAAGCAGGGGATTCGCGATCAGGTAGACGGGCAGATCTGTCGGCAGCACCATGGGGATGCAGGGCAGATAAGGGCAGGCGAGCAGAATCAGGAACAGCGCGGCGTTCAGTGCTATTCCGATGTAGAAGACTTCATGCGGGCCGGGTCTTCTTCTCAGAGTCAAAAGAATGCGCGATGCTCCCATATATCCCATCTTACGCTGATCGAATCGTGACTGTCTCGTCTGGGAATTCAAGATATGAACATGAAACAGAGCAGAGCAAGCGGAATGTCCGCGCTCATGGCCGGATCGGCACTTTCTTCCATCCGTCGCTTTCAGTGAATTCCCGCGCAGAGAAGCACCAGATTACGTACTTCTTATTGTTCCAATAGCCGGGATCCCTTTTCGCTTTCCGAAAGAGGTTGATGCGCGCGGGTGTCGCACCGGAGCCGCGAACGGCGACAAGATCGACGGGCACGCCCAACTCTACTGCGAGCTGATCGGCCAGTCCCGCATTCCGGCAGAACATGTCTCCCCCATCATGGAATACGAGGTCGTGGCTGTCGCCGAGTAGAACAACCGGGCTTTCTTCGTCCTGAGGAGCATGGGTGACTCGTCTCACCGCGAGCTGCTCTTTCGGAATGGTCTCGTCGTTAAGCGATCGCCAGAGGTCTCCGGCGATTTCGATCCGGGTCCATTCCGTGCTGATGTCAGCCCGCTTCGCCGTCTCCGGCGAAAGACTGACCTCGTCGGATATCCGGGCGGCGGCAAGCACGCATCCGACTCCGGACCAGTGCGAGTCCTGTTTACAATACACGGGACCGCGTTCATGATCGCGATTTCCGGCGAAGAGCGATGACAGGTCAACAACGTTGACGCCCGCTCCTCGCAGGACTCCATAGAATTCCCTCAGATACCTGTCCACGTCCTCCTGGATATCAGCTTCGGCAAGGTGCTGCGGGTACACGACCGCCTTGGGCGGGACGGGAACAAGTATGAGCTGCACACCGATCCCCTTCAACTGGTCGCGGAAGTCGAGAATCGCAGGGAGCGGGTCGGCGTCTTCAGGTTTTCTCGCCCGGCTCACCTTCGCGGCATCGTCTCCCCAGAACTTCCCCACGCTCAAGTGGCGGAGTTCGCGGCTGAAGAACATCCATCCGTCGTTGCCTTGGACCGTTATGGTGCCGTCCGCGTCCGCCTGTTCAGCGAGCTGCCCGCAGTAGTCACGGAACGCCTGGGTCTCCGCGAGGGCGGCTGCGGGGGCCAACAAAAGGGCGAATGTAACCAGAAGGTGAAGCCTGCATTTCGATGTTCGGTGTCCGATGTTCAATTTTCGATGTTCTCCGTCAACTCTCCCCAACAAGGTTCCTGCAGTTGGAGATCCAAGTCATTGAGTTCGCTTCTATTAACACTGCCAAAGCGGTTCTCCACGTCCGACCATGCTTTCAGCGTGAGCCTCAATTCGTCCCCGACGCGGTATCTTGCGGCATCGGTCCACTTGTTGTCGACCATGCTCTGCATGTAGACAACGGCCTGTTCGTCTCTGATGTCTCCATCGGTACTCGTCGTGTCGATAAGGTGGATCGACACGATGTGATCCTTGTATGGAACCGTTCCCGGCCGGGGCGCGGGGGATATCTCCGAGATGGTGCCGGCAACAGAGGTTTGCTCGCCGGGATCAAGGACAATGAAGTCCGAGGGCACGGGTCTTCCCAGGGACAAGTCGAGCAGTCGCCAGTCTCCCTGGGCCAGCTCGCGGACAGCGAACTGGTAGATCACAAGTTTCTTATCCTCCAGTCTGTCCCGTCCCCGCGCCAGTTCGCGCGAGAGAACAGCCCGTGTTGCGTAAGCTCCGTCATCGTTGCGGATGATGCAGTCGACAGGTCTTTGAAGCGCCGCGCTGAGTTGTTCCGCGAAACCGGAGGACTCGCCCCAGCCCATTGATTCGAGCGAGTAGATGCTGCTGAAGCTGTCGCCAAGCAACAGCAAGTCCGCGGATGTGTCGGGCCGCCAGAATTTGTCGTCTCGCGTCAGCACCTGCCGAAGCAAGACCGTTTCCTTTGGATAAAGCCGACCGTCATAGGGAACCTGGAGCATCCGGGCAATATCCCCGCGGGCAACCCATTGGATGTCGCGCTCCTGATCTCCCGTGGTCGGCACGGAGGGAAGAAGCCCGCGCTCGCGGATGTAATCAGCGAGCAATTGAGACGCGAGCCGCATCGACTCCGGTCGCCAATGAGTATCGGTGGCGAGAAACTGCATCGTGCCGGCGTTGGCAGCAGTGCGAGTGAGGGCGTCCGCCGGATCGAAAACCAGCACGCCTGCTTCTTTCAGGTCGGCGCGGAACTCGTGATAGGACTGATTCTGGATCGGACCTTCGATATCCGCGCACGTCTCGCTGAACTGCGAGGGATGGACGACCGGCTTCACCGGCGTCGGAACCACAATCAGGGATATGCCCCGATCGAACAACTGGTTCTTGAAGCTGATTATCGCCAGGCGCGGATCGGGTTGCGGCGGCGTCTGCCATTCCGATCCTGTCGCCGCGCGTTTTGCGAGTTGCCGTGGGTCCAGAAACGGATGGCCCGTAACGTAGTCCACGTCAGGCCTGTAGAACAGCCAGCCATTGCGGCCGCAATAAGCCTGTTCGTTTCCTGCTCCGAGCCAGCGGGACAGAGCGTACTGAATTCTCGGCCGAATCATTTGACCCGTGACGGAATCATCCTCGAGTGCGTCTTCGTACTTATTCATCGCGGCCAGCAAGTGCCGGTTCGCCTCCATAATACGGCGGTGCAGTGGTTCGCCGGTTTGAATCAGAGCGGAAACGGCGGGCCGAATCTCCCGCAGAATGCTGCAGCACCGCGGGTGTGGGAATTCACTCGCGATCTGAATCGCGGGAACTGAACTGATGACGGCAAGAAACGCGAGCGTCAAAAACCACGCCGTCGACGGGGCGATCGTCGTATGGCCGACCTCCCGGTCCGCCTGCGATTCCCTGTTCAGTTGGATGTCTGTCTTCTTCATCAGAAAATGAAATAGATAAACGGGTTAAACGCCTGTGTGGCCAGCATCGTCAGCGAAAGCAGCAGAACGATGACAACGACGACGGCTTTGGGCTTTGAAATGGTCCGCGACCAGTCCCACGTCTGCGGCGCGAACCAGGTAATCAAGGCGGCTGCGAGCAGGGCGAGTATGTAGTAGGGCTGGTAAAGGATGCCTGCCGGCAGAAGCGCGTTCGCAGGCGCGTGACTCAGATGAAACATACTGCCGAGGTAGCGCATGGCGGAGGGCAGGTCCGGCGCCCGGAAGAAGACCCACGCGATCAGCACGATCAGGAACGTGAGCGCGACTCTTATGATTCCGGGGAGCTGCCGATAGAGGCTCTTCCTGCCCATCAGCCGTTCGAGCATCAGCCACGTTCCATGAATGCCGCCCCATATCGCGAAGTTCCATGAGGCTCCGTGCCAGAGACCTCCGAACAGCATCACCGTCGCAAGATTAACGTACGTGCGGACCGCCCTTGCGGTTTCCTCCGAGAGGGATATAGAAGTAGTCGCGCAGCCACGAAGACAACGAGATATGCCAGCGTCTCCAGAATTCGGTGATCGACTGCGAGAGATATGGAGAATCGAAGTTCTTCGGAAACACAAATCCCAGCATCAGGCCGAGACCGATGGCCATGTCCGAATAGCCGCTGAAATCGAAGTAGATCTGAAAGGTGTAAGCTGCCGCGCCGTACCATGCGTCGAGCGTCGCGATGGCTCCTGAGTCGAAGGCGACATCGGCTATCTTGCCGCACGGGTTCGCGAGAAGAATCTTCTTGGCCAGACCGAGACTAATGAAAGCCACGCCTCGCGCGAACTTCGTTACCGAGTATCCGCGCCGTGCCAATTGATCCGCGATCTCCGAGAAACGAATGATCGGTCCCGCGACGAGCTGAGGGAACATCGAGACGTAGCACGCGAAGTCGACGAAGTTGCGAAGCCCGCGGGCGTGACCGCGATAGACGTCGATCGTGTAGCTCATCGACTGGAACGTATAGAAGCTGATGCCCAGCGGAAGCGTGATGCGGAGTACCGTTTCCAGACCGGGAAGGCCCAGGGCTGTGGCCAGTGCATTAAGATTGTCCACGGCAAAATTGAAGTACTTGAAGAAACCGAGCAGAGAAAGGTTCGTGCAGACTGAGATCACCACGGCCGTGCGCTGCAGACGGGTGCGACTCGCGAGGGGATCCTGCATCGGCGCTTCGCCCCGCCATCTGAATCCGCCGAAGGCGATCACGAGACCGCAGAAGTAGTCTATGATCGTGGATGTGAGCAGGATGAGCACAAATAGAGGATTGGCCCAGCCGTAGAAGAGGTAACTCAACACCGTGAGCATGCCGTGTTGCCACCGTCGCGGCAGAGCGTAGTAGAGGAGTAATGCGAGCGGCAGGAAGTAGTATAGAAATAGATGTGAGCTAAAGACCATGAACGACCCCGGTTGCCCGATGCCTGATTCCAGATTCCGGATACCGGATGAAAACTCCTTGCATCAGGTCAGACTCCTTCACTCATCGACCATCGACCATGGGTGGCTCCGTGGGGTCTCCTCAACTCCCTGTATCGTAATACAATGGCAGGGAGAATTCATCCATATCTGTAATAAGTCGTTCGCCTTCGAGTTCGGGCCTGTCATCGAAAAGCTCCAGTTTCATCCGGTACGTCCTGCCGAGTTCCCGCTCGGAGGAATCTAGCACTTGTGAATCGAGGATCACCCAGTGCGCCGCAATCAATTCATCGCCATCATAAGAGCCGCGCTCGATCTTTTCGATCTTGTATCGGTTGCAAAGCACAGCCCGGCGATAGGGGCTGATGGATTCCGGCGTGGGCATAGCCGACTTCTCCGTGAGGGTAGCTGAGACCACGAGCTGTTCGGGAAGTGTCCTTTCTGCAAGCCGCGTCGCGAAGGATCTGTAATGCTGAGCCGCCTCTTCCGGAGAGATCGCTCTATTGTAAAGCGCGACGCCCTCGATCAGTCCTTGTAGATTCTCCCCGAACACTAGGTGTCGGCCCCCCCATTCATCGAAGTTACCGTAAACGTCAGCCGACGCTTGAAGAGGTTTACCATCCAGGTAAGTTGCCAGGCCTTGTGCGGAGTACGTGAGTGTGAGGTGGCTTGTTCTATCTCTCGGAAGCATGCCCAGAGGGAACTCTTCACGGCCTCGCGTTCCGAAGCACAATTGTCCTCCCCGCAGAGCGAGCGCGAAGTCCGAGCTGTTGTCGTCCGCCGAGAAACTGACGAGTGATCCTGTGGGTGCAGTGTCGCCGTCAGCGGGCGTAAACACCATCTCGATCGACAAGGCGTTGCTTTCCCGCAGTGATCTCAGCAGGGACGAAGAATCGATCTCAGCAGTGAACGAGCCGCCGGAGACGTCCATGGAGAAAAAGCGTCCGTACTTGGCGTGTCCGTCAGGTTCGACGCGGCAGATGCGCGTCATCCCTGATCCGTCGTCGGAGAGTTCGTTTGCCGCGGACTTGTTCTCCCACAGGAAGATCAGGCCGTCCGTGCTAAACGGCTGCACCTCTGTTTCCGGACGTGCTTCGGGCGGAGGCTGTGGCGGAGAAATCTGTGCGGCGATCTTCGCGAGCCATCTCTGCTTCGGCTTGACCCAGAGATCCGGGTAGAAGTCAGCCTTATCGTTGAATGTGATCCTCGCCCACTCGTCTATCTTCGTGAATTTCCTGTCGAACATGCCCATGTAGATTTCGACGCCGTGACCGCCGCCGGGAATCCGCAGTGGGCCGGTCATGACCATGAAGCGGGGATGGTTGCTCCAGCGGGGGTGAAAGACTTCCAGGTTATCCATGTTCGGCGCGTCATTGATGACGATCCTGCGCTCGTTCTTCCCGCCTGCGTCAAACATGGACAGGCTTCGATGCCCGCCGTCAAAACGCCAGTACCGATAACTCATGTCGGGCGAGATGGACGGCCAGCAGCCACTGCCGTATTTCTCCCTGTCGCCGTTCGGGAGATAGGCGAGGGAACATGCATCCGGTGCGATCAGGCTTGCGCGAGATCCATCGCCGGACACCTGAAAATTGTTCTCAAAAAGTTGTGACAGCATCGTCTTGTTCCAGACGAGTTCCTTAACGGACGGCTTGTCGATCTGTAGACGCATTACGGCCTCGTAGGCTTTCACGTCCTGTCTTTGGACGGGCCGCGGTTCACTTGCGTAGTACAGCCAGTCGATGCCGGTCGCCGGGTCGGTGAACGTGTCCAGCGCGAACCCGTCGACCAGTTCGGTCAGTCCTGTTCCGTCCCAGTTGACGATGTGAATATCGCCGGTTTTCCTGTTCGAGAAGATGACGCGTTTGCCGTCGGGCGTGATCATCGGCCGGGCGTAGTTGCCGCGATCTGCCAGGATCACCCGTTCGCCCTTGTCGTCCTTGTTGTCGAATCCCATCAGGACGAGTTCATTGCGTTCCGCGTAGATGTCCGTTCCCTGTTCGCCCCTGTCCTGACACCACGCAACACGGATATGCGCGCGCGTCAGATCCTTGATCTCGTCGAGCGCCGGATCTTTTGATCCCATGCACGCCGTGGCGGTCAGGATAAACGCGGACAGCACCGCGAAGAGGCAAACGATGTTAAGTCTTCTCATACTCATTGTTGCTCCGGAGCAGTCTTCAGTTCCCAAGAGTGAGGGTAGACAACGAAGGTCGCAAGCCCGTTCATTGAAAAAAGGGGGACACGATTTGTCATTGCGAGCCGCGCTGTGAGGCGGGGCGTGGCAATCCAGAGCGGGGCGACGGGATCGCCGCGCGCCGTCGCGCTCGCGATGACGGCTTGTCGCCGTCGGCAACGAAATCTTGTCTTTGCGCGGGATATGCTGTCAATTGTGGCGATCTCAAGTGCGGGTTCGGGGAACAGATCATGCGTATCGGCGTAATGCTTAGAACGATGGACGAGCGACAGGGGATCGGGATCTACACTCAGAACCTGATGGACGAGATGCTCTCCCAGGATCGCGAGAACGAGTACGTGCTGTGGTACCGCAGTGAAGAGTTTCTCGGTCGTTACGAGCGGTACGATCACGTCAAAGAGAAGGTCGTCCGTGGAGGCAACAAGATCCTCTGGGACCAGGTTCTGATTCCCCTTGAGGCGAGGCGCGAAAAGGTGGACCTCATCTTTCACACGAAGTTCACGGTTCCGCTATTCACCGGGCGCAGGACGGTCATGTCGATTCACGGTGCGAGCTGGTTCGTCCACCCGGAGCTCTACGGGAAGCTCGACGTGGCCTACATCCGCATGGTCATGCCCCTGTACTGCAGAAAAGCGGCCGCCATCGTCTCGAACTCGGAACTGACGACAAACGACTACGTCCGCATTCTGAACGTGCCGCCTGAGAAGATCACCACGGCACACCTCGGAACCAGCGAGAACTTCCGGATGATAGGCGATGAGGGCGTGCTGGTGAGGGCACGCACGAGATACGGTCTTCCCGGGAAATTCATCCTCTCCGTCGTGAAGTACGACCCGCGCAAGAACTTCGAGAACCTGATCGCAGCGTTTCGCATCCTGAGGAAGACGGCTCCCGCAAAACTCGTTGTGATCGGCATCGGGTGCGAGAAGTACCGGGAGGAATACCGCCTCGATGCGGACGGAACGTCTGACGACGTCACTTTCCTCGGATGGGTGGACAACGCGGATCTGCCCGCCATTTACAACCTGGCCCACTGCCTGTTTTTCCCTTCGGTCTACGAGGAGTTCGGCATCCCGACTTGCGAGGCGATGGCCTGCGGTTGTCCGCCTGTTGTTTCAAAAACGGGAGCCCTTCCCGAACTGGCGGACGGCGCCGGCATTATTGTCGACCCGTTCAATCCGGAAGAGATGGCCGAAGCGCTGAAGAAGATGTATACGGATGATTCGATGAGGTCTGAATATGCCGCGCGGTCACTCGAAAGGGCGCGAGAGTTCACGTGGAAGAAGTGCGCGGAGAAGACACTGCAGGTCATCCATTCGCTATAAGCAGACGATCCGGTGAAGGACCACGACACAGAGCACGCCAGGCACACCGTTCGAGCCGTTTCGCTCGGGACATTTCTGCGTATCCTTCGCTATCCGTTCGTGCTTCTGTCGGTGGCCATCATCCCCCGCATGATGGGGGACGCGACTTACGGAAAGTACGCCTACTTCATGTCGGTCTTTCTGATTCTCGACATCTTCAGCGATATCGGGTTCCTGCAGATTTTCGGGCGCTTCATTCCCGAGTGCGAAGCGTCGGGAGAACATGAGAAGGCGAAGAATCTTCTGCATGGCATCCTCGCGTTTGCTCTCATTCTGACGGCCGTGCTGATCACGGCTGTCTGCGTCGTCCACGCCGTCCATCCCATTCAGGGGTTCTCGTGGCATTGGATCGTTATCCTGAGCGCAGTACTGCTTTTTACGCAGATCGAGGGCATTCTTTTCTCGCACATCTACGGGTTGAACCAGATAGCCCGCTTCTCCGCGAAGGAGATCATGCGCAGTGCCTTCACATTCTTCCTCGTAGTCGGCCTGTTTTTCTTCTTCGACATCGAGGGCGCGCTCTGGGGGGTGGCGCTTCACGAGTTTCTCCTGATGGTCATGGCCCTCATCTGGACGCGCGAGCACGTCTTCTGCAAATGGGAACCGATCAATCCGCGATGGATCTGGCCCTACCTGTTCTTCGGCATCCAGTTCTATATTCCGGCCTTTCTGTTCGGCATGATGCAGCGTTCAGGGAACGTATTCGTGCAGATGTTCACGCACTCCTCCGAACAAGTGGCGTATTTCGACGTCGCCAACCAGTTCCTCCTTCTGGCCTCGTCCTTCCTCGGCCTTCTATTGGCGACGCTCGTGCCTTCGCTTACGAAGCTCCACATTCGTAAAGAACGCGAGACGATCGAGCGCTGGCAGGGCACGGCGATGACATACTGCGGTGTCATCGCGTTCCTGGCGTACAACGCGCTCATGTGGCTGGGAGATCACGTCATCGGCGGGTGGCTCGGAGAGGAGTTCCTTCCGGTCATGGATAACGCGATGGTCATAGTACTCGCCATGGCGCCGATGCTGATTGCCTATGTCGGTATGAACTACACGGTCCTGGAGAAAGAGCCGGGCGTGTACACGAAAGGGGTGACCCTCGGGATCGTGGTGATGATCGTAACATGCGCGGTGCTTATTCCGCGGATGAATGCCGTAGGGGCTTCGTGGGCATCCCTTGCCGGCTATTCAACTCTCGGCGCCTATTTCTACTACAAGTACCGTCGACAGTTTTCGGCACTGCTGAAAAGATTCGGTGCGGTCGTCGTGGTAGGAGCCTGTCTTTCACCCGCCTATTGGATCAAAGCGAATCTCACCATGTCGGTCATGCTGTTTCTGGGAACAAGCCTCGCATACGTCGCTCTGCTGGCCGCGTTCCGCGTCGTGAGATGGTCAGACGTCCAGAAGATCCGCGCCTCGTTTCTGAAACCGGATGCGGCCTAATCGCGTTGATGCCGCAGGGCATCCACATCGCAGTTTCTCCTCATCGACATGCTCTCGGTTCTGCTCGTAATGTGCTTCAATCAGGCGGCGAAGCATAGGCCAGTCCTGAATGCCGCTGACTTAAGACCACTTTCGGATGCGCCAGGCAAAGAAAGGCACAGCCCTGACGGGCTTAACTACGAACAATGGATGAAGTTCGCATTGTTTGTAGTCAATGCCGT
>JAHIZV010000233.1 GCA_018814445.1 Verrucomicrobiota bacterium | reverse complement strand
GGGCTTCCGATCTTCGATCTTAAGGGGGGGGATGACACTCGTGAGTTAATCGAAGGGGGGGGAGACTTGCCGATCGATGAACCAGTGCGCAGTCAGGCGCAAGTGCTGAGCGGCGGCGAGGCCTGCTGGGAATGTCCGGACCCAGTAGGTCCAGGAACATGCGCTTGCGATGGCGGAGGCGATGATACTTGGCCGCTGGGTAATTCCGAGGTGGAACTTCGCGTGCGTTCGCTTCTGCATCGCACTGTCGACTTGAAGCTCGGGGATCTGACGATCGAGCGGCGCTATGACGGGCGACTGTGGCGCTGGGGTAACTTGCTGGGCAACGATCCTGATCTGTTGGCGTACTACACGCGCCATGATGGCATCAAGTGGCAGGTGGAAGCCTACCATGGGGGGAATCTTGTTCCGGATGGCATGATAGGCACCAATGGCCTGTTCATGGTGGAAATGAATCAGGATGACCAGCCGGTGCTGATCGGGATCAAGAGTGCAAACGGCACCGAGCTGGTGACCTACGAGTACTCCACCGGGCGGATTAGCGCGATCGAGGATCGCGCGGGTCGTCGAGTGGAATACGGCTACACCGGAGGTCTCCTGACGTCGGCATCCAACGATCTTGGTGAGGTAACGCGCTATGAATACGACACGCAGAGTCTCAACAAGAGCAATCAGCGGATGCTGGTGCGCATTGTTGATCCAGATGGCCGTAAGCGGCGCTTTGCCCTAGACAAGAACAGCTATGCGACCCAGGTCACCGGCGACGACGGAGTTGGCCCCATGTTCCTGTACGAATATGACGGTCAGAGCAAGGAGTACTATGCACAGGTGCAGACGCCGGGCGGGCTGGTTCGAGAGACGTGGTATCGGAAGGATGGTACGACCAAACGCGTGGATGTGGGCGGTAAGACGGTCAAATCCATCGTTCAGGATCGTGAAGATCAAACGGTTACCGACGCCTATGGCAACCGCTCGCACTTTGACTACGACAGCGAGCACAAACTGGTGGGTGCCATCTTCGCAACCGGTGCCGAACTGGAGTTCACATACGAGAACGTCTTCAAGCATTTGACGGAGGTTTTGGACGCGAACGGTCTGAAGTGGCGGTACCAGTACAGCGAAGACGGCCGGTTGACGAACGCGGTCAAAGCGCTAGGAAGCGCTTACGAAGAAACATACCAATTTGACTACGACACAAACGGCTGGATGAGTGTGGCAAGGCGCGTGGACGCGTCGAATGGGGTCGCAATGAGCTTCACCTATAACGCCAGCGGCTTGCTCACGAATGTCACGGGGCCGCTCGGAACGAACGAGTATCTATCACACGACGTACGAGGCAACGTGCTGTTGCGCAAGGACGCCAACGGCGGCGTCTGGCATTACAGTTATGATAAGGCTGACCGCGTCACGTTGATAGTCGATCCTCTCGGCGGTGAGACGGAGTACACTTACGACAGCGCCAACCGCGTGACCGGCGTAACGGACCCGATCGGCAGTCGCACGGACTATACGTACGACAACTGGGGCAACCTTGTTCAGATCAGCGATCCGCTGAGCAACACGGTCGTATTCGTATACAACGACGATCAGTTGCCTGTGAGTTCCAGGGATGAACTCGGTCATACGTTGTGGACGGCCGCCTACGACGACTATGGACGGTTGGAGACGGTCGCTGATCCCGCCGGCCGAGAAACGGTGTACCAGTATGATACGATTGACCCAACAGACGCTCATCCCGTGCGCATTCTCTATCCGACACATACCGTCGATCTGACCTACGACATGATGCGACAGTTGACTTCGGTTACGGAGCACATGACGACAAACAGTGCGCTGACAACGACCTATCAGTATGACTATCTGGGCCGTCCGTCCAAGACCATCGATCCGAACGGTTACACAACCCGGTTTGCCTACGATGCGATGAACCGGTTGGTGTCGATCACAAACGCGCTCGGTGGCGTGATAAGTGCTGACTACGATGCCCACAATCGGCTTCAAGCCATAACCGATACGTACGGAGCCCTCTGGAGCAAGACCTTTACCCCGTCCGACCGCACGGAAAAAGAAATCGATACGATCGGAAACGAGATCACTCACACCTACAACTCAGCCGGTCACAGGACGAGTACGGTGGATGCGGAAGGCAGAAAGAGCATCTGGAGCTACAATGAACTCGGGCTTGTCACACAAGTGCAGCACTTCGCCGCAGGCGATTATGGAACGCCGGTCGAGACCGTGGTCTACGGATACGACGCAAACGCGCGAGAGATATCGTGCGATAACGGAACACTTTCGCACACCAAATGTTACGATCATGCTGGACGCGTGGTGCAAGAAATCGAGGACTACGGCAATTTTGCTCTGACGAACACCTGGGTCTATGCCGCGAACGGCTTACCGACGGGTTACCAGGGGCCGAATGGCATTGTCTACAGCTACAGCTACAATGCGGCGAACTAACTTATAGGTCTGAATGTTCCGGGACAGGGGCAACTGACTTGGCATGGCTACGAGTCGGCCGGCGCCCCAGCGAGCAAAAATCTCTACCTTCCTTCATCGGCGGTTCAGGATACCATTCTGCCGTCGCGGTCCAGTTCATGGGCGGGCTACGATTGGAATGAATCGGTGAAGGAGGGGCGGATTAAGCTTACATCGGCTGACGTCGGCACGATGCGCTATGAAGCACGTGACGCGAGTCTCCGTCCAACTGGCGTTACGTTCCCAGGTGGCACCACGGTTGAGTGCGCCTACGACGCGCTCGGTCGGCTGATGTCCATTAATGCCCAGGATCCGGCGCACAACCCGCTGCTTTCCGAGACGTTGATCTGGTCAAGCTCCGGCCAGGTGAGCGGTCGCATGACCGAGCACGGAGACTACAGCTACACCTACAACGCCATCGGCAATATTCTCAGCGCGGACAACGCCATGCTGCCGGACGAGAGCTACACATACGATCCCTCCGGCCGTCGCCGCTCCTCGCTGACGGCTCCGGTCTGGGCGTACGATACAAACGGTGCCCTCGTGGCATATGGCGACGTGTCGCTTTCATACGACGCTGATGGGCACTTGGTGAGCGAGCTTTCTTCGTCCGCAACCAACACCTACGTCTATGATGCGGCGGGCCGACTGTCTCGCATCGAAGATGCCGGTGGCGCTGCGGTAGCGCAATACGGCTACGATGCTGATGGTCGCAGAATCTGGAAAGATGTGGGCGGAACACGGACCTACTTCCACTATGCCAACGGCCAGATCACCGGTGAGTATGATGCGGATGGCCACGAACTGCGGACCTATGGTTATCGACCGCAGACCGATGACCGAGCTACAAGGATAGCTCCGCTGTTCATGAAATCTGGCGCCAACTACTACTGGTATCTCGCGGGTCATGACCAGAGCGTACGCAAGATTGTCGACCCCAGCGGTCAGATCGTGTGGTCCTGTGCATACGATGCGACGGGACACCATGTCGTGCAGGTTGAGACAGTGACCAACGCCATCCGCTTTGCCGGTCGCTATCTTGACGAGGAAACTGGCCTGGCCTATGACGGGAGTTTCTACAACGCCGACATAGGCGGCTACATTGAGCGGGAGCGTACGGATGAGATTTTGGAGCAACGCGTGCACACGTCCCATGCGCCCTCTACCTTGGATTGGGGAGAAGGCCTTGTCCGCAGTTATCAGCATCCGCAGCCGTACCAGGCTCCCGGACTGATTTCGTGTTGGGCGGCAGGCCTTCCGGATCCGTTTGCCGGACTGAAGAAGGAAACACCGCTTATCGATATCGGCGGATCTGGGGGGCGTTGTCAGGACGGCTCTGGTGACTCCAGCGAGATCGACAATGGTCTTGTCTGTGCGCGCGTGACGTTGGAGATTCAACAGGAATTGACCTTGGAACGTCAGGCGTTCGAGGCGCATATGCGTATTAACAACGGTCTGGAAGACGCGGCTTTGGAGGATATCAACATTGAGGTGCTCTTTAAGGATGGCGAGGGACATACGGTTGTTGGCACCTCCGATCCGACCGAAACCGATGCGGCCTTCTTTGTACGCCTGGATAGGAAAGAAAACATCGCGGACATCGCGGGCGATGGTGCGATCCCGGCCTCGGGGGCGGCCGATATCTACTGGCTGATCATTCCTTCGGCGGGCGCGGGTGGTGAGGACCCTCGGGGTCAGCTCTACTATGTCGGTTCACGCTTGACCTACACTATTGCGGGCGAAGAGAACGTGACAGAGGTGTCCCCGGACTACATCTATGTTAAGCCGATGCCGTTACTGTCCGTGGACTACTTCCTGCCGACGGACGTGTATGGCGATGATGCCTTCACGCTCGAAATCGAACCTCCGGTGCCGTTCCCTCTGGGCGTCCGCGTAAGGAATAGCGGCTATGGCATCGCCAAGAAGCTAAGAATCGAGTCGGCGCAGCCCAGGATCACAGAGAACGAGCAAGGTCTCCTTGTCGGATTTGAGATCACGGGCAGTGAGGTCAATGGGGCTCCGGCGACCAAGAGTCTGACCGTGGACTTCGGGAATATCAATCCGGACCAAGCGGGTACCGCCTCATGGATGATGGAGAGCACTCTCACGGGTGAGTTTACCGACTTCAACGCATTCTACACGCACTCGGACGAACTTGGCGGTGAACTGACAACCCTTATGCAGGCCGTCGACACGCACGAGCTAGTGCGCCGTGTTCTTGTTGACATACCGGGCCGAGACAAGGTGCTGGACTTCCTCGCGAGAGATGTCGACGTGTTGCGCGTGTATGAATCGGACAATGTGGACTATGAAGTGCCCGATTTCGCGGACGACGCGACGTTTGAATTGATGGCCAGTGCGGACGGAGAATTCACGTACGTCCTCACTGTTACAGAAACAAACCAGCCGTTTTACGTGCATGTGCCGCTAACTGATCGCGACGCGGCCTACATGGAGATTAAGTCCGTGACGCGTTCGGACGGCAAGAAGCTCAACATCGCCAACTACTGGATCTCGCGATGGAGAGTCCAAGGCGGCGCTCCGTGGAACCACGACGTCAACCTGTTCGACGTCGACGGCGGCGGCGGTTACGTGGTGGTGCTCAAGCGGAAAGCCCAGCCGAGCAACATGGCGCCGGTCCTGCAGTTCATCGGTCCTCATGTCGCATACGAGGGGCAGCAGCACGGCTTCGTGACAGCGGCAAGCGATCCGAACGGAGACGACGTTGTCATGACCGTCAGCAACCTGCCCGCAGGGGCAGTCTATACCGACAACGAGGATGGGACCGCGAGCTTCCACTGGACGCCACAGAGCGGCGACTGGGGAATCTATG
>JAHIZV010000232.1 GCA_018814445.1 Verrucomicrobiota bacterium | reverse complement strand
TCCTTCCGAACAAAGCTGCAAAAACTGGCCGTTGAAATCGGGACACCTCTACGCCGAGAGATGGGCTACCGAACAATCAAAGACTTTATCCAGAAAAAGGGAGAACTGCTTCTGATAGGTAATTGACAAACCACATGCCTGCACTTCGCGGCGATCTTTGGAGCGAAGAACGTAACGAAACAGCTGCTCGACGAGGGGGCCGATGTCAACGCCCGGGCCATGGGGGACGCGACGCCTTTGATGCTCGCGGCCGCCGGCGGGGAGAGTGAAGTCGCGAAGATCCTGCTGGCCAACGGCGCGGACGCTTCTTTGAAAAACAAGAACGGCGCTACGGCGCTCGATATAGCCCGGGCAGGAGGCCATGCGGCGGTCGCCAGCCTTCTCCCGGGAGGAGAAACCGGTTCCCCTGCGGGCTCGACCTCTTCCGGCGGCGCAGGAGGCGCCCAGTCCCCGGGCGGCTCCCCCTCGACGACAAGCAGCGGCTCAGGTGAATGGACTTACCACAACGGGAGCTTCGTGCACGGCACCGAAAGCGGCAAACCCCGCAAAGATCCCAAGGACAAGCCCATGGACAACATCATAGCCACAGGCCTTAAGATCCAGGGAATGGCGAACGTAATCAACCGGGTCAAGGCAAGTACCGGGAGCCGCAAGTTCGTCGGCAGTGGAAGCCCGCCAGTGAACTCTTTCAACGCGGACAACAAGGCGAACACGAAGTACTTCAAATGGGCGTTCGGGATGTAATTGCCCCTCAGGGGCAACCTGAAGCCGTTGAGGCACAGTGATCGAGAAGGAGACGAGAACCATGAAGGTTGTAGTGTTCTCAATCATCGCGCTGCTGCTCCTTGGCAATCACACCATCGAACTGCACAAAGCGGTCATGAAGGGAGATAAAGAGAAGGTGGCGACACTTCTGGCCGAGGGGACGAATGTTAACGCGGAGATGGGCGGCTGGACACCGCTGTTTGCCGCCCTCACGACGGGACACAGAGACGTGGCTGTGTTGCTTGTAGAGAAAGGCGCAAGTGTGAAGGCGAAGATTTCAAGTGGCGATACGCCCTTATCCCTTGCTGTTCTATGTATGGCAGAGGAGGTCGCCAACTTTCTCAGACAACATGCGGAAGTAGAAGGTCGATGATAGAAGAGGTCAAAATCACGCTCAGTCCCGAGGAAGCACTTGTTCTTTTTGAGATACTGAGCAGGTTCGAGGAGTCAGGCAGACTCGAAGCTCTGGATCCTGCTGAAGCACGGGCTTTGTGGAACGCTCAAGCCACACTCGAATCTACACTCACGGCACCGCTGGATGACAAGTACCGGGAACTTCTTCGGCGGGCAAAACTGAACCTGATGGGTTTCACTCCGGCTAATGCGGTGATTGTCATTAAGTACGGACTCGACCCCGATTCATCCGGGTTCACTCATCGTGAAGTCTGCGATTGGTGCGACCGGTTCTGCAGGGCCTACTACGATGCGGAATGTCCGCCGGAGATTGAGAAGATCCTGCCGATTCTATCCGGCATCGATGCCCAGTGGGAAGAACTCTACCTGGCGAACACGTACGATCTGGGGGCATTGAAGAGTCTTGATCTTGATCAGGTCGAACTTCCGCGTGAGTGGTTTCAAGAGTGGATTCGGCGGCTGGAGGAATGCAGTTGATCACGCGAAGCGACAGACCGCCCCGTAAGAAAACACTAGTGAACACGAATTGACACCAATAAGATGAAACCACATTCGTGTGCATTAGTGTCCATCCTGACACGGCGTAGCTCAAAGAGCGAAGACGGTTCGTGGTTCTCCTTCTGTTTTGCGTGAGTAATCTTCCTTTCACATTTCCTTGGATTCGCATTATGTTAACCCCTTACATCTCATGTCGGAACAACACATAGATCAGCGTTTCTCAGTCAACTTCGACTATCCCGTCGTTTTCACTCGGGATGTGTTTGCGCCGGACAGTCCGATTCTAGTGGACGCGCTGGACAGGGCGGATCGAGGGCGGAAACACCGCTGTCTTGTCTATGTCGACTCTGAAGTGAACCGGCTTACCCCTGACCTTCAGAAACAGATCACCGATTACTTTGCTGTTCACTCCGACCATATCGAATTGGCCAAGGATCCCTGCATCATGCCCGGCGGCGAAGCGGCCAAGAACGACTACCGGCTGACGATGGAGATCGTTGATACGATCATGGAGTACAAGCTCTGCCGGCAGTCTTTCGTGATCGCTATCGGCGGCGGCGCAGTACTGGATGCAGTCGGTTTCGCCGCCTCACTCGTGCACCGCGGACTGCGCACCGTTCGGTTGCCCACTACCGTGCTCGCTCAGAATGATGCAGGTGTCGGCGTGAAGAACGGTATGAATCTGCACGGCGGCAAGAATACGGTGGGAACCTTTCATCCTCCATTCGCAGTCATCAATGATTTCACGTTCCTCAAGACGCTTCCCGACAGGGAATGGATCGCCGGTATTTCAGAGGCGTATAAAGTTGCCCTGATCAAGGACGCCGACTTCTTCGAGTTCCTTTGCTCGAATGCGAACGCCCTCCGCGCGCGCAATGATGCCGCGATGGAACACCTGATCGTTCGATGCGCGGAACTGCACCTTGAACACATCAGCACGAATGGCGATCCTTTTGAACTCGGCCGGGCCCGTCCTCTCGACTTCGGGCACTGGGCCGCGCACAAACTGGAATCGATGTCGAACTACCGGATCGGTCACGGTCAGGCTGTTGCCACGGGCATAGCCATCGACTCGTTCTACGCGATGCGCAAGGGATGGATCCGCGAGACAGATTTCGATGCCATACACCACGGCCTCCGGGAATCGGGGTTCGAACTGTGGTGCGATGAACTGAACCGAAGACTCGGCGACAGCCGCCTCGAAATACTGCGGGGACTCGATGATTTCAAGGAACACCTCGGCGGAGAACTGTGCGTGACCTTCCCCGATGGCGTTGGGAAGAAGAAGGAAGTTCATGAAGTTGAAGAAGGGGTCGTAGAAAACGCGGTCGCGTTTCTACGGGAACATTCAACTCACAACGCAGAACAATCAACACGCAAGTAGCAGACCCTCACCTCGGTCCTCTCCCAGGGGGAGAGGAAGCTGCTGCGGGAAACCTCTCTCCTTTGGGAGATGGTCAGGGCGAGTGGGGTTCCAATGCTTGGAACTTCTCTGCGCATATTTTCCGAACCTTGGAAGTTGAATGTTGATAGTTGCTTGTTGCGAGTTCAGCTCGCGGTTTAGCGAACTTCCCCACCCCACTCGGTCAACTTCCCCATTATAAACCCGACGATCTTCTCGTGCTGCTCACGGCCGTTGCCGGTGATCTCCATCGGTTCGCCGAAGCAGAAGTGAACTGTCCTGTCCGGATGAATGCGACCTATGTCTTTGACGAACTTACCATTCGCCCAGGCATCCGTTTTCAGAGCCAGCGGGACGACAGGAACACCTGCTTTCTTCGCGAGCTTGACGCCGATCGTGTTGAACTCTTCCGGATTGAAGACCGGCGTGCGGGTTCGTTGAGGAAACACCACCACCGAGATCCCCTTTTTGAGCCGATCCGCGCCGTCTTCCAGCACGGCCTTGAGATCGTCTCTCGGATTCACGCGGCCAACGACAATCGGATTCCTGGTGTTCATGATGTGCTTGAACACCGGCATCTTGGTGAGCGCTTCTTTGACGACGAAAGTAACCGAACGAACCGGCTGCACATATCCGGGCAGGATGAACGTCTCAAGTGTGCTCATGTGATTGCCGATGATGACACAGGGGCCATCCCGGTTCTTGAGCACATCGAGGTTCTCAATCTGGAAAACACAGCCCGAGCGCTCGAGCGCGTACCGCGTTTCGCAACTGCTCGCGATCCACTCATCATTCGTGTAGACGCCTTTTTTCGCGAGCTGGGCCGCTCGCCTGGTTAAGCTGGCCATTCTAGGCCAGAACGCCAGCGAGGGCAGACGCCTCGACATCGGTCCCGCAGCGCCTTTCGGCGTCCGGTATGTGAGTATTGTGTTCATGCGCCCCGATTTTGCACGGTCAGAGGCAGCGAAGCAAGAACGGCCGATCAACTGTTCCCAATCTTAATCGTAATCCTAATCATAATCTCTGCTTCGATTACGAGTACGAGTATGAGTATGATTAAGACGCTTGAAAAGTGATTATGAAAATCCAGTCACAACCCGATCTGCACCTGACCTACTCGCTGAACGTGCATCCCGGCGAGACGTGGGCGGAGAACCTGGCGGCCATCCGCGAGAAGACTTTCGAAGTCAAAGATCGGCTCAGAGTCCAGGAGCCATTCGGCCTGGGACTGCGCATAAGCGACCAG
Source organism: Verrucomicrobiota bacterium (assembly GCA_018814445.1). Taxonomy (GTDB): domain Bacteria; phylum Verrucomicrobiota; class Kiritimatiellia; order JAHIZV01; family JAHIZV01; genus JAHIZV01. The sequence continues at coordinate 56,988 of JAHIZV010000232.1, read as the reverse complement.
GCATCCCGGGAGTTAACGCCGGATGCGATAGCGGAGTTCAAACAGATTCTCCGTGATAACGACGCCTATGTATTCACGATCAACGGATTTCCTTTCGGCCGTTTCCATGGAACGCATGTTAAAGAGAATGTCTATTCTCCCGACTGGCGGACCCCGGCGAGGCGCGACTACACACTTCGCTTAATCGACATCCTCGCGGAACTACTGCCGGCGGGACAAAGTGGAAGCATCAGCACGGTTCCATGCGCGTACGCTTCCTGGGTCAACGACACGTTTGACGAGGAAATGATGGCGGCTATGCTGCTTGACTGCGCCGTTCATTGCGCTTCCATTCATGCCGAACGGGGCATTGAGATACATCTCGGGCTGGAACCGGAACCTGACTGCTTTCTGGAAACCACGGCCGAAACCATCTCGTTCTTTGAGCAACGCCTCCTGCCGCTGGGAAGGAGCTATGTCGCCGAAAGAAGGGGCTGTTCGGCAGATGAAGCGGAAGTGATCGTGCGACGACACCTTGGCGTCTGCTTTGACACCTGTCACGTCGCCCTGCAGTTCGGCGATCTCGCCGAATCCTTCAAAGCCTACGTCGAACGAGGGATTCGCATCTCCAAAGTCCAGTTGAGCGCGGCTCTACAGGCACACACCTCGCTTGATGCGCTGGCTCCGTTCCGTGAGCCCGTTTACTTTCACCAGACAAGACTCCGATCCGCTGACGGGCGAATCCGCTCGTGGCCGGATCTGTCGGAAGCGCTGGACGATTTGAAGAAATCGCCCGAACCAGGGACTGTGCGCGTGCATTACCATGTCCCGCTTTTCTGGCAAGGTTCCAAAGACATCGAATCCACGGCACAATGCATCACACCGGAGTTCGTAAAACTGCTCACGGAAGGACACTGCCGGCACCTCGAAATTGAGACCTACACGTTCGATGTGCTTCCAGCAGAAGTCAGAACCTCTGACGTGGTGGAGAGTATTGTCAGAGAATATGAGTGGACGTTCAAAAACCTGAAACGTGAAACCTGAGTAGGGACTTCGTCCCTATTCTCTTCCGACTTCAGGTTTCTCCTGCCTCACATATTCGGTTTGTCGACGCCGCGATGCAGCATCTGACGAAGCTTGCGAAGTGAGTCGTCCTGAATCTGCTTGATGCGCGCCCTGGTGAGATCGAGCATCTGCCCGGTTTCCTCGAGCGTTCGACCTTCAATGAAGCGCAGGTGCATGATGTACTTCGCGCGTGGGGCCAGGCGATCGATCGCGGCCCAAATCTCCGATTTCTGAGCTGACTTTGACGCCTTCTCCGCCTCCTTGTCCTCAACGAAGTCATACAGATTGGCATCCGTGTCGCCCAGCAAGGCGTCGAGCGAAACCGGCGGTGAAGGCAGGTTCTCCCACTGTTTCACGAAAGGACGTATCTTCGCGACGCGTTCCGGGGTTAACCCCGTGAGCTTGGCGATCACATCGTTGTCCGGTTCCTTGCGATTCTCTTCTTTCCACGTATCAATGATGTTCTTAATCGCCATCATCTCGCGGGTGGGCCTCACGCCGATAGAACCTCGTCGCGTATGATCCCTGAAGTAGTTCCTCAGCCGGTTCTGAATGGCCTTCTGCGCGTAAGCGTAGAAGGGCGTGCCGCGCGTGAAATCAAACTTGCGGACCGCGTTCGATAAAGCCTTGGAACCTTCCTGCAGGAAATCACCGATCCATACCTGCCCGATCCAGAAGAAAGGCTTCACGCAATTCACGACCAGCCGGCGGTTCGCGATGAACAACTCCTCCTCGGCGGCCTCCATCTGCGAAACCAGCACGCGTCCGCGCATCAGCGCTTCTTTCACATCGGACGTTTCCTTGAATCGCTTGCGCGCGAGCTTGCGGAGTTGATGTGCGCACCAATGGATTTCCGTAAACAACTTCTCGACCTGCTCGGGGGTGAGGATCTCAACGGTTCCCCGCTCGACGAGAAAGCGACCCACTGCATGCATACCGGAATCGGGCCGCAGGTATGTTCTCTGCTGGCGAACCTGTTCAGGTTCGGGGTCGACCTTCTTGAACTCGGGAAGATCTATCTCCTTGAAGGGCAGATTCTCCGCCAGGTCGCGCAACTCGCGTCTGTACTTTTCTGCTATCTTGGATAGGGCCACAACTGGTTTCCAGAGCGATTGCGAACACTGCGTGGTTTCCCCCAGGCCGCCGGAGCAGTTCGCTGATATTCCATGCTGATGAACTATGTGAGAATATGCAGGGACGAGCCTGTCGAGTCAATTCACGAACTCTGAAAGGTCCCGAATGAATCGCGTGAAGCGTCGATTCCAGAGTGAGGTTTTCCCCGGAAACGGATTCAACTCGAACGTCGGAGGAACAGGCCGGACAGCATTTCGATATGAGGACAATCACCCGCCTTCCTCGCCGCACGCGCCAGCATACTGAGCCCGCCGGGTATGTGAGCCGCAAAACGACTGCACCCCGGTAGAGAACTGAGTCTCCCGTACGCGCCTATCGCCTGCGCCAGGCGCTGAACGGCTGCGGTCCAAAACGTCTCGGCCTCCACACTACTCCTCGCGGAAGCGTTGTAGGCATCGAGCAGATCAAGTTGCAGAGATTCTTTCAGCATGACGTACGGATCACACAGAAGGGATGCGAGATCGTACGCCGCCGGGCCGAATCTCATTCCCTGAAAGTCGATGAACGCCGGAACGCCCCGCTTTGGAATGAGTACATTGCTGGATTGAAGGTCCCGGTGAATGAGCACCGGCGGCATCCTGACCATAGCCCGGCCCACCCGGGAAAGCTCCTTCATCACTGCCACCGCAAGCGCGTCATCACCAAGCCCGGACAGAAAATGATCGCGGAAAAGCTCTCTTTCCCACCGGTAGAGAACCGCATCAAAACAGGGCACCAGCGGAAGGCGCGATCTTTTTGCTCGAGTGCGGCCTTTATCGTGCAGCACTGCCAACTGAGCAATCACGGCCTCATAAAGCGCCCGGACTCTTCTTTCCGGCGCTCCGCATTTGACGACATCCAACAGACTCCGGGCGCCGAGATCTTCGAGCAGACAGAAGCCGGGCGAGGACGAGTCCGCAAGAACTTCAGGCACGCGCACGCCTAGATGCTTCAGAAACCGTGCGTGCCGGACAAAGAGCGTGTTCTCGAACCGCTCCCCGCTGTAGCGCATAAGCAGAGCCCGGTGGCGGCCGTCCTCGACGCGGTAGTAAGCCCGGGCTGATCCGCGCGCGGGCAGAACGTAGGCCGTTGCAGCATCAATATCCCAACCTTTCGATTCAAGGGCCGCGACTTCGAGAGACCGAAGCAGACGGTTTGCCGGAAGGACTATGTGATCCGCCGGAAGGCGAATGCGGGCGGATCTTCCAACAATCGCGTTCTCCACGCGAAGGCCGCGCCCGACCGCTGCGCCATCCCACAGAACAACATCGCGCAGAAAGGCCCCACTTCCCACGGTCACCCCCCGGCCAACGGTGACACAGCCCTGCACCGTCACACCCTTTTTACGCAACTCCGCCAGGCGCTCGCTCATCGATGGAACAAAAAGACGCCCCCCGCGTTTTCCCGCCCGATACTGCCTTCGGGTTTCACGATGTGTTTCCAGATACTGCTCCGGCGTCCCCAGATCAGCCCAGTATGAGTCCTCGATCGTGAGACCCTCGATCTTTTCGCCGGATTTTATCGCGCGTTCATAAGCGGGAACAATCGAAGCAAAGCCGTCCCGGGACAGGAACTTCAGTATCCGAGGCGACAGAAGGTGCAGGCCGCAGAACGTGTACGTCCCGTCAGCCCCCGCCCCCTCGCTCCGAAAGTCAGTGATCCGCCCCCTCTTCATTTCCACTGTCCGGGGACCTTTAACAGGATGAAGCCACAGAACGGCAAGCGACCGGCCCTTCTCATAGGATCTGACAAAAGCGCCGGGATCGACATCGATCGCCAAGTCCGCATTGAGCAGCCAGAACGGCTCATCACCGGCGACGAACCACTCCGCCTTTCGTAAGGCGCCCCCCGTTCCGAGAATATCCGGCTCGTGTGAGATACTCACCCTCAGTCCTGAAACATCCGCTGCAAGAAGATGAGTAATGATTTGAGCGGCATCGTGATGGCAGTTGACCAGCACCTCGCGCACACCCCATGACGCGAGAAGCGACAACGTGTGATCAATCAGGGGGCGACCCCAGAGCGGCATGAGAGGCTTCGGGAGATCACGACTCAGAGGAAGCATTCGTGTGCCGTATCCGGCAGCAAGCAGGAAGGCCTTCTTTGGAGTCTTTATCGACATGGCGCGAAATATGACAGCCCCGGAGTATTAACGAAATCCCTGTCTGAATACGATATCGTTTGCAGGCCCAGAAAAACATTTTAAAGCTCGATCATTTCTATTAGCGTAAAGCCATGATTCAGAGGTCCGCCATCGTGCAGAACCACCAGGGGATTCACTTGCGTCCTTCCGCCTTGATCATCAAGGAGATTCAGAGCTACGCGGGGGACGTCTGGGTCCAGGCTGCCGCCGGAAAGTGTGATCTGAAATCGATCATGGGGTTGATGGCGCTTGGCCTGACGTGCGGTTCTGAACTGGCTATCTCCGTCGACGGACCGGATGAGGAAGCCATCTGTGAGCGGCTTGTGGAAATCTTCGAAACCCACTTTGATTTTCCGCCGATCCCCGAGCCGCAGATTTCCTGATCCCCGTGTCCGTCATTGAGGGCTGTCGCCCGATCATTGGTCGGCAATGTCAAATGACGCCGAAGGCCAATGACTTTCCCTGCCACGTCCTGATCAATTCGACGATCTCATCAAGCCGTTCAGTTGCGGAGGACGCCCTCAACCTGGGGAAACGCCTGTCCCGCATAAGGTAGTCGTTATCGCGAGTCATCATCACTTTCTCACCGCGCACTTCGATTGACCGAATGCGATGTTCTGACGCGACAACCTTCAGGCGAGCGATTTTCAGCAGACGATCCAATCCGCCGGGAACAGGGCCATACCTGTCTCTGAACTCCTCGTACAATTGGTCCACCTCCTTCTCCCGCGCGAGACCGGCTATTTTCCTGTACGCGTTAAGCCGCAGATTTTCGTCCTCCAGATATGAGATCGGGATAACGACCGCGTTTTCGGCATCCGCGCTATGCGTGGAATGATCAATGAAGTCCAGCTTCAGGTCGACATCCACTACGGGGGACACTTCCTCGCCCTTCATGCGCGCCACGGTCCTCTTAAGGAACTGACAGTAAAGGTCAAATCCCACGGCCGCGATATGCCCGCTCTGCTGTGCACCCAGAATATTCCCCGCCCCGCGGATTTCCAGGTCACGCAGGGCGACTTTGAATCCCGACCCCAGGCTGGAGTAACGCTGAAGTGACCGGACGCGCTTGCGTGCCGCCGCGAAAAGTTGCCCGTGCTTCGGCAGGAGCAGATATGCGTAGGCCTTGTGGCGATATCTCCCTACTCTCCCCCTGAGTTGATACAGGTCCGCCATGCCGAAACGATCGGCACGATCTATCAGAATCGTGTTCACGTTCGGGATATCCACGCCGCTTTCGATAATTGTCGTGCACAGCAATATGTCATATTCGCCGCCAATGAACTTCCGCATCACGTTCTCGAGCACGCGTTCGCTCATCTGTCCGTGGGCGACCCCTATTCTGGCTTCCGGCACAAGTGACGCAAGATGCGCGTGCACGGTGTGGATGGTCTTCACGCGGTTATGCAGGTAGAAGATCTGACCCTCCCGATTCAACTCGCGAAGGATGGCATTGCGGACCACCTCGTCTTTGTATGGCATTACAATCGTCTCGACCGGCAGGCGCTCCTGCGGGGGAGTCTGAATCGTGCTCATGTCCTTGGCGCCGGTCAGACTCATGTAGAGCGTCCTGGGGATGGGCGTCGCCGTCAGCGTCAACACGTCGACTAACTGTCTCAACTGTTTCAAGCGTTCTTTGTGAGCCACCCCGAATCGCTGCTCTTCGTCGATGATCACCAGTCCGAGTTCCTTGAAGATCACATCCTGCTGAAGCAGGCGATGCGTGCCGATGACGATATCCAGCGCGCCCGCGTTCAGTTTCTTCACGATGTCCTGCTGCTGCTTCTTCGTGCGGAAACGGCTTAGCATTTCTATCGATACCGGAAACGCGCCCATACGCTCCGAGAACGTGTTGAAGTGCTGTTGAGCGAGGACCGTCGTCGGAACAAGAATGGCAACCTGCTTTCCGTCCATCACGGCTTTGAACGCGGCCCGCATGGCGACTTCGGTCTTCCCGTAGCCCACGTCGCCGCAGACAAGCCGGTCCATCGGGCTCGCGCTCTCCATGTCCTCTTTCACCTCGCCGATCGCGCGTGCCTGATCTTCCGTTTCCTCGTAAGGGAAAGTCATTTCGAACTCATGCTGCCAGGCCGTGTCTTTTGAATAGGCGTGACCTTTAAGAGTCTCCCGCGCGGCCTGCGTTTCGATCAGCGCTGCGGCGAGGTCGCGGATGGATCGCTCCGCCGAGGCCTTGTCCCTTGTCCATTTTGTGCCGCCGAGCACATGAAGATCCGGTTTGCGCTTCCCCACTCCGACGTAGCGGCTGAGCAGGTGGGACTGTGAAACGGGAAGGTACAGCTTGGCCTTGTCAGCATACTCGACACTCAAGACCTCCTGCTCTTCCCCCTGCAGATTGATCTCGTACATCCCCAGATACTTGCCGATCCCGTGATCAACATGCACAACGAGTTCACCCGGCTGCATGTCCGCCCATTCAGCCAGGCGCTCTCCTATGCCTCTGCGCGCCGCAGCCGTATGATACGTGCGTTCGCGCAGACGTCTCCGGATTCTCCTCTGTCCGTATAAGTCCGGTTCAGCGATCACGGTGATCTTCTGATCCCGATACTGGAAACCCTCGGACAGCGGCGCCAGGTGAAACCGAACTCGCTTCCCCGCCACGACGTCACTCTCGTAGATCTCCTGAAGTCTTTCGAGGGATCCCTGTGAATCACAGAAGATGTGGACGGATGTCGCTTTTCCGTTTCTTCTCACGATCGAAGCAACATAGTCGCGGCGCAGTCTCTCCATCACGTCCGGCTCAAACGTCCCTCCTTCCATTGAGGGGAGCGGTTCCGCGGCTTCAATACCCACGGGCACAAACTTCACTCCGGGCCTGGTCTCCGTGCCGATAAAGACCTGCCCGCCGACGAAGTTTTTCGTGATACGGGAGCAGATGGTCGAGTATTTCACAACGCGACCGGCTTCATCGGGGTCAAGATTCTCTTCGTAGATTTCGGCGTGATGCCGTATGTCCTCGTGTTCAAACCAGAGAAAACATGTGCCGGAGTCGAGATATGCCGTGATGTCGGCATACTCAGCTTTCCGACTGTCGGGCGGAAGTACCTCCGCTGCGGGAGGCAGTGTGACCGCCGCGATTCTCTCGACAGATCTTTGTTCAACCGGATCGAACGTCCTGATCGATTCGAGAACCGGGCCGAAGAACTCAAGCCTGACAGGCCACTCCTGCGTCACCGGCCACACATCCAGCAAGCCCCCCCTCAGTGACGCCTGCCCTTTGTTCGAGACCTCAACGCCGAACGCATATCCCATCGAGTCCAGCGCTCCAACCAGCCGGTCCACATCCACTTCCTGAGTCAGCTTCAGTTCGCTGGTATTCTCCGCAAGGAAATGCGGCGAAGGAACCTTCTGCATCAGCGCCTGCACACAGGTAGCCACGATCCTTGGCTTATCCGGCCGGGCAAGGCTGAGGAGGCTGTTCAGGCGATGGCCGGCAAGATCCGCGTTCAACCTTCCGCCGGACACGACCAGACCTTCAAGTGCAGGCATTTGCAGCACGTGCTCGTCCCGCCCGAAACTGAATGCAAGGAGGTCGTCATACATATTGTCGAGCGAGCGGGGACCATCCGCCACGAGCACGATCGGTCGCCCCAGTTCCTCCTGAAGCGCCCACACCAGAAACGCCGCAGCCGACATGGACACAGTCTGAGTGCCGCATGATTCGCCTTTGTTGAGCGCTGGAACCAGACGCCTGCAGTCCTCTGGACTCAACCTCGTCCGGATGTTCTGGGTCCCTGTCATCGTTCACCTTCTGGAGAAGAAGAGTATGATGCAACGTCTCAGTCCCGCGCGCAAGAGTGACGCAAAGGAGTCGGAAGACGTTCCATGGGCTTTTCCTTTTCAGAGCAGACGCTCTGCTTTCCATTCTTTCTTGTTGCAGTGTTGCCGGAAAACGTTGTATACAACATATGTAATCGCTTACATATACCTATTCTGCCCATCTGGAAGGAGAAGGCCATGAGTATAGGACGGACCGGCATAGGCATCTTTGTTCTAGGGTTCGCATTGATGGCTCTCTCTGCTCAGGCGAACCTTCTGCTGAATCCCGACTTTGAAACGGGAGACTTCACATCATGGACCACCAATGCGCCCGGCTGGCGACTCGGAGGCGGTGCTGACAACCACACACCGAGCGGAAGCTTCGGGGCGGTCAATGATGTGAGCACCACGGATACCGCGGGACAGCAGTACCGGATTCTCCAACAGGAAATGGCGGCCTCCCCCGGTGAGTTATGGAGCGCGAGCGTCTACCTTCGTACCGTCAACCTGGAGAGCTCGCAGTCGTTTCTTGAAGTGCAGTTCTGGAACAACAGCGACGGAGTTATCGGTCAGTTCCAAAGCAGCATTGTGTCGTCTGATCAACCTTTCACCCTGATGTCCATTTCGGACGTAGCAGCACCGGCCGGTACCGTGAAGATCAGCGTGCGGGGAGTCATAGAAATGGTGAGCGTGCCAACGGGAAACACCGATTTCCATATTTTTGATGATTTCGAGGCCACTGTGGTTCCCGAACCGTCGACATGGGCACTGATCTCCCTTGGCGCCGCGGGCCTTGCTCTGATACGTCGAAGGAAGAAGGTTTAGCCAACATCAATCTTTGATAGAACCATCCGGACTGTATGCATGCGCCTGCTCCTGTATTCCATACTTTCAGCCGCGGCCCTCTGTAGTGCGACAGGTTGCCGAATGGAATCTCATTACCCATCCGGAACAGCGGAACAATGGACCGTTGCGTCGGACGACAAGTCGACTTTCGACATCTCTGACGATCACGGTACAGTCCGGATCACCTTCTCGCTCGGCGAAGGATTCGGATGGATTCAACTGGGCAAGCCGCTGAGTCCCTCGACGGACAGTGACGTACCGGTCACATTCCTTGTTGAAGCGGAAGCCACAGGCGACCTGGAAGTGAAGTTCCTCGACGCCGACGGAACGACCCTGGGCGTGAAGATTCCCCTTGAAGGCGACTTTGCCGGGAAGACGCGCGTTACAGCCTTTGCGCATGACCTGGAGTACTGGTGGGGAGGCGATGGCGTTTTCAGCCGTCTCGCGGAGTTCCAGTTTGCCATCTCCGGACAGGGCAGCGGCACCGTTGCGGTATCGGACATTGAACTCGGCCAGCCAGACATGAAATCATCGTTCGTCGGTCCCGGCGAAAAGCGCAGCGAGGCCGGCCTTTTCACAATGCTTCGCCCCGGCCCGCATCTTGATCCCGATCGAAATGCGCCCGGCATCGGGTTCCGACAGCGCAGGGCGGCGGCCATGACCCCCGAGGATCCCGGAGTGCTGGAATGGCTGAAGACCATGCAGGACGAATCCTCGCCGGCCCGACAGGTCCTGCCGACAACCGAAGACAATGAGTGTCATACATTCAACAACTCCCTGGTAGCCATGGCCTTCCTTGTAAAAGGCGAGACCGGGCGCGCTGAACGTATATTGGATTTCTTCGCGAATGCCACGGATCGCGACAACATGGATCCTTCACTGCAGAATTTCTTCTACAACGGCGAGGCCCGGGGCTTCTTCCAATACGTTGCCCTCAACGAGTCTACCAACGGCATAGCGCCTTATCACAATCCTGGAAAAGCAGACCGCTGGATGGGCGATATGGCGTGGCTGCTGATGGCTTACAAGTACTATGAACAGAAGAACGGGCCGGAGCGGTATCGGGAGATCACGGGTCTTCTGAAAGATCTCCTGATTTCCTGGTTTAAGAAAGCCGAAGAGGTTCCCGGCGGCGGCTACGTACAGCATGGTTGGCGAAAAGGGGACGCTTATCTGCACGAGAACCACGGTCATGCCGAAGGCAATATAGACTGCTACGCCGTATTCAAGCTGTACGGCGAGGAGGAGCAAGCTGAGAAAGTCCGTGTCTGGATCGAGGCCGTCACGAGAGGAGAGAGCCAGCCTCTGGATATCTACACATGGCAGGTCCTTGCCTATGACGGAGACAAGGGCGAATTACTCGATATCCCCGATCACGATTTGCGGTACAGAAAAGAACTTGCCGTTAACGGCAGACAGGTTATCGGCCCCTACCATTCCGCAGCACCGGGAATCACGAATATCTGGCTGGATGGGCTCGGGCATATTGCCTGCGCCTACTTCGCCACGGGGAATAAAGAGCGAGGCTTCTTCTACGCCAATCAGTTCGACGCATTCTTAATGGACAGCTCCCTCGGCGGAAGAAAGACGCGGACCCTGCCGTACACGGCAAACCGGCAGGGCGGTTTTGATTTCGACCAGAGCAAAGGAGTTCTTTCCGCGGCTGCGTGGTACATCTTTGCCAAGAATCAGTTCAACCCCATGCGCCTCACGCAGAAGTGATGCGGTTTATTGCGCCAGCCTCGGCTCAGCAAGCTTCGCCCTCCATCATGAAGGCAGGCAACAGTGCTTGAGGCGAGGTTCACCCGAGCCGATGCATGGCGGACGTCCGCAATCAAATTAGTTCCGCGCGATGCCGGACGATCTTGCCTTCGATCATATAGATGACATCTTCCGCAATGTTACTGGCGTGGTCGGCGATTCGTTCAAGATGCCGCGACACAGACCATAAATTGATCAGGGCATCGAGATGTTCCGGCGCAGACTTGATGTGCTCCTTCACAAGAAGAATGGCATCCCGGTTCATCGCATCGATCTCATCATCACTTTCCAGCACCTGATGCGCGATCGCCGCGTCCATGTTTATGAAAGCATCCAGACTCTTCCTCAGCATTACCTGCACCTTCTCCGCCATCAGGGGGAAATCAAACTGAATATCGGGATCCGGCTCGCGGCTGAGGTAGACGGCCCGCTCCGCGATGTTCACGGCCAGGTCACCGATACGCTCGAGGTCATTGTTGATTTTGAGGCATGCGATGATGTACCGCAGATCGATTGCTACGGGCTGATGAAGAGCCAGGGCCTTGAGACATTCCTCTTCAACGCGAACTTCTTCGTCGTCAACCTGTTTGTCTTCACTCATGACTTTTCTCGCCAGGTCCTCGTCACGGCTCTGAACGGCCGTAACGGCTTTGTTGACGACATCTTCGACCACGGCACACAGGTGAAGAATGCTCTTCTTCAACAAGTCGATTTCTTTCTGCAGATGGACGGCCATAACGATTCCTTTCAAAGTACCCTAGCCGAACCGGCCGGTAATGTAATCTTCAGTTTGCTTCTTCTCCGGCTTGGTGAACAGCTTCGAGGTGTCACCGAACTCAACCAATTCCCCTTCATACATGAATGCCGTTTCGTCAGAGACGCGGGCGGCCTGCTGCATGTTGTGGGTAACGATGATGATCGTGTAGTTGCCCCGCAGTTCGCCGATCAGGTCTTCGATCTTGGCCGTAGCCTTGGGGTCCAGCTCCGAGGTCGGTTCGTCCATCAGGAGAATCTCGGGCTCGATCGCGAGTGCTCGCGCCAGGCACAGCCTCTGCTGCTGCCCTCCTGAGAGTCCCAGGGCGTTTTCGCCAAGCCGGTCCTTCACTTCATCCCACAGCGCGGCGTTGACCAGGCTGCGCTCGACAATCTCATCAAGCGTATTGCGACGCTTGATTCCCTGCAGCTTGGGGCCATAGGCGACATTGTCGAAAATCGATTTCGGGAAGGGGTTCGGCTTCTGGAACACCATCCCGATCTGCCTGCGCAGAAGGGTGACGTCAATCTTTGGTCCGTAGATATCTTCGCCATCGAACAAGAGGCGCCCGGACGGACGACAACCCGCAATAAGATCGTTCATCCTGTTGATCGCCCGCAGCAGCGTACTCTTCCCGCAGCCGCTCGGCCCTATAATGGCCGTCACCTGCTTGGCCGCGATCTGCATATCGACCTTTTTGACCGCTTCGACCGATCCGTAGAACACGGAAAAGGCATCCGTCTCGATGTGCACACCGTGATCCGCGTTCTGTTTCGGAGCAGTCGAAGTCTGGAAGCGGGATCCTAAGACACCGCCTTTCGCCCCAGCCGTATTTTGTTCAGTCGCATTCATGACCAACCCTCTCCATCTCCTCCGGGAGACGCAATTACCATCTTTTCTCAAACTTGTTGCGCATTACAATCGCCGCCGCATTCAACACAAGGAGTATCGCCAGCAGAACCAGAATCGCGGCCGCCGTTCTTTCCGAGAAGGCTCGCAGAGAAGCCGAGGACCATGTGAAAATCTGGGCGGGAAGAACCGTGGCCGCACTGCCTAATGTCGTCGGCGGTTCAGGAATATACGCGATCATGCCGACGATAATCAGGGGCGCGGTCTCACCCATCGCGCGCGCCATGCCGATAATCGTTCCCGTGAGCACACCGGGTATGCACTGGGGCAGAACCTGCTGGAACACGGCCTGCACTTTCGATGCGCCCAATGCGAGCGCCCCCTGCCGAATCGAATCGGGAACAGCCTTCAGCGCGACCCTCGTGCTGATGATGATAACGGGAAGCGTCATCAATGAAAGGGTCAGGCCGCCGACCAGCGCGGAAGACCGGGGCATTCCCATGAAATTGATGAATATGGCCAGCCCCAGCAGACCGAAGAGAATCGACGGTATCGCCGCCAGGTTGTTGATATTGACCTCGATCGTCCGCGTGAGCCAGTTGTCCGGGGCGAACTCCTCGAGGTAGACGGCGGAAAGAACACCGATAGGAAAACTCACCAGGATCGTCACAAAGATCACGTAGAGGGTCCCCACCGCCGCCGCTTTGATGCCGGCGATCTCCGGCAGCTTGGAATCACCGTTGGTGAAAAAGCCTCGATTGAACCTGAGTTGAACGTTTCCTTCTTCCTTCATACGGTCGATGAGTTTCTTCTCGCGGGGCCGCAGGCGGTTCGCCGCTCCCTTCACGTACTGATCGACATCGGCGGAGGCCACCGCCCATTCGGTGTTGGTTGTGTTGAGAAGACGCGGATTCTGTTTGATCTCTCTCGGGATCGTCCGCAGCCTCCCCCTGCTCACCAGGTAACTCAGATCATCGTCCACGGCGTACAGAGGCGATGCCTTGCTTTCTTCGTTGTAGGATATCTCGACTCGCAGAAAAGTCTGCCGCATGGACTTGTATCCCTTGTGAATCATGTCGCCGAAGAAAAGGACGAGGAACGTACACGCCAGCAGAAGAGCCGTGATGGAATAGGCGCGAAAACGCCGCTCATGGCGATGACGCTTTCCGAGCAGTTTCATCTCCTCGTCTTTGCGCGACCTCAGGATTCCCGATCTGGCGTGTTCTCTACTCATACTTCTCGTGGAATTTGCGGATTACGACGGCGGAAATGATGTTCAAGACCAGCGTTACCAACAGCAGAACAAATCCAAGCGCGAAGGCCGACAGCGTCTCAAGGCTGTCAAAGGCCTGGTCTCCCGTCAGCGCATCGACAATACGCACGGTCACGGTCGTCATGCCTTCAAGGGGATTGGCGGTCAGGTTCGCCCTCAGGCCGGCGGCCATCACCACGATCATCGTCTCCCCCACGGCTCTCGACACCGCCAGAAGAAAAGCCGAGACAATTCCGGGCAGTGCGGCAGGAAGGAGTACCTTCTTGATAGTTTCGGATTTGGTTGCCCCAAGGGCGAACGCGCCTTCGCGCATACTGTTGGGCACGGCAGTGATTACGTCGTCCGAAAGCGATGAGACAAACGGAATGATCATGATCCCCATTACAAGACCGGGGCTCAGCGCGTTAGTTGAGTCTGCTTGAAATCCAAGCTTCTCCGCCCATGCAACGATCAGCGGACTGACGGTAATCGCGGCGAAGAAGCCGTAGACCACCGTTGGAATACCGGCAAGAATCTCAAGGACGGGTTTGGCGACGCGGCGGAGCCCGGGGGAAGCATACTCGGACATGAAGATGGCGGAGAACAGCCCGATCGGAATCGAGACGCACATCGCAATCAGGGTGATCATGAATGTGCCGGCAAAAAGAGGAACCGATCCGAACTGGGGTTTCAGAGCCTGTTCACCCTCCCTGCCGGCGCCAATGAGAAAAGCCGTGTCGGGATTCCATTTCGTCCCGGTCAGAAACTCGAAGAAGGGCACCTGTTTGAAGAAAGTCATCGCCTCAAATACGACGGACACGACGATGCCGAGGGTCGTGAGAATCGAGACAAAAGAAGCGATCAACAGTCCTGCCATGATGGTCTGCTCTACCGCATTGCGGGCGCGCAGTTCCGGCCTGATGCCCACGTACGCCCGGAAGAGACCGAGCGCGGATGCCGCCGTTGCCGCCGGAATCAGCGTCGCCGCCGATACGGCGTAGACCCTGCACAGGAAAAGAATATAAGCGGTGAAGTAGATTCCGACGGCCGGAAGCACGGTCCAGAGAGCGGCGTACCACCCGTAATAAGCTTGCGTCGAATGGAAGGGTCGGCCTTCAAACCGAGGATGCGCGCAGCGGCGGCGGCCGATCGCAAAAGCGATGACCCCCATGAGGAGCATTCCAGTCAAGGCTGTAACCGCTGGAGGCATGCTACGGCTTCCCGCGAAACGTTTTGGAAGAGGATCCGGCCAGGCGCCATGGCGCCGGCCGGACCGTATTCCAGTGTCCTGTTGACTTATTCGAAGTCGGCGGCAGTCAGCGCCTTCGCTTCAGCAACGTTCTTGCGAACCTCTGCACGCTGATCCGCGGGAAGAGGCACAAGACCAACGCGCTTCAAATAGCCGCGGTCGCCGATCATCTGCTCGCTCACGAACAGATCCACGTACTCTTTGAGTCCAGGAATCACGCCGAGGTGTGCGTTCTTCACGTAGAAGTAGAGAGAACGGGAGATCGGATACTCACCCGAAGAGATCGTTGCAGGCTCTGGAGAAACGCCTTCGATAACAGCGCCCTGGATGCGGTCGCCGTTTTCCTCGAGGAAACTGTATCCGAAGATACCAATGGCATGCGATTCTTTCTCAAGTTTCTGCACGATCAAGTTGTCATTCTCACCTGCGTCAACATATGCGCCGTCATCGCGAATCGCCTGATATTCGCCCTTCTTCGCGATCGGTTCGTACAGTTCCTTGTACTTCTTCGCCGCCTTGTGCATGACCAGTTCGTGGAAGGCATCGCGCGTTCCGGACGTCGTCGGCGGACCGTAAATCAGGATCGCGGTATCCGGAAGCGCAGGATTGATATCGCTCCACTTCTCATACGGATTGGCGACGAGTTCACCGTCAACCGGAACCAGAGCGGCCACTGCGCGAAAGAGGTCATCGATGCTGAGTGTCAGCTCGTCGTTGTCCACGTTGTGCGCGATTGCGATTCCGTCGTAGCCGATCACCACTTCCGTGATACTGCCGACGCCATTTTTGACGTTCGCCTCGAACTCGGATTTCTTCATCTTGCGGGACGAGTTCGTAATGTCCGGCGTGTTATCGCCAACACCCTGGCTGAACAACTTGTGTCCGCCACCCGAACCGGTTGATTCGACGACCGGGGTCGGAAACTCCGTCGTCGCGCCGAATTCCTCGGCGACGGCGCTCGAGAACGGATACACTGTACTCGAACCGACGATCCGAATCTGCTCACGCGCCTGGCCAAGTCCCGCGACCAAACCGACGCATGCCATCACAGCCATGGTCTTTCCTGTCTTCTTCATTCGTGTTCTCCTCTTTCCTTCTCTCTCTGTTACACATGCAACAGAAGTTCTCTCTTCATATCCCGTGTCCGGGGGAACATGCCGGCAGCACGTCTCGTCAACAGACGTTGCTGCCACGCGTTGCTGTCGTCCTGCTCGGACCGCCACCGGTAGTAAACCAGTTCTGCCTCCTCGATCCAGAACCCGTCCACTTTCTTGTCCTTGTGTGTGACCGGACAAAGGCATTCGACGTTCCGCCTCTGCACCAGCACGTCCAGATACTGCTTAATCTCCTCGTATTCTGCCTGCAAAGCCCGGCAGAGGTCCACAAGACTCACCACTGCTCGCGTTTGGAACACATCGGTGATGGCGGAAAGGATACGGGGATTGACTGTCTGTTCGAGCGTAGAACTGCTTTTCCGTGTATCGACCACCATGATGATTCCTCCGGTTTAGAATTTCATTTTTATCTGATTCATCGCGGGGGAGCACGCTCCCCCGCGACTCAATCAGAGCCTGCTTAGAACTTGCCGATCAGGTCGAGCTGACCGCGCTCGTAGTCAATCGGTTCGTCAAGACCAGCTTCGTTAACGAAGTACGTGGCGGCAAGCTGCCAGTTCTTCGCGACCTGAACCTTCAGCTCGACGCGGTGGCCTTTGCCGTCCGTGCCGCCGCCCCATGAGTCGGAGTCTGAGTACGCGCCGACCGTGGCGTTCGCCTGAAGCTCGCGGTAGTTGTAATCGAGCTGGACTGAACCGGGATCCTTGGCCTTGCCGAGCGTAGCGCCGAAGATATAGCCCGTGTCGTCGTCATCGGCCTCCGTGTTCACGAGGTAATCCCCATAAACAGCCACCGGCAGTCCCGCGTCGAATGACGCCTTCGCGAAGACCTGTATGATCGAGAACTCGTTCGCGTAATAGATGGGCAGAGCTTCCCCCGTCACGGGGTCTGTCCCGCCGCCGGTCGTGTCGTTTCCGAAGCTGTCCATCATGTTGAACAGCGGCTCGCGTCCTTCCATCTCCTGCCACATGAAGTAGCTCGCACCGCCGGTTACCTTGACGCCGTCACTGACTTTCGCCGTCGCGCTGGCTTCGAGACCGTAGAGGAACGTGTCATCGTCGGCCGAACGCTCTTCCGCGGACAACGCCGCGGCAGCGAGATTCAGGTCGACCGCGTCCATCTCCAGGGCATGCGTGACGGCCAGACCTTCCGGATTAAGATCGGAATCCCAGACGATACCTTTCATATCGTAGAAAGGATTCTTGATCTTGCCGCCGAGCAGGCTGACGCCGCCGAGCGCTTCCGGATGCCAGTCGAAATACGCGCGGTCCAGGTCGATTTCTTTCGAGCTGAAGCCGTCGTCCAGCGTCTGATTGCTCGACACCGGATCACTGCTTCCACTGGCCAGACGCATCGCGATCGTCAACTCGTCCGTCGGCTTCGCTTTCAGCGCGAGGCGGGCGCGGACGCGCCACCTGTTACGCGCATCTTTTCCCTCTATGTCGAAGTATTCGTGACGGACCCGGACATCGCCGGAAAGCGAGGTCGTGTCCGCCCAACTCGCACCCTCGTCACCGGCGTGAGCCGCCGGCATCATCACTACTGCCGCTACCATACCAAGCAACCACTTCTTCATGCTCAGCTCTCCTATGTGTTACCTTTTTCCCGCGCCTTATCGGGCGCAGATTTCGTTTGCCCTCTTCCCCTGTTCATCTCTTCAGACGAACCCATTCCCCCTCAACTCGAATGAGAAGCTAGAGGCAGCGTGTTAGCGTTTTGTTAGGAGGGAGTTAGATGTGCATCAATAGTGGATGCCCGATGCCGGATGCCGGATGGCGGCAAAGAGACGCGACAAAGTGCTTTCTATCCGGTGGCTCGTATCTGGTATCCAGCGTCCGGCATCCACCATCTCTCCTCACAACCTTCCATGGTTTGGCGGCCTCGAGTCGCCACCGGAGCGGCGGCGCCGGGATTGGCGATGAAAAGAGTGCGATTAGGATTGGCGAAGGCGGAGACTTATCTCATCGAGGATCCTAATCGCAATCTCCCCATCCCCGCTCCCTGCAGGACTATTCACACAGAGCGCCAGGGGACAGACAGAAGATGAAATCACGCCGCACGACAGAGCGAGGCAGGCTTGAGAGCCTTAACTCGTGTTCAGGACGTCGCGCGGTAGAATACAAGAGTTCTGCAATAACCATACGCCGACTCGGTCTTGACATGTATATGTAGACAATATACGTTATGTATATGTTACAAGAATACCTTGATTTCACTGGATTTGACTGGGACAAGGGGAACCGGGACAAGAGCCTCAAGAAGCACGGAGTTCACGGCTGGGAATGTGAACAGGTCTTCTTCAACTCCCCCCTGATCATTCTCGAGGACGAGAAACACTCGGCGAAAGAAAAGCGTTATGCTGCTTTTGGCCACACAGACTCAGGGAAACAATTGATGGTTGTGTATACGATGAGAAGAAAACTGCTTCGGGTAATCTCGGCCAGGAACATGAACAGGAAGGAGCGCGAATTCTATGAAAACTTCTAGGAAGAGAATTCCGAAATTCAAGAATGAAAAGGAAGAAAGGGAGTTTTGGAGCACTCACTCTCCCCTTGACTACTTTGACTTCGAAAAGGCCAAAAGCGCAACCTTCCCCAACCTGAAGCCGTCCCTGAAATCCATATCGATTCGCCTCCCGGAAGATATGGTTAATGAGCTGAAAGTTCTGGCAAACAAGCGGGATGTTCCCTACCAGAGCCTGGCCAAGCTTTACCTTTCATGGGGTATTCGATCTGAAAGGGAAGCGCTTAAAGTAAAATAGCACAAGCATAGGGGTCACCCATGAAAAGTGAAGTCAAGGTAGATTCCACCTGTTCCTGGGAAGAGCCACAGAATTTGACTTCACAGGACGACCTTGCCTGGACTGAGAACGTCGACATGTTCATCACCTCGCTTGTTGAGTTTGCTTCATCCGTTTGTTGACCGGATTTGAATGACCGTGCGAGTCTCATATTCCAGTCACCCATCTGGGCTTTCCCCGATTTCGGGAGCCATGGTCATATTGGATCATAGGGGGTCAGATCATAGGGGGTCAGGCCTTGATTAATGATTATGGACAATTGTCTCACGCAGCTTCTCATACTTTCTGCATAAGGTGCGGTCTTTGCGTAAACGAACGGACAGCTCGCTCAGTTGACGCGAGATACCTGAACCGTCTCTCAAACCCAGTCTCACGGCCACCTCTCTTTGCGTCAACCCCGCTTCCTCTTTCAGCAGCTTCATCGCAAACAGTCGGGCGTCTGACTTATGGCGTCTCCGCCTTAACTCCGCTTGATCCATCTTGAAGTGACTGCACACCGCATCCAGCACTCCCTCAGGCTCCGGAGGGGTTTCCACCGTCCGCATGGCCACGTCCAACGGCGGCCCCTGCTCCTGCGCGAGATCTCGATAGGCTGTTTCCGCCCAGCGACAGAACGTCTCGAGTCCGATCGCCTTGGTGGACCGCTTGATCGCCTCCCGCAGTTCCTCGTCTGTCTTGGCCAGTCCGCCCTCTACGTACTGTCGATAGACGGTTTCCCTCTTCTTCCGTCCCTGGGCGGTCAGTTCGCTCAACGGCCCGTAATCCATCCATTCCTGTTTCTCCCCCAATCCCGCGTAAGCCCGGTAACTGCTCCACCTATACGCTCTGAGCGCCTTCTGCCTCTCTTCCACCGATAAGGAATCCATCCGCCTGATCTTCACAGGATTCAGATGGACATATCGCGTCAGATTCAGCAGATACTCGTCTCCCTCTACCAGCTTAGCCTTGTATCGGCCTCCATACAGGTGACCGCTTCGGCGATGCCGGCGGTTGAAGTAACCCGTGTAACCTCCGTTGAACTGCTGCATGAAGGCCGAAAGATTGGCTCGCGGGGTTTCCAGCAACAGGTGGTAGTGATTGGTCATCAGCACGTAGGCATACACCCGGATGTGATGCGCCTTTACATTCTCCGCCAACGTCTCACAGAATCGCGACCGGTCAGCGTCAGTCCGAAAGATAGCGCGACGCTCGTTCCCCCGTGAGGTCACATGATAGATCGCACCTTCAAATTGTACGCGTAAAGCTCTGGCCATGAACTGAACATAGGCGAGACGCCATGACCACACAAGCCTTAATCACTAATCAAGGCCTGACCCTGTTTTCCTCCATTTTTCTTGGACAGCAGTGCCAAAAGACACAATCGTTGAGACTCTCATTTTGAATCCGCCCCTTGTCGTTGTGCTTGCCCCCTCTGCTCTGGCTTTGCTACCGTTCTCCCCATGAAAGCGCTCCTTCAGGCCGGTCCCAGTGGGCGGGTGCCCGTGCCGCCCGAAAAGCGATTTCTTATCATATTTATGGCGTGGTGGTCTGCCGGCTGAAACAGGGGGGGCATGAAAGCTCGTGTCGCGGTTGCTGTGCTTGTCGCGGGGGTAGGGCTCGGAGTCTGCACGTCCCATGCGACGAATCACTACGTTTCCGTTTCGGGCAGCGCCGCGCCGCCGTACCTGACCTGGGCGACGGCGGCGAACGATATCCAGAGCGCGATTGGCGTTTGCGGGCCGGACGACGTCGTGATCGTAACCAACGGAACGTGGACTTTCAGCAAAGTGATCTCCGTCACGAACCGGGTCACGTTACGGAGCGAGAATGGACGGGATGTCACCACGCTGGACGGTCAGAACACGAAACGCTGCGTGACACTTTTTGCGGCGGGCTCCGTATTGGAAGGCTTCACGGTCCGGCGAGGCAAGACCAGCAGCGGTGGAGGTGTTTACCTGTGCGCGAACACCACGGTCCGTGACTGCATTGTGCAAGACTGTGAGACGACCGGCGGCGGCGGGGGCCTGTCGGCGTTGGCCGGGAGCGTGGTTGAGGACTGCCTTATCCGGAACAACAAGTCGAGATACGGAGGCGGGGTGGAGGTGGCCGGCGCGTCGGTGCTGGAATGCACGATCTACGACAACCAGGCCACGGAAGGCGGTGGAGGGGTCGATGCCTATTCTTCGGCCCAGGTCGCGAGCTGCATTGTGCGCGACAATACGGCGAAATACGCGGCGGGAGTCTACGCGTTGAGCGGCGTGAGCTTGCGGAACCTGCTGGTTTACGACAATGCGGCGAGCGAGCACGGCGGGGGGATCGGCTGCAAGGGCGGAACGATCGAGAGCTGCACGGTGGTGGATAATACGGCGGCGACCGTGGGCGGGGGCATCGAGGGCTGCACGAACGCGTTCAACACGATCGCTTACCACAATACCGCGGCGGCCGGTGTGAACTGGGCGCCTGACGCGAACGGGCATGCGTCGTACCGCAACTGTTGCACGTTTCCGGCCGCGCCGGGGCTGGACAACATCGATATGGCGCCGGCGTTCAGCGATAGACCCGGTGACGACTACACGCTGGTGCCCGGGTCGCCGTGCATCGATTCGGGCGCGTATCGCGGATGGATGGCCGGCGCGACGGATTTGGCAGGGACAAACCGCGTTCTGAACGGGGTGGCCGACCGCGGCTGCTACGAATACGCGGCCGGCGCGCTGGACGTGGGTCTCACCGCCACTCCCGCGCAGGGCTTTCCGGGCTTGATGGTGGTCTTCCAGGCCGTTGCGGCGGGCGACCACCTCGGCGGGCTGCAGTTCTTCTGGGATTTCCAGAACAACGGATCGTGGGATGCCACGGGATTCGGCCTGTCGACGGTCACGAATACATATCCGGCGGCCGGTTACTATTCCGTGCGTGTACTGGTCAGCAACAACGTCGGGGAGGCGGCGGCGCGCGTGGTGGACGACTGCGTGCGCGTGGGGCCGCAGCAGATCTACGTCGTACCCGTGGGCAGCGGCGCCTATCCGTTCGATTCCTGGACCAAGGCGACGGACGATCTGGGCGATGCGTTGGGAGCGGCGGTGGACGGCTCGACCATCAACGTGAGCAACGGCAACTACAACATGGTCGGTGTCCTGGACGTGCGCTCGGGCGTGACCATCAGAGGCACGCAGAACGCGGCGGATTCGGTTCTCCACCAGTACGCCGCCGACCGTGTGATCAACCTGCTGCATCCCGGCGCGGTAGTGGAGAAGCTGACGATCCAGAACGGAGAGGCGAACCTGGGGGGCGGGGTGTGCATGGCGCAGGGCGGAGTGATCCGGGACTGCATCATCCGCGAGAACGCGGCCGCCGCCAAGGGGGGCGGGGTGTACCTGTTCGAGGGCGGGGTGCTGGAGGACTGCCTGCTGACGCGCAATGAGGTCACCGACAGCAGCAGCATGGGGGGCGGCGCCTACTGCGAGTTCTCCAACCGCATCGACCATTGCCGGTTCACGACCAACATCTGCCAGGGGACGGGCGGCGGCATCTACGCGCAGTGTGGCGGAACGTTGATCGCCACCTGCGGTTTCTACACCAATTGGGCATGGCACGGAGGCGGGATCGGCGTCTGCTCCAACATCGTCGTCAGAGACTGTGACGTACGCCGGAACTACGCCGACGGCCAGGGCGGAGGAATCTACATTGACCAGACGTGCTGCGTCATCGACGGTTGCGCGATCGCCAATAACGCCTCGGATGCCGACGGCGGGGGAATCAACATCGAGTACGGCTGCAACCGGTTGCTGAACTCCATGATCCAGAGCAACCATTCCGACACCTACGGAGGCGGAATCTACGTGGACTACGGGCCGAACCTGATCGAGGGCTGCACCGTCGCGCACAATCGCTCCGAGTTCTACGGCGGCGGCGCCTACCTCAACGACTCGCGGCTGAACAGCTCGCGCATCGAGTACAACTCCAGCGGGGAATATGGCGGCGGGATATATGCAGACGGCTCGTCGTTGACCAACTGCCTGATCGTGCACAACGGCTGCGCCGACGATGGCGGCGGCGTGTATCTCTACGGGGGCTACATGCACAGTTGCACGGTGGCGGACAACGTGGCGACCAATCAAGGTGGGGGCGTCTACGACGACAGTTACGTGATCCTGAACAGCATTGTCTTCAACAACACATGCCTCGGCGCGTTCTTCTTCCGCTCCAATCACGTCGACTCGGCCACATGGTTCAATTCCTGCACGTTGCCGCTGCCGACGGTGAGCTACAGCAACGTGGTTGCGGCGCCGCAGTTCGTTGATTTGAACGGGCAGCCGTATCACCTGTCCGACGTATCGCCGTGCGTCGATACGGGCGGTGCGCAACGGGCGCCGACGAACGATCTGAAGGGCATATACCGGCCGTTGGACGGGGATGCCGACCACACCGAGTCATACGACATGGGTTGCTACGAGCAGGCGTCATTCGGCGCGGACCATGACGGAGACGGCGTTTCCGACGGCGACGAAGTGTACGTGTACGGGTGCAACGTGAATGCCGAAGACACGGATGGGGACGGGCTGAGCGACGGCGGCGAAGTGATCGCGGGAAGCGATCCTGCCGACGGAAACGACGTCTTTGGCTGCGCGGGCGCGGACGGGCCGCAGGGGGGCGCGGGCTTCATCGTGTCCTGGGGCGGGCTGACCGGCCGACTCTATACCGTGCGTACGGCGGCGGACCTGGCGGGCGCGTGGTCGAACGTGGTCGACTGTACCGAGATGACCGGCGTGGCGGGCATGATGAGTTGTACGGGCGCGCCATCGGCCGGTCAGTTCTTCGCCGTCGATGTGCGCATGGATGAGTAGGCGGAGGAGGCTTGCGGCCCGCTCGGATGTGTTCGACATCCGGCCCCCCGTCCACCGGAATTGTGGATCGCATTTACCGCGGGTCTCCAGATACTCTTGCGGGCGTTTTGAGGGTTACAATGTAGGGGGCGTCCCTCGCTAAAGCATTATATAAGAAGGCATACGGTCATAAGAAGGCATACGGGTCACGTCTCCAGATTCAAGAATTGGGAAGGCAGATATCAAGTTGATCGAGATTGAGAATCGCATGGCAATTCTGCGTGATCGCGCCAGAGAAGTAGTCCCATGAATGCTGTCTAGTCACGCACATCCATATGCGAAGCTCATGGGGCTCACATGTTCGCCTCCTTCACAATCGGAGACTACGGGCAGAAACATGATCTCAACTCAAAATCTCAGGGCGTACGGATGATCTAAAGGACTTTGGGCAACACGCCGTGGTGCGGTAGAATACAAGAGTTCGCCGCAGTAGCAGTTGACACGAACTTACAGATGGCGTACGTTATGCCGTACGTATTTACGAGGTGATCTATGACCAGTATATCTGCAACTGAAGCACGCAAGAAGCTGTACGCGCTACTCGATGACGTGAGTGAGTCGCACCATCCCGTTCAGATCACGGGAAAGCGAAATTCTGCGGTACTGATCTCAGAAAGCGATTGGACCGCTATTCAGGAGACATTGCACCTGCAGAGCATTCCTGGAATGGGTGATTCTATAAAGAAGGGGCTAAAGACTCCCGTTGGTCGCTGCGATGAGGAGCTTGCCTGGTGAAGAAATGGAAGATCGTCTACACAAAGCAGGCTCAGAAGGATGCGAGGAAGCTCAGCCGATCGGGTCTCAAACCCAAGGCCGAGAAACTTCTCTCTATTCTAGCGAAGAATCCTTATCGGACGCCGCCGCCATTCGAGAGACTGGTCGGCGATATTTCAGGAGCATGTTCACGCAGGATCAATATACAACACAGACTTGTTTATCAGGTGATGGACGATATCCGTGTTGTGAAGGTTATCCGGATGTGGACGCACTATGAATAGTCAAGGCGAACGAGATGCGACAGCCGACGGATGACCGCTGCTGCGCCTGAACGTTCCGGCGCGCTCTACGCCCGGGGAAGCATAATCGCGAAGCGACTGCCCTTGCCCACTTCACTTTCGACCGTTACGCGGCCGCCGTGGGCTTTGGCGATGTGTTTGACTATGGCGAGGCCGAGCCCCGTGCCGCCCAGCTCCCGGCTGCGCGCTTTATCGACCCGGTAGAAGCGCTCAAAAAGACGCGGAATATGTTCTTTCCGGATGCCACAGCCGGAATCCTCGACAACGATCTCTACCTCGTTATCGGTTTCAACGACGCGGAGATCAACATGTTTTCCCGATTCGCTGAACTTGAGCGCGTTATCCAGAACATTGACGATTGCCTGCTCCAGCAAAGCGGCATTGCCGCGAACCTTCACGGTGTCGCCGCACTTGATCCTGACTTCGACACCGCATGATTCTGCGCGCGGCGCACACAGCTCAACCGCGGCTTCAAGCTCTCCGCGAACGGGAACATCACTGAAAGAAATTTCCGTGCGTTCGCCCTCGTTCTCCAGCCGGGAAAGCATCAGGAGGTCCTGGATGATGGAAGATAAACGATCCGACTGTTTGCTGATGATCTGCGCAAAACGCCTGTCCTGCTCGTTCGTCAGATGCGCCTCAAGCGTTTCGGCAAAGCCCTTGATTGATGTAATGGGTGTTTTCAATTCGTGCGAGACATTGCCGACGAAATCCCGGCGGACTTTCTCCAGTCGACGGAGCCTGGTGACGTCATTGAGCACGATCAGCGCCCCCATCAACATGCCGTCCGTATCTCTGAGCGGCGAGCCATGTCCCTGCAGATACCTGTCGCCATCCGCGCCCGGCATCAGGATTTCCTCCTCCACCGGCTTCGAGCTTTGAAGCACCGTCTTGACGATATTTTCGAGATCAAGATTCCGTGTGATCTCCTGCAGAGGGCGACCGATGTCCCGCTCCTGATTCGCATCAAGCAGTTCCGCGGCCGCACGGTTCATACGAATAATGCGTTCGCGCATGTCCACGGCCAGAAGCCCTTCGACCATGCTCGCCATGACGGCGTCATGCTCTTCCCTCTGACTTTCAATCTTCTGGATCTTCTCGTCCAGTTGCGAGGCCATCCAGTTCATCGAGTCGCCAAGCTCACATATCTCGGCGGCTTTCGCCCGCAGTACCCGGTAGTTGAAATCGCCACGGGCAAAACGCTCCGCAGCGACGCGCATCTTCTCGATCGGCAGAGTAATGCTTTTCGAAAGGACATAGCTGATAAGGAAAATGATGAATCCGATAACGACAGCCCCGCTGATGATCTGCATCCGAAGCCGGTTGTATTTCCCGGTGATAAACCTGAGAGGAAGAGACGTTCGGACAACGGCCGCGACCGTTCCGTTCCTCATCGCAGGGACGGCGACATACATCATCTGCTGTTTGACCGTCTTGCTGTACCGGATGGATCTGCCGACGACTCCCGAATACGCCTCGACGATTTCCGGACGGGTTCCGTGGTTGTCCATCAGAGCCGGGTCTTCGTTCGTATCTCCAATCACCAGACCGGAGGGAAGAATCACGGTTACACGCGCGTCGGAGATGTTGCGCAGTTCGTCGCACGACCGTTTGACTTCCGCATAATGTCCGGGGGAAAAACCTGCTATCTGATAGTCTACAAGCCGCGCCCTCTGCTCGAGGTTCTGCGCGAGTTCATCGACGTAAAATTCACGCGCGGAACTCAACACATAAATCGTGAGTCCGCCGGCAGCCAGCAGTGTTACGGCCAGAAAGGCCGGAAGGACATACCAGATGAGTCTCTTGCGGGCCATATACTATTCCTTAAAACGATAGCCTACGCCGCGGACCGTTTCTATGGCGTCGGCGTATCGGCCCAGCTTCTTGCGCAGTCCAACCATCTGAACATCCACGGATCTCTCCGTCACGGCGTAATCTTCGCCCTTAACATTGTCGACGATCTGCTGGCGCGTGAAGACCCAGCCCGGCTTCCGCGCAAGAAGATGCAGGACGCCGAACTCCGTGGCCGTCAAGTCGAGGGGCTTGTTCCTGAGCAACACCTGATGGCGGCCGGGATCAATGACAAGGTCTCCTCTTGTTACCGGAGCCATTTCGTCGGGCTCTTCCCGGGACTTGCGGCGAAGCACCGTGCGAACGCGGGCGATGAGTACCTTCGGACTGAAGGGTTTCGTAACATAGTCGTCCGCTCCGAGTTCCAGGCCGGCTACCACATCGGTTTCCTCGCCCTTGGCCGTGACCATGACAATGGCGATATGCCGGGTTTTCGGGTCGTTCTTGAGAACACGGCAGACGTCCAGTCCGTCGATACCCGGCAACATGAGATCCAGGACGATGAGATCGGGAAGGTCGTCGCGCGCCGCGCGAAGACCGGCCTCCCCGGTCTCGCTGGAGATAATCTTAAAGCCCTCGCTTGCGAGATTGAATTTGATCAATTCGCGAATGTCTTCGTCGTCTTCAACTATAAGTATGGTTTCTTTGGCCATGGTCCCCGCCCTATTTAGACGATCGCAGGGTCGCTCCGGAATATTACTGTTTGGTTAGGAACCTGTCACTTTATGATTAGAAACGCTGTCATCAGGGGACTTACGACTCTCGATCTGGCTGAGGCCCTTCCCCCTTTAGCTGATTTCAGGGACAGTTGAATATGGACAATCTTGTCTAATCCGCGCTGCTGTACTATTCTTAGATAGTAGGAGTTTTGGGGGTGACTACGGCATGAGCAGACGGGAACAAGACAATCTTTATGCGGGTCTGAGAGCTCTGGGAGAACTCGCCTTTCCAAAAACGTGCGCCCGGTGCAACCGCACTTACCATTCGCTTGAGGAGTATCTCGCGGCGACCGAATCGATCGACCACTGCAGCGGCCTCATGCAGGCAATGACCGAGCAGGACGAGAATGTGATCGCGCTCTTCCGGAATTGCGTATGTCATTCGACCCTGATGGTTCAATGCGGGGACCGCCGCGATGTGAGCCCCCGGGGAGTCCGCCGCAGGGAGATATTCGGAGATCTTCTTCTTCAGCTTACTAATTCCGGTTTGGACACTTCCTCGTCGCGCGGAGAACTTCTGAAGGTGATGCGGGGAGAACCCAGCGCCGTCCTGCAGAACATGGGCGTGTCATTCGCGTGATTCCGCGCCGATCTTGCTGATCTGGACGATGTCGCCTGCGGGTATTTTAACAATCACGCCGGGCCGCACTTCAAGTTCAACATCGCCGTTGGGGTGCCTGGCGATCAACACACCGTCCAACTTGTCCCCTGCCCCGTCGCCTGTCCTGACGATGGTGTCGGGAATGAACAACCGCTCCATCTTCTCGTGCTGGGCCTGGATTTCGTTGGCCTTCACCCCTACCCTGCGTTTCACGCTCATGTAGCCGCGCAGCGTCAACTGAAGCGTATGTTCGCCCTCCGAAAGCAGATCCACGGTGAACGGCTCGGAGACCACATCGGTGTTGCCGCTCTTCGTTCTCCCCCGGTATTCACCGTCAATATAGATCTTAACGTTCGCAGGTTCGGTCACGACCTCAATCATCCCGCTGTTCTTGGCCAGCCGGAATTCCTCAACCGGACTGTCTGTTGAGGTGATCTCAATGGTGCGGGCTGAAGGCGCGTACCCGGTCAACTCCACGCGCAGCCGGTACGAGCCGGGTTCGAGATCATTTACCGTCAGAGGGGCGTCGCCGCGGTACTGATTGTCAAGATACACACGTGCGCCTGCAGGCACCGATACAGCCCTCAACGTTCCGGGCATAGGACGGAGCTGCGAGTTGATTTCGTATCGTTGCCCGGCATGCAGAACCATCTTCTCGCGATAGGGATAGAAGCCATCCAACTTGAGCTCCACGCCGGCTTTTCCGGCCGGTATCTGATCGAGCACGCAGGGCGTATTACCTCGCGGGCTCCCGTTGACAAATACCGCGGCGCCCGACGGATCCGACGTGATAGCGACACTGGCCGAGTCGGACGACAAGTCCACGAAGATGCTCTGCGGCGTTCGATCGTCGCATGTGACCTCAACTTCTTTCTCAACATAACCATCGAGCTGGAGTTTTACGCGATGCTCTCCAAGCGGGAAATCGGGTATCAGGAGCGGTGTTTTTCCTCGAAAAGCCCCGCTCACGTCGACTTCCGCCCCCTCCGGATTGGACCTGACGAGCACCAGTCCGAACAGCGGTTCGAGTTTCAGATGAACGGCGGCCTTCTGCCTCGGGAGCAGGGAAATGGTCTTCCTCTCATCCCTGAAGCCCTCTTTGCGCGCGAGGAGCAGGTGAGTCCCCGGTTCAAGGCCCTTTAGTGTCACGGGGGATGCCTGCATCTGCTTTCCGTTGTGGACGATCACGGCTTCCGACGGCGAAGTCGTAACGGTGATTTCGCATCCTGCGTCTTTCCCCATTCCTCCGCAGCCGGCCAGCAGTAGGCCGAAGACCAACAGTGGCAACAGAATGAAAAGATTCCGTTTCATCTCAGTGATTCATCCGCCTTTCCACGTCGAGCAGCTTCTTCTTTGCCTTCTGATGCCGGTCGTCGGAACGGTCGGGTATCATCTCACAGATCACACGCAGGTTGTCCGCAGCCAGATTCCAGTTGCGAAGCTTAATGGCCCGCTCCGCCTGGAACAGCCGATCCTGGTAGGCGGTCTCAAGCGCCTCTTTGGCGACTTCCAGTCCGCTGAGCGCCTCGGCATAGTAGTCCGGCTTCGGATCGATCGTCTCAAGGTACCAGAGCGTCTCAGTATAGGCGTCTATGGCCTTGGCCAGGTTGTCGTAGCCGACCTCCCGCTGGGCGTAGAGCCGCTGGGAGAGCAGATGTGAGTTGCGCGCGAGTTGCAGCAACTGATCGGGCGGCAGGGCCAGGGCCGCAAGCCCGAGTTCGTTCTGCACAAACTCCTCGATCCGTTCACGAGCCGCTTTGAACGAGTCCGGTTCCACACGGTTCAGCACTTTCACCCCGTGCGCGGTCCTCCCCACGGTGACCTGCAGACGGTATTCATGCCACGCGTCGGGAGAAAGCCCCGCGTAATCGTCACGAAGATCCATGAACCCGCTTCGCTCCAGATCGCGGCGAAGGCCGGCCACCAGATCTTCATCAACCGCTTTGTCGCGCAGCACATGGCGACTGTTCTCCATGTTGTCGATTTGAACGGCCAGCGTCCCGTCACGCAGTTGAGCGTAATACCTGAAGATGTTCGCCGCACTCGCTTCCACTTTCTCGTATTCAAATTCAAAGCGTTGGTCTCCGACCTCTCCCGCGACGGCCTCCGCGGGCGGTTCAACGTCCGAACTCACCACTTTGAACAGGATCGCGATGGCGACAACGGCAACGATCACGGCAATGACCGGCCACAGAAAACGCAACGCGCCAGGCTGGCGTTCTTCCTTTTCGCGACGGAGACCGAGGTCCACTGAATCGCCCTTGCTGCCGGGGAACATACGGGACAAAGGGGCTGACGGAGGAAGGCGGCCCGCAAGATTATCGCAGACGACCTCGATCAGCGTTCCACCGATTTCGATACGGTCACCCGACGTAAGGCGGGTCTCCTGCGCCGGTTTGTTGTTGACCAGTGTTTCGTTCGTGCTTCCGAGATCGCTGATCCAGAGGTTGCCGTCAGGTTTGAAAAAGAAGCGGCAGTGAAACCGCGAAAGGGCTGCGTCATTGAGTATGATGTCGTTGCTCGACGAGCGCCCGACGCGCGCGCCCTCCTGGGGCACGGTAAGCCGCCGTCCGCGCTCAGGACCGCCCTTTACGATGAGATGGAAGAAACCTTCGTCCACGCGATCAGTACTCTCCATTGATTCGGTCTACGCTACTCCCCACCCTATCCGCGGTCAATGTCGACTTCGTTACACGCGTATTTGCGCACGCCGCAACCTGCGGCCGTTAGAAGCCATGTTGAATCAACTGCATCAGAACCGGTCCCAACAGAACGATGAGAACGGAAGGAAAAATGAAAGCCACAAGCGGAAACAGCAGGCGCACAGGGGCTTCGTTCGCTTTCTTCTCAGCCCTCTGAAACCGGCGGGTGCGCATCTGGTCCGCCTGGATGCGGAGAATGGCCCCGATGCTCACGCCCATTTCATCTGCCTGCACGAGCGCGTTTACGACAGACTGAAGATCGCTCTGGCCTGAAGAGCGGGCCATGTGTTTCAGCGCTTCGCGCCGCGTCTTACCCAGTTGGACCTCGCGGAACATGCCCACCAGATCCTCGCTGACCGGATCAATCTGGCGCCTCTCGATGATCCGCTGGATCGCCGACATGAAGTCGAGGCCCGCTTCAACAGACAGAGTCAGCAGATCAAGTACAAAGGGCAGCGCATGCTCGATCTCCCTGTGGCGGCGGCGTACGGCGGACCTCAGCCAGAGCGGGGTGTAGAAGAGCGTGTAGAGAACGGCTGCGCCGTAGAATAGACCCTGCCTCCTCAACATGCCGTCGCCCAACGGACCCGGTATGGACTCAAAGAAAAGCCGCAGCAACACGATCATCACCGGAGCCATCACGGCCACCAGAAGTATGCGGATGGCCAGGAATTCCTGCGGAGACATGAGCCCGCTGTATCCGGCGGACAGTAGTTGCCGGCCGGCGCGCTCTTTCGTGCGGGAGTAACGCTCGCCCTCTACGAACCGCAGCACGTTCGGC
This sequence comes from Verrucomicrobiota bacterium, assembly GCA_018814445.1. GTDB lineage: Bacteria > Verrucomicrobiota > Kiritimatiellia > JAHIZV01 > JAHIZV01 > JAHIZV01. The sequence goes on along the minus strand of JAHIZV010000232.1, from coordinate 25,756 downwards.
ACCAGCGGAAGCAGCCAGCGGAAAAGCAGGGGCAGGCGGCGCTCGCGGCGTCTCCCGTCGGCCAGCGTGACATAGGTGATTTCGGTGGCCGTTCGCCCGATGTACCAGGCAAGCCCACCGAAGGCCAACGCCCATGACGCGCCCAGCATGACGTCTGCTATGACATGATTCCCGTTCATTACACTTCTATATTCACCATCTTCCTGATGATCAGAAAACCGATCAACTCCAACAATCCCACCAGGATCAACAGGGCCACTCCGGTCGTTGATCCGACAAACTGCCTCATCATCACGGGATCCAGGGCCGTCATGGCGAACAGCAGGAGAAGCGGCATCGCACCGACAACGAGGCCCTGCAATCGCCCCTGCGCCGTCAAAGACCGAATTCGTCCATGAATCCGTATCCGCTCACGGATCGTTGCGGCGATCTTGTCAAACACCTCCGTGAGGTTGCCGCCCGTCTGCCGCGCCGTCTGAATCGCACTCACCATCAGCGTAAGATCTTCACTGCCGACCCGCTCCTCCAGATCCCCCAATGCGTCCTCCACCCGGACACCGATGCGAACCTGCTGCAGGAATACGCCGAATTCTTCTGCGATGGGTCGCTGGTTCTCATCTACGATGACCTCGAATGCCTGCAGAATGCTGAAGCCGGCGCGAAGGGAATTGCTCATGCTGATAAGCGCGTCGACCAACTGCCGGTTGAACCTTTCCAGACGTCGTTGTTTCAGCACCCGCAGTACCATCCGCGGCGAGTTGACGGCGGCAAGAGCGGCGATGAAACCGAAGATCAATCCCGACAGCAATCCCGAAGGCGTGCCGAAATCACCGAACAGAAGGAAGAAGATGATGAACATGGTGACGGCGGCGATGCGCGCGATGTCGGCAATGCGTTTGGCCGGCACGAAGAGAAAGATGTCTTCGAACTGTCGCGCCGCATCGACAGCATAGACCTGGTCATAGCTCTCCATGCCTTCGCGGAGCGCGCGAAAGAGTGAATATGCCAGCCCGCCGAAGCAAAGTGCGAACAGCAGCGGCACAAACACCAGTCCTGATTGGCTGATTAACTCGTCCATGTTTCCGGGTCGAATATCTTCTGCTCTACCTTAACGCCGCGCGTTTTCCATTCTTCACTGAACGTCGGTACGCTCCCCGTTGCCGCAAACGCTCCCTCGAGTCCGCCTTCCGCGGACAGGCCCGTTTGTTTGAACACGAACAGATCCTGCATGCCGATCTGCTCCCCCTGCAGGCCCACCACTTCCGTAACGCGCGAGATCTTCCGCGAACCGTCGCTGAAGCGCGCGATGTGGACGATCAGATGAATCGCGGAACTGATCTGCTCTCGAATGGCTTTGACGGGAAGATCCATACCGGCCATCAGCACCATGGTTTCCAGGCGTGATATTACGTCACGCGGAGAGTTCGCGTGAACCGTCGTCAGAGAACCCTCGTGACCGGTGTTCATGGCCTGCAGCATGTCGAGCGCCTCGCCGCCTCGACATTCACCGACGATGATGCGGTCCGGCCGCATGCGCAAAGCGTTGCGCACAAGATCGCGAATGGTGATAGCTCCCCGGCCTTCGATATTCGGCGGGCGGGACTCGAGCCTGATGACGTGTTTCTGGCCCAGGCGAAGCTCCGCCGCGTCCTCGATGGTAACGATTCGCTCATCGTGCGGGAGGTAACTGCTGATCACATTGAGCAGTGTCGTCTTGCCGGAGCCCGTCCCGCCGGACACCACGATGTTCTTTCGCAGAAGCACGCACGCGCGAAGGAACTCGGCGACCGGTTGAGGCAGCGTCCCGAATCCCACCAGGTCCGCCACGGTAAAAGGTTCGCGCGAGAATTTACGGATCGTGACACACGGTCCGCTCAACGACAGAGGGTGAATGATCGCGTTGACACGCGACCCGTCCTGCAGCCGCGCGTCCACATAAGGCTGGCTCTCGTCGATGCGGCGGCCGATGGGCGAGACGATGCGCTCGATCACCGCCAGCACCGAATCGTTGTTCAGAAAGGTCTTCCGGGTCAGATGAAGTTTACCCTCCCTTTCCACATAAACCTGGTCGGCGCCGTTCACCATGATCTCGGTCACGGTGGGATCCTCGAGCAGGTCCTCCAGAGGACCCAGGCCCATAGCTTCATCGAACACCTCCTTGGCCAGGCTGTCGGGATCCATGTCGGCGGGAAGTTTTCCGCGAACATCTTTGATGATGTGTTTGATCGTCGACTGGGCCTTCGCTCGAAGATCGGACTCGTTGATATGGCTCGCCGTTAATCTCTTGATGTCCAGCCGGTCCAACAAAGCCTGGTGAATCTGCCTCTTTATCTCGCGCCGCTTCGCTTCGTCCTGCGAATCCCCGGCACTCTCAGGGATTGGCGCGGGAACATCGGCGCGAGGGATATCCTCTTCTTTCTCCGGCCGGCCCGCGTTCTGTTCGGACGGTTCGCCGATAATCAGTTGATACTCGCCCAGCTTGATCACCTGCCCCTCGACAACCGGGACTCTCCCGCTGACGCGGTCGCCGTCGACGAATGTACCGCCCTCGCTCATCAGATCCTCGACCGAGCATCCGTCTTCGAGAAGACTCAGGACGGCATGCCGCCAGGACATGGCGTCGCCCGGCAGTACGATGCGATTGTCCGGATCGGAGCCCATTGAGTAGACGCCCGGCTCGACATGAAACGTGCGGCTTCTGCCGTCCGGCGTTCTGACTGAGAATGTGATGGTATGGTCTGCGGACATGAAGGCCTCAGAGATCGGTTTTGTGGCGTATGTGACGCTGGCGATAGGTGTTCAGTTCCGGGAGCTTGTTTTCTATATGCTGGAAGTCCACTTCCGGCAGATCCTTTTCAAAGCTGACATCGTCGGAGTTGCGCAGTGAGAGGGTCAATGACCCCTTCACCTTCTGGGCAAACACGAGCAGTTCGCCTTCCCGCGGCGTCACTTCCAGGGTAACGACGCTGTATCCTGAAGAACGGGCAGAAAGGCCCTGTCCGACGAACTCGTCACGTCCAAGACGCTGGCCCGTCGCGAGAACGGTCACATCCTGCAATACCGTAAGTGTTACAGTCTCCGTCTCCCCCGGGGTCTTCCGTGACGCCATGGTAAACGTCCCGAGGATATCGACATGGTCGTTGGGTTTGACCAGTCCGCTGACCGCGTCTGCTCCGCCGACTGCGATTGAAACCGCCCGCATGCCCGGCATCACAAGCGCAGCCAGTCCTCCCTTGTCCCGGATCGGCACATCCACATGCGACCACCACAGCGGCTCTTCACGGCGAAGACTGTAGCGCAGCTTCTTGCCCAGAACGGTGTCGAGGTCGCCGGGCGAAAAGACGTTTTCGCCCACAGCCGCTTTGAACAGCGACTTGGAAGCGAGGTCCTCGACCTGCAGCACCGTGCCGGCAGCGAGGTCGGAACGCGCGACGAGGACTTTGATCTTCTGCGCCCCCTTGTAGATCCTGGCGCGCTCACTTCGCAGGTACTGGTGCGTGGCCCAGAACGCGGTCAGCCCGATCACAACAGATATCAACAACACCATTTTCTGTTTCATTGTTCTGTCCTCTGTTCATGAGGTTGTAGGTCCAACAGCATCAGCGCAGATCCTTTCGGATCAGAGTAACCCTGCCCGGGCTTCCGGGACTAGAAGAATTCACCTTCACGAGACAAAGCACCTCGCCGCGCTTGTAGATGTCGAGCGCCTGTCCCCGCGACATACTTGTCCATCCGGCATGCGCGAACGTATCGCGCAGGTACTGCCTGACCGTGACGGCATCCGCGCTTACGTCTGACAACTCGAAGGCCGTTCCGCCTGCATGATCCGCTATAAACGATACGGGGCGGCTTCCGGGAAAGGACGGCACGTCCGTCAGCAATGAGGCGGGCGGAGGCGTTTCAGACTTGCGGAACTCCACTTCCTCCTGCCGAACGACAACGATCATGCTTGAACCATGGCCGGCCGGCGAGAAGACCAGGTATCGCGAAACCGTGCCGTCTGCGCTTTCAATTCCCCACGCCATATTCTCCCCGCTGAGCAAGGCGGGATGATCGCCACCGAGCCTGGCGTTAAGTGCGCGAACCGTGTCCTCCACATCGCCCGACGCATTCCAAAGCTGAAGCGTGCCCGCGCCCCCGTTCAGCGTCAGCTCCGTGGAGTATGCTGCTTCCCATCCAAGGCTTTCGGCCATCGTTCTCTGCGCGCGCTCATAGACGCGCGCCGATACCACAACTGCGACAAGAAGCGCAGAAGCTGTCAGAGTCGCAATGTGAACCCTCTTGTCTGCCTTCAACATTTTCTCAATAGATCCCTTTCGTCCACGTGAGCCAGACGTCTTCTTCAAAACGGATGGACTCATCCCTATATACAAGGTGCTGAATAATCGGATAGAGAGGTATGTTCTCCGATTTGGCCTCCCCGTGTACCAGACCGATTTCCGTCACAAAGTCGGGCGCGTGATACAGAGACGAAATCCGGTTGCCGCCGGCATACGTCTCCAGATCGTCGGGCCGGGCATGCCTGATGATGTCCGCGTTGATCATCGCGGAACTTCCCAGGATCGGAGAATCGTCCTCCGAATACGGACGCTCGTCCGAACCGGGGTCCCAGTCATAGATGTGCTGCGGTCCGGGCAGAGCGATTATCAGTTCGTCACTCATGGAATACATGCCTGCTTCAGCCTGCGCCTCCAGCATCGCGCGAGTCCTTTTACGAGCCAGTTGTGCGATCTGAAGAAGACCCATGAAAAGAACCAGCACGGCAACAATGCCAACCACGAACTCGACCATAGCCGCGCCGGCGCGACGATGCCGCTTCCACTCAGGTTTCAGGTTTTTGGTTTCAGGCTTCATCATCACTAATGTCCCCTTCTCGTTCCGCCACCGGGACCGGAACCGCCGGGGTGCGTGCATGTGTGGCTGTAGAGATCAAGCCAGTCCAGTCCCGCCTGCCTGTATTCGGCGTTCTCCCATGCGAGAAGCACATTGCAGTACCAGCAGGATCCGTCTAGCGCGGGCGGACCATGAGCCATGTAAGGCTCGAGATGTTCATACACATGTTCACCCCATCCGGGCTGACTGCCGGAAGCCGGAGCGGATGACGCGTCTATGGGAATCAGGCGGGCCTCGTGAAATGCGGGCAGCACCAGCCCGTAGTAATCCGGCACGACCGGACCGTCCAGATATCCGAAGGGCTTTGCGGCAGCCGTCCAGACAATGACATCGCCGCCCATGCCCGGCGACAGACGCTGATTGTCGGTCTCGATGCGGACAGCCGCGTCCGCTCCCGCATAGTCATACTCCGGCTTCACATCGCTCAGAAAAGGAAAGCCATCCGGAAGAGTCTCGTTCCACGTTCTCCATCGTCCGGGGTTGTAGCAGAACCAGTCGGTTTCCACGGATGCCGTTTCGCTGCTGATCGCGACACCGCCGATCAACTGCAGCGCGGCCAGTATATCTTCCACGCCGCCCGCCTCCGACAATCGCGTCAGCGGGATGTAATCCAGCATCGGCACTTTCGTCAGACCCAGTCCGAAGTACTCGGAACTTGTCGGCTCCGGTTCTTCGATAATGGGAAGCGCGGGCCAATCAAGCCACGACGAGTAGGTTTCCAGAAGACTCAGCGCGTTGAAAAGAAACCAACACCAGTTTCCCGACGCGGCGGCATCGTAGAAGTCAGGATTCAGCAGCGGATGGCCCCAGTTTTCGTAGTCGCGATAGAGCTGTGCGTTTTCCGCCCGAACCGCGACACCCTCGCTTGCGACGGCCATAATCATCTCCGCGTAATCATCCCAGGCGGTCGGCGGACTGGGCGTGTTCTCGTAAGGCTGCACCGGATAGCGCTCGGGATACTCAAGCTCAACGGTCGAGGCGTGTCCGAGCAGTTCCGCGCTGAACTGCTCGTTGGCGTAGATGCCGTTGTTTTTGGCTGCCTGCTGTGCCGCCGCAAAACCAATCATCGGGCCGACGAAACTGAGCCTGCTCTGCAGATCAGTCATCTCCGCGGCTTCCACGAAATTCGTTTCGCCCCGGCTCAACGCCTCGGCAATGGAGACCGCCTTCAGGACGTTCAGTTCTCCGATCAGGTTCAGGCTTATGCCTTGCCAGCGAGCCGCCGCCACCGCCGCGGCATCCCCGGCGTTACGGGCCTTGGTCTTAACGAAGAGAATCTTGTGAACATCAAAACTCCAGAGGACGACGAGACACAAAATGACAAGCAACAGAACCATGAAGATCATCACCTGTCCCGAGCGCAGCCTGGAATCTCTCGCGTTCATCATTCGAGATAGAGAGGGTAATGATTTGCGAGACGGGAATCCCCCTCGATACGAACTTCGTCACCCGCATAGAACGCGCGGTGAAAGGGAAAACGCAGAGGATAGTCCTGAGTGGTCCGGCCGCGGGCGAGAGCCTCATCGATCTCGTTCACGTACATATCGACCGAATCCCACTCGTTGTAGTCCAGAATCGCCGGCAGTTGACCACCCCACTCCGCACCGAGGTAGAGCGGTATCAATGCGCTCTCGATGGCATACTGCGGCGAGACGGGATTCGCCGCCATGGCTGTATCCCACAGGTCCCCGGGAATCGCCGTCGCGACGGGAAGCAACCCGCCACTCGACGTTTCAACTTCCGGATAGGTCATGCGCCCGGCATTGGGGATGGCAGCCACGCGGCCGACCTTGTAGACCATGAAATCGTTGAAACCGACCGATCGAGCCCTCGCAACGGCGGTTGCCGCATGATCCATAACCTCACGGGCCACGAACAACTGGGACAACTGGAACGCACCGAAGAAAATGAGACACAGCAGGGCAACGATGAGCGTAGACTCGATAAGTGCCTGACCGGATTTTCCCGTGCATCTGGATTTGCAGTTCATCCCTGTGAGCCTGCGCCGCCGGATTCAGACTCCCGCCGGACCAGGTCCGCCCGATCCGGAGGAGACCTCAATGACAACAGGTTATCGGCGTATGCGGCGGGATCAGTTGCCGGCGCCGTCCGCGTCAAGATCCTTGAGATAATCCTGCGAACCCGTTTCAAGCGCGGCATCTTTGGCGGAGGTGTCGCCCCCCAGCTCTTCGACTGCCCCCCCGAGTTTCTCGCGGATCGTGTCGCTGAAGATCGCGAAAATCGCGATAGCAGCCAACGCGACTACCACGACAATGATGATGTACTCGGTCATCGCCTGCCCGCTCTTGCCTCGCAAACGCTGCATCAGTTTTGTCATTGTTCCTGCCTCCATTTGGCGCTCGTCATAATGCACTGCAACTGCGGATCACGGGAATTCTGCAGCCAGAAGATCCAGAATTCGCCCTCCGTATTCCTTGAACGTGAAAAGCAACAGCGCAAGGATCGTAACCACGGCGACAAAAATGCCTGCCACGATGGCGTACTCCAGCATTACCTGACCGCTACGGCCGCCTGCCCGTTTTGCCGCGATGAAGCTCATCTCCTCGTTAAGGCTATCAGATACTTGCGATCGTGTTAAGCCATTCGCGTGTCCGATCCCTGATAATCAAACGAACAGGCGGAAGAGATATTTCAGACTTTCCTCTGTTTTCTGAACAAACGGAAAATGCTTATCCTTATCCGTAACCAGTGGTATGAATGGAGGAGGATGAAGAACCTCATTATGAAGCGTCTGCTTCCTCTTGTTCTCTTCGCGGGAGCTGCCGCAGTTGCCGTTGCCGTATTCATCTGCCCGAATTGCGGATACGAATACGAGCCGGGAGCGACGGTCTGCCGTCACTGCGGCGCGGAACTTGCGCCTTCAGACGATTCAGCGGAGCCGGTGATGGCGCCGCCCTCCCCCGAGTCCAGTGACAACGGGATCTCTCTCGCGTTGATCTCCCGGGCATGCTCCGGGGCCGAAAAGCGGAAGGCCGAGGGACACCACGAAGCCTGCTTCCTGGAGACTCGGAATGCTATCGCGTGGACCGCCCTGCTTCCAGACGGCGCCGACGCACTGAGAAGAAGGCTCCACAGACTGAACGCGGAGAGCCGGAAGGATATTCCCAGGGGCCTGCGTGAGTGCCCCGTCTGCAACGGCTCCGGAAAGAGGACCCGGCTGTTTATTACACTTAAGGGCAAAGCCCGGGAACAAGTCGATCCCGCCTCCACGTGTCCGGCATGCGACGGACGGGGCCTTCTCGCCGCGTACGCGACCGAGCAGGAACTCGCGCGGAAGATGCGCTCGGCGGAGGCTGCGTTTTCGGATATGCAGAAACTGCGACTCTTGAGCAAGTGGCACACGATTTGGCTCCCCCGCGGAATTTCCAGAAACCTGACCGTGAGAGAAGAGGCGGCCCTGAAGACCTCAGCCCCTCCACTGTGCTCAACGTGCTATGGCGTAGGTTGGACCGGATGCGAATTCTGTCACGGAACGGGTCGGGTTCCCTGTTCGAACCCGAACTGCGTGATGGGACAGGAAGTCTGTCCGGTCTGCGGCGGCAGTAAGAAAGAGGCCGTAGAAAGCGGTGGCCGCACGGTCATCCGAAGCTGTTCTCATTGCCGACAGCTTGGGGTCTCCCCATGCGAAACATGCGGCGGGCAGGGCTTTCTGTTCTGCGAAATGTGTGACGGGAAGGGAAGATTCATCTGTAGCCGATGCAACGGCAGCGGGACGGGGGTAACCTGCGAACGATGCGACGGGCAGGGGCTTCAGCAGTGCTCTCGTTGTGAGGGCTCAGGAAAGTACAAGAACGCAACCTGCCGCACGTGCGGGGGCGAAGGCGTCGTTCTGTGCAAGTCCTGCAAAGGCTTCGGCTGCGACCAGTAAAGATCCCTCCCCGCCCTCGCAAAAAGGTCCGAATCTTTTGTTACTGTACGGACGATTCTGTGTATCTATGAACGTAGACTGATTCACCGATTCATCGGGAGGTGAGAACCGGTCATGGTGAGAGGAGTGCAACTTTGCTTCGTGCTTCTGCTCGTTTGCGCGAATGTCACAACGGGCTTGTCTGCCGACATTCAACCTTTCTTTGATACGAAGTCCATCGAGCGCGAGTACGCGATAGCCCTGAACGACTTCCAGCGAGGACGCTATGAAGTCGCCTTCATTCACGCCGGCAATGTTCTCGTATGGCTGGATTTCGCTGAAGACAAAGGCGGGAAGTTCGGCAAGAAGCTGGAAAAGATCCGGTCGGTGAGTCGCGCGCGGTTCATGCTGACAGACCGGCCCTGTCCTATATGCGGGGGGGACGGACACGCTCGCGTGCCGGGCTTCAGCATCTGGGGGAATATCAAAGCCGTTCCTGACAAAGAATCTGCATGCGCTGTTTGTGAGGGGTCCGGCCTGCTGGAAGGGAGAAAGAGCCCGAAGGAGGTCAGCAGAAGCCTCGCGCGGGCACGGGAAGGACACTCTCTTGTCCAGACCAGAAAAGGAATGAAGAACGTCCGCGGCGTGTGGATCCCGGGGAGACTCTACCGGCAACTCAGCCGACAGCAGAAAAAGGCCTTCAAGAAGGCCGCTCCTCATGTCTGCCCTGATTGTTCAGGCATTGGACTCGTCGGATGCAGCACTTGCGGCGGAACCGGAGTCGTGCCATGTCCTGATCAAGGCTGCATCATGGGCATCAAAGCATCCGGCACGAAAAGCAACCTTATCACCGAGCCATGCGAAACGTGCAAAGGCAAGGCCGTCATCACCTGCCCTGACTGCGGCGGAAAAAAGCTCCTGCCCTGCGACGCATGCAGGGGAACAGGAGAAAACCGCCGATAGCCCTCTGTTCCCCGTGCTCAGCGGAATACAGTCCTGCGCTTGATCCTTCCCCTTGACAGAAAAACACTATTTGGCTATTTTACCAAATACTTATTGTGAGGTCTTTATGAAGAAAGCCGAACAGGAACGCCTCCTGCGGAGGGCGGACATACTCAAAGCCCTGGCGCATCCTTCGCGCCTGCTGATGGTCGAGAAGCTGGCGGAAGGGGAGCGTTGTGTCTGCGAGCTGCAGAAGATGGTAGGGGCCGATATGTCGACCGTCTCCAAACATTTGTCCGTACTCAAGAGAGCGGGCCTCGTGCAGGACGACAAGCGGGGCCTGCAGGTGTTCTACCGCCTGTTGTCACCGTGTGTGCTCAACTTTTTTACATGCGTGGAATCTGTTATTGAGGCGAGGAAGAAACGGGGACGCGCAGCGTGCGAGATCGCGAAGTGATTTTCCTGAGCTGGCTTCTTGCCGAATAGAACCTGTTAAGTGGCGTCGCATGAACTGGAAAAATGAGTGGCAGAAACTGACTCTGATTATCGGAGTATTCCTTGCCTGCTTCTATCTGCCGGTCGGAAACGGCCGGTTTGACAACGCGGTCATGGAGTCGCTCCATCTGCTGAAGTGGTATGCGCAGGAGCACGTCCTGCTTTGCCTCATCCCGGCTTTCTTCATTGCCGGCGCGATTGCTGTGTTCGTCAGCCAGGCATCGGTCATGAAGTATCTGGGCGCGAAGGCGCACAAGGTGCTGGCTTACGGCGTGGCGTCCGTCTCCGGCACGATTCTCGCCGTATGTTCCTGTACAGTTCTCCCGCTCTTTGCAGGCATCTATCGCATGGGCGCCGGACTTGGCCCCGCAACGGCTTTTCTCTACTCCGGGCCGGCAATCAACGTTCTGGCGATCGCGCTGACGGCGCGCGTGCTGGGCGTGAAGCTCGGCATCGCACGCGCTGTCGGCGCCGTGCTGTTCAGCGTGGTCATTGGACTGCTCATGCACTTGATCTTTCTGAAAGAAGAAGTGGCCAAGGCGGAGGCGCAGATGGCGATGCCGGAACCCGAGGTGAAGCGCCCGCTCCGGCAGAACGCGATTTACTTCTTCACGATGGTCGCGATCCTGGTCTTCGCCAACTGGGGCAAGCCCATGCAGGAGACGGGGCTTTGGCACGCGATCTTCTCGGCCAAGTGGATTATCACCTCCGTGTTCTCCGTTGCCCTGGCCGTGATTTTGATCGTTTGGTACGAGATGAGGTGGTGGAAGATGCTGCTCGCTTCGATTCCGGCGGTGATACTTGCGCTGCTCTTCCCGGAGATTCCCATGATAGCCTTTGCCGCCGGCATGATCGGCCTTTCCGCGATCACCAGCACTAACAAAGGCGAGTGTGGAGAATGGTTTGATTCCTCCTGGGGCTTCGCGAAGCAGATTCTGCCGCTGCTGTTCGGCGGCGTCATCGTTGCCGGACTCCTGCTGGGACAGCCCGGCGGAGAAGGCCTGATTCCATCGACCTGGGTCTCGAAGTTCGTCGGCGGCAATTCCCTTGAGGCCAATCTCTTTGCCTCGGTGGTCGGAGCGTTCATGTACTTTGCCACGTTGACGGAAGTGCCGATCCTTCAAGGCTTGCTGAACAACGGCATGGGAGAAGGTCCGGCCCTCGCGCTACTGCTGGCCGGTCCGGCATTGAGTCTACCCAACATGCTCGTCATCCGCAGCGTGATGGGAACGAAGAAGACGGTCGTCTTCGTAACGCTTGTGATCGTCATGGCAACGATAACGGGCATGATCTTCGGAGCTTTCATTTCGTAGAGGAGTGGAGCGTGAACAAGGCATCAACTGACGATCTAAAAAGGAGAGGAAGGGTGAAGATACAGATACTGGGTACGGGATGCCCGAAGTGCAGGACATTGACGTCGAATGCGGAGCAGGCTGCGAAGGAACTCGACGTCGAGTGCGACATCGAGAAAGTGACGGACATTAATGAGATCATGAAGTTCGGTGTCATGATGACGCCGGGGCTGGCGGTTGACGGCCAGGTCAAGAACACCGGCAAGGTTCTCTCGGTCGAGGATATCAAAGGGCTTCTCGGGTAGGCAGTGAATGATGTGCCACTCACGATACCGGGCCGGCGCTGTTGACCTCAGAGCGGCAGTAGTGATCTGGGCCCGATCCTTGTGGCGGCGGTCGTTCTCCCGGGTTCACGAGACCTCTGGAGACACTTGAGAAGAAACGGAGTCAATAGAATGTCTGGGAAGACCATAATGAACGCGGCCATTGTTCTGGCCGTAGCCTCTGCGGCGGCGGGAGTGCTGGTTCTGAAACGTCCTGCGGAGAGTAGAGAGTCGGCACCCCGGCCGCCCGCGATAACAAGCCCGGGCGAACAGACAGAGGCGTCATCGGCCGCGACACTGCCTACGCTTGTGGATCTCGGTGCCGGAAAGTGCATTCCCTGCAAGAAGATGGCACCCATTCTGGATGCGCTCAAGGAAGAGTACGCCGGACGCATGAATGTCGTATTCCACGACGTATGGAAAGACCCGGAGCCTGCCGAGAAATACGGAATTCGCCTGATTCCGACACAGGTATTCCTTGCGCCCGACGGCAAGGAACTCTTCAGGCATGAAGGTTTCTACGGAGCAGAGGATATTGTCGGAAAATGGAAGGAGTTGGGATACTCGCTCGAAAACGCGAACTCTGAGTAAGTCATGGAGCATCTCTTCGAATCCTTGGGGCACGCGGTAGAGGGCTCACCGCTGATCGCCATCCTCGCCTCTTTTGCCTGGGGTATGCTGAGTATCCTGCTGAGCCCATGCCACCTGGCCAGCATTCCGCTGATCGTGGGCTTCATTGACAAACAGGGCCGCATTTCGATGAAGCGCGCCTTCGTGATCTCGCTGCTTTTCGCCCTCGGCATCTTGATCACCATAGCCGCAATCGGGGCCATCACGGCATCAGCAGGCCGTATGATGGGTGACGTCGGACGGTACGGAAACTACTTCGTGGCCGGCGTATTCTTCCTCGTGGGACTTCATCTGCTTGGCACTGTCCCGATGCCGTGGTCCGGCCCCGGAAAGATCGGCATGAAGCGCAGGGGCATGCTGGCCGCGTTCGTTCTTGGCCTCGTTTTCGGCATCGCACTCGGGCCCTGTACATTTGCCTACATGGCTCCTGTGCTGGCGGTAACCTATAAGGTCGCCGCAACCAGCGCAGGCTACGGCTTTCTTCTTCTCATCGTCTACGGAGCCGGGCATTGCTCGGTCATTGTACTGGCAGGAACAAGCACGGAGGCTGTACAGCACTACTTGAACTGGAACGAGAAATCCAAAGGCGCGGGCATTCTTAAGAAAGTCTGCGGCGTGCTCGTGATCCTCGCCGGTCTCTATCTGTTGTATACCTGCCGCTGACAACTTCCTGCGGCAGCGGATATCCCGTTGGCCTCCCTTCAGTTCTTCAGCGCCCTTGACTTGCGGGAAGGACGGCGTATATTTCTATATCTGGCGAATTATCGGTGACTGATATGGACGACACTCTTAATGTTTTCAAAGCGCTCTCAGATGCCAACCGGACGCGGATTCTGTGCGCCGTCCGCGACGGCGAGCTCTGCGTCTGCCAGCTTATTGAGTTGCTGGGCCTCGCCCCGTCAACGGTCTCGAAGCATCTGTCTATTCTGCGGCAGGCCAGCCTGATTCAGAGCCGGAAGAACGGCCGCTGGGTTTACTACTCCCTGCCGTCAAAACGAAAACTTCCAATGCTTGGAAGAATCACAACCATGGTTTTCCAAACATTGGAAAACACGCCGGAGATCAAGGCGGACAACGCGAAACTCAAGAAGATCAGGAAAATGGATATGGAGAAGCTGTGCCGCCGAATCCTGGAAAGATGAACGTCCTTTTCCTCTGCACCGGAAATTCCTGCCGCAGTCAGATGGCGGAAGGGTGGGCACGAGCTCTCAAGGGGCACGTGATCAACGCCTACTCGGCGGGCATCGAAACCCATGGCCTGAATCCGAGCGCCGTGAAGGTGATGGCCGAAACCGGCGTCGACATTTCAGGTCATCGCTCGAAGCACGTCGATGAACTGAAGGACGTGGAGTTTGACTACGTCGTGACGGTTTGCGGTCACGCCAACGAGAACTGCCCCTTCTTCCCGGGGATTACCAAAGTGGTTCATGCGGGGTTTGACGATCCGCCGAAGCTCGCGGAATTGGTCGAGTCGGAAGAAGAAAAACTGAATTGCTACCGCCGCATCCGTGACGAGATCAAAGTCTTCGTCAAGAAGCTGCCCGGAGCGCTGATGGACGGAGAATAGATCATGAGTGAACAAACAAAGAAGGCCATGAACATATTTGAGCGCTACCTGACTGTCTGGGTCGGCCTCTGCATCATAATAGGAATCGTGCTCGGGAAACTCGCCCCGGGATTTGCCAAGGCGCTGGACGGTATGGCGATTGCAGTGAATGGAGCTCCGATTGTATCGATTCCCATAGCCATTTGTCTGTTTTTCATGATGTATCCGATCATGGTCAAAATCGATTTCGCGGAAGTCGTGAAGGCGGGAAAGAGCGTAAAGCCGGTCGGCCTCACGCTGTTCATCAACTGGGCCATCAAACCTTTTACCATGTTCGCTATCGCCTACGCCTTTCTCGGCATCGTCTTTCATGGATTCATCGGATCTGAAGCAACAGATCTGGTGAAGATGCCTTTCGGCCTGGACTTAACAGTCGGCGCAACTTATGGCTCGGGAGCGGTCGTTCTCGTCGACGGCATCAAGATGCTGCAGGTCCCCCTGTGGCGAAGCTATTTCGCCGGCTGTATTCTGCTCGGCATCGCTCCATGTACTGCAATGGTGCTCGTATGGGGTTTTCTTGCTCGGGGGAATGATGGCCATACGCTTGTGATGGTTGCCATCAACTCTCTGACCATGCTCGTGCTTTACGGCGTATTGGGCGGTTTTCTTCTCGGGGTGGGCAAACTTCCTGTTCCGTGGCAGGCCTTACTGCTTTCGATCGGCATCTATGTCGCCCTGCCCCTTGTCGCCGGATACATCTCTCGCCGCACCATCATCCTTCATAAGGGCGAAGAGTGGTTCAAAGAGAAGTTCCTCCATGTGCTTACGCCTGTAACGATCATCGCTTTGTTGTTGACGCTTGTGCTGCTCTTCTCGTTCAAGGGAGAAGTCATCCTTTCGAACCCATTGACCATCCTCTGGATCGCCGTTCCCCTGTTTATTCAAACCGTTCTGATCTTCGCCCTGGGATACGGGCTGGCCAAACTGCTGAAGCTTTCGTACGCCGATGCCGCACCGTCGGCCATGATCGGCGCGTCAAATCACTTCGAGGTCGCTATAGCCACAGCAACCATGCTGTTCGGACTGTCGTCGGGCGCCGCCCTGGCAACTGTCGTCGGTGTCCTGATCGAGGTCCCCGTCATGCTCATGCTCGTCAAGTTCTGCACCAGAACGCAGCACTGGTTCAGAGCGGACTCGTAGATCACCCCGGTCATCGCGATGGCTTCAGCTGGAAGCGATCCAGTTCCGGCCTGTTGGACTCAGACTGCATCCCGATCCCGCACGATCTGATCTGGATTGCTTCGTCGGACAATCCCTACTCGCAATGACACACGATCACGGGGGCGGAAGGGGTGACCCCGCGGGTGGCCCCGGAGACGCAGGAACAAATACCGCCAGCCAAACAGTAGCCTCCTCCTCAGAAGTCCACTCAACACGGTGCCGCTGATGCGCGGGAATGAAGAGATGATCGCCCCGCTTCAGGATGCGCGGTTCTTCTTCGCCCTCAAAAAGAACAGCTCCTTCCCCTTCGACAATCGTCACCCACTCATCCTCGTCCTGGTCGTACCAGAACCCCTCGGGTGACAAGTGACCATGCGAA
The DNA here is from genome assembly GCA_018814445.1 of Verrucomicrobiota bacterium. Classification (GTDB taxonomy): domain Bacteria; phylum Verrucomicrobiota; class Kiritimatiellia; order JAHIZV01; family JAHIZV01; genus JAHIZV01. Next base: position 10,167 of record JAHIZV010000232.1, on the reverse strand, counting down.
GTAATCCGCTCGATGCGAACGGTGTCGGCGTCAAAGAGAACGCCCACCTGCTCCTCAGGTGGCTCCTCCTCCCGCGGCATCATCTCGTCGGCCTTCTTCTGCAAATCTTCCCATCTACCCAGATACTCTGCGAAGCCCTTGAGATGGCTGTAGCTGTAGTGCGTGGGATTCTGGACGAAGTGCTGCCACATCAGGTCTATGGCTTCATCAACGCGGTCCTGAGACGCATATTCTGAGGCAAGATACCGCAGGATACTCGGGTGGCGGATGCCTTTTGTCGCGCGGAATACTTCCTCGGCCCAGGCAAACGCCTCTTCCGCTTCGCCGTGTTCCTCGTAGATGCGGAGAACGTCGTCCGGCCACTCCCGACGGCGCTGAGTCTTCTTCTTGATGCTGACGACCTTTCGCCAATCGCCCCGCCGCTCCGCCAGTTTCGCCAGAAAGTCTTCAAGATTCCACCACGCGAAGCCTTGCCACCTCTCGACTTCCTGAGATTGTTTCCAGGCCTCCTCAACCATCTTCTCAAGAACAGTGAAGCCGTCTGCCCCCAGCAGATCAGCAAACAATTCGAGTTGAATACCCGGAAACTCATGCTCGGCAGATGTAATCATACAGAAGAGATGTTCGGCCACCTCTTCTGGACTCGGCTTCCGGGCACGCCACGCCTTGATGTGTAGATCCCTGATGGCCGATAACGCGGCTCCAATGTAGTCCGGCCTGTCGATATCCTCTGCATATTCCCCGTGTCGCGCCCACATCCGCTCAGACAGTTCGCAGACTTCATCGATGTGACCCCTCTCCAACAGCGCCCGCAACATCGCGGCACCATGTTTAACTACCGCAACATAGTCGTCATGTCGCCAGGGCTCGACACGGAGCGCATCATCAAGAACGTTCTTGCATAGCTCCACGTTCAGCCCGTTCGAGTCATCGAACGCAGCGGACAAAGAAATGATCGCATGTAGCCGTTCATTCCGTTCCGCTTCAGCCATCAACAGATCGGAAAGCCGATCTGAAGTCTCTGCGCGCACCCAGTCGCGCAGTGCAAAGTAATCCAGAAACGGCCCCTGTGGGTGGGGCGATGGCGGGGTTGAGCGTTCATTGCGATAGGCCAACCCAAGGGCAACAAGATGCTTGCAGAAATGTCCCTCTGCAGCGTACGGGCAACTGCATCCGTACTCGAGACAGCCCTCCTCATCCAGCCGCAACCACGCATCATAAAGTTCCGTGCCCTGAACACAACCGGAGATGTAGTCAGCGGATTCAAAGCGAGTCTCTTTGACATGATCACGCTGCCAGTAACCAAGCCCGCGCTCAAAGACCCGCTGCCCCGCAATACCCTCAAGCCACCGCCTCTTCAGGATCTGCGGAAAGGTCCTTTTGCGAGATTCTGGCCCTAATGTCATCGATGTAGCTCTACCGCCCCGGAACTGTTGATCCGAGCGACGAATGGTCGCTTGTTCTTGCGCGCAAACTTGTGAATTCGACGCCAGGCTTTAGCAATGATCTCGACAATCTCTGCCGACTTTTTGTTGCCGGATGAGGTGATAACGAATGCGCCCACACCCGCGCGTATAACCCTGTCTCGCGTGGCCGGGTGGTAGCGAAAATCAGCATCTCTTGAGAGAAGCAGGAGGTCTGGCCGACCGGCCAAGGCGGCAAGAATCTCAATGTCTGCCGCGCCTTTCTTAACGAGATCATAGGAAGGCATTACAGGAATGCCTCGCTCTCTTAGTCCTTCGATAATCGACTGGGAAGCGAGGTTTTCGTCAAGCAGCAGGCAGACTTCAGGCCGCTCTGCGTTCGATTTCGCATCTGAGCGCTTCTTCAACCGGTTGGAGCTCCAGGTTATAGTCCTCAGCTATGTCCGGTAGGCTCTCACCTGCCGTGTACCTTTCGAACACCATCGATGTGCCGATGCGAGTACCCCTCACGACCGGCCTGCCGAATGCAACGGACGGGCTGATCACGACCTCCTTCGGGGTTTCGCTATCCAACGATTCGTGTGTGAAGGGATAGAAGAAAGTGGGCAGGCCCTGCTCGTCGCGATCCACCCTGCGCAGGAATTTCTCAACGACTTCGCGAATAACCACCTGGCCCAGCTCGGATGCACTCACCAGTTTGCCGAAATGGCGAATGAATAGATCCAGACCGTCCGTTTCAATCCGTAGTTCGGCCAATGGGTGCTTCGTATTCATCTCTCTCGACAGCCAACGGACCGCAGATCGGATTTTCGGAAGTGAAACGGAATGCGACTTTCTCAAAGCAACGAGGACGTGTACCTCAATCAGATTGATGAAGCTGAACATGTCCTGACGTCGGCGATCGGCAACTTTGATGACTGGAGCATAGCGCCCGCCACCGTCCCGGGGCCGACCCAAGGCCCATGTGCGCAACGTGTTCGGATTCACACGCGTATAGCCCGCCAACTCGCTCAGGTTGTAGAGCGGTTGATAGCGAATATCGTCAGTATTTGTGTCACGGCTCCTGATCATGCGCCTGCCTTTCTAAAGGTCTTCAAAGTCAAAATACCCCCTCTTCCTGCCCGATTCAACCACCATCAGCGATTCATCGGATGAGAGGATCTTACGACACCTCCGTGGATTCGGCTTCCAGCCGAACCCTGAATCGGCAGGATGCCGACTCTACCCCGCAATCCCCGCAACAGCCGCCTCAAACAAACGATCCGCATCCGACTCCGCCTGCTTCAACTTCCGTTCCAACTCATCCACCCCCATAGTCCGCTCTTGAAAGATTCACGATGTTTCTGCGGGAGGGAGCAGGTTAAGGGGCTCTCAGAATGAGGGCGGACGCCAGTTCCGCAGACGCGCGATCTTCACTATCTCTCGCAATGCTGTCTGGATACTTCCCCGCTCTCGGTTCGAAACGTAGCGAACGCGGAGAAGCCAGAATCCCATTAGGAAGTGCACCAATCCTAAACCAGCGGCGGCGGTCAACGCCGCCAATTCACACCATTGCGTATTCAGAACATCTGAAACCGACAAATCTCGAATCACAGCGGCGGCACTGAAGTAGAGGACATCACAAAGGGCCAGCCAGACGATTGTCTTCCTGAAACGCCGCCCGCTTCGTCTATTCTTCACGAAGTCGACAAAGCTGTTGATAATACGTTTGTGTGGGGCAATTTCGAGCATGGCAAACTCATCTGCATCCGACGCGCTCTTGTTCGCGTCGTCCGCATTCCCCATGTTGGACTCTATCGCATCGAGCTCTCCTTCGGCCTCCATAGCAACCGCCATCAGATCACTCTCCAACTCAGAGTAGTAGCTGAGCAGGTAAATCATGAGAGCATCAAATGCAAAGAGAGCAAATCCGGCATTGACGATGAAGTCACCACGAAGAAGTAGAGCCAGACAACCTTTGAGAGTTCCATCCGCAAACAACTGACAAAGCCAGTGCCTTATCTGAACAGAGATAGAGGAATCCATATAAAGAGTCGGGTTAGGATTCCAACTTCTGCCAGACGCGGTCAAAAGCGCTGGCAAGAACCTTGCTTGTCTCACGATCGTGAAAACAAACATCGGCCTTCACATCGTAGTTGTCAGGTTTGTGGGGCTGCTCCAGACGGTACATATCCTCATCCATCACAAAGAAGTGATTGATGTTTGCATCCACGGGCATGTCTCGGCGCCGAATACGGAGCGTGTTTCCAGTGTCTTTCTGCAAGGCAACCAGCCATTCCTGCAAATCCTCTGGAAAAGTCGTAATGACTCGAACCGCATCCTTCAAGCCCTTGCCATGTAGACGGCGCACCATGGACTCAAACGCCCCGCGCATGACGTCATCTTCTCTGGGGCACAACCTCCCGGTCAACAGGCGCGCTGATGATTCGGTTTTCTCGAACATGCGCTCGGACAGATAAGCAGCATGGCCGAAGCTGTAGTTCTTCAGTACCTCAGAAGACCTACTCTCAATGATCTTCTCGACCTGCTTCTTGTAGTCTTCGCTGACATCGTACGTCAGCACGTCATGTTCTATCTTGCCCATGCTTCTTACCTTGAAGTGTTACCGAGTGGAAGGTGTTCCCTTTCTCTTAAAGTACATCCTGCCATCGTCTTTGTTCAAGCGTTTCGTCAGAAAAACCGCCAGCTTGCGGGCACCCATGCCGGCCTTCACCTCGTGCTACAGCTCGCAGGTCCCAATAAGCCCAGACTATCCAGCAGTAATCCCCGCGACAACCGCCTCAAACAAACGATCCGCATCCACCTCCGCCTGCTTTAACTTCCGTTCCAACTCATCACATAGCGCCATCAGCTCATCGACCTTTGCGACGATGCGTTTCTGTTGGGCAAGGGGGGGCACAGGAAGCCGTGTCTCCGCCACGTGACCTTGATTGATCTTCCAAATGCCTGATGTTGTTCTGGCAACCCTCTCGATATGCACTCTCAGTTGGGGGGAGTTCCAAGCTACGAGAAAGTAGTTTGAGTCGATAAGTTGTCCGTTGAGTGGAACTCTGATGAAAAGGTCGGGAAAGATTACCCCTGAGGAAGAACTGGTGACAATGCCAGCCCTGCCCACGAGTTGCTTACTTCCGTTCCCACGAGTGAGAAATACATCTCCGTTGTTCACCTGGTATGCTTCAGCCTGTTCTTTCGTCAGAGGCACATATTTGCTTTCACTGCAGTCTATCAGCCCTCCCTTCATTGCCGAAAGACGCAGGCATCGATAGCCCGTTGGTAGCGGCGACTCTCTGAGTGAGAGCCCATTCTTCATATTCTTCCGCCCTGCGAGATCTTCCATGAGCATGAACGCCATCGCCTCATCATGGTGAGACCGAGGAACTAATCGACCGGCAACAGCAAGTTGAAGGATGGTTTTCCGAAGGTTGGAAACATTTTCAGGGCAAACTTCCAAGGCTTGGAAGTTTTTCTGCAGAAAGTTCCAATGCTTGGAAGTTTCGCGCTGATCCTTCGCCCCGGCGAGCTTCGCGTGCGCCGCCTCCCCCAACCGCACACGCACCTCCCGAGCCCGCGTCTGCCGCTCCTCCAACTCATCACACAACGCCATCAGTGAATCGACTTTGGAGACGATTCGTTTCTGTTCAGAGACAGGCGGAAGAAGTAAGGCCGCTTCAGCAAAGTACTTTGCGGGAACCCGCTTCTGACCCGCAGATCCGGTCATAAGCTTCACGCCCTGCGCTCTAAAGCTATGTGACTTAAGCAGACAAAGGATGTACTTCGGCTCAACGATATCGCTATTGGGCCGAAGGATATGAAGCTCTGTTGTTCCCGCCCCGAATCCATTCTTGAGATCTTTGAATACGCACGATTTCCCGTTCTGAAAACAAGGAGTGATCTTGGCAAGAGCAACATCGCCATCTGCCAAGTGGGTGTATCCCTTCTTAACATCCTTCCACACTCTCTCCTCAGCATCGATCTCTACTGACCACTTGTCGGAGATAACCGCCATGGGAACGAAAGAGACTTCGACATCATCTGGAACGGAGTTTCTGGGCTTAACCTCGCCGAGTTCTCTCACCCGAACAGATCGAGTACATCGAGAATCGGAAAGCCCCCCGCTTACTGCTAAGTAAAAAATAAGCCCCCTGAGATGCTCCACTCCATCAGGTGCGGTCAGAAGGTGTTCAAACCGCTCATGCAGAATCCGCGGGATGTTGGCGGGGGCAGCGCTCATGATTTGCGAGAGAGGGCTTCGTCGAGTTGGTCGCGGAGGGCATTGCGGGTCTTTTCTATCTGCTTGAGCAGGTCCTGGTATTCCTTGAGTAGCTCGACGGGATCGCCTGGACCTTCTTCTTTGGTGTTGGGATTCTTGATGTCGAGGTTGTACCCGTTGTCTGCTACGTCCTGCGCGGAGACCTTCCAGGCATGCTCGCTTTCCTTCCTTTTCGTCCACCACTTCTTCTCAAGATCGAATTCTTCGATCCGTATGGGCTTGGTCTTGCTGTAGGACTTGTAGCCCTCGGGATACGGATGCTCAAAGTACCAGATGTGTTTCGTCGGTTCTCCCTTGGTGAAAAAGAGCAGGTTGGTTTTGATGCCCGTGTAAGGATTGAACACCCCGTTGGGCAGGCGGACGATGGTGTGCAGGTTGCATTCGCTGAGCAGCTTCTCTTTGATCCGCGTCTTTACGCCTTCGCCGAACAGGCTGCCATCCGGCAGGACCATTCCACAGCGCCCTTTGGGCTGTAGGATCTGCATGATCAGCACAAGAAAGAGATCTGCCGTTTCCCGCGTACGGAAGTTAGTAGGGAAGTTGGTCTCCACCCCGTCTTCTTCCATCCCGCCGAACGGAGGATTGGTGACCACCACCTTAACCCGCTCCTTCTGCCCCCAGTCGCGCAACGGACGCGCCAGCGTGTTGTCATGCCGGACTCGCGAAGGAACGCGGATATCGTGCAGGAGCATATTCGTCACACACAGCAAATGCGGCATGGGCTTCTTCTCAACACCCGCGATGGCCTTCTGCAGCTTCTTCTCGTCCGCCGCAGAGTTCACGTACTTACCGCGCACATGCTCAATCGCACAGGTCAGGAAACCGCCGGTGCCGCAGGCCGGATCAAGAATGCTCTCGTCAAGTTGAGGATCGACCATATCGACAATGAACTGCGTAACCGCACGCGGCGTATAGAACTCACCCGCGTTGCCCGCGCTCTGCAGGTCCTTGAGAATCTTCTCGTAGATGTCACCGAAAAGGTGACGGTCCTTGGAGTCGTTGAAATCGACTTCGTTGAGCTTGTTGATCACCTGCCGCATCAGCGTGCCGGACTTCATGTAGTTGTAGGCATCCTCGAACACCTCGCGCACGACGTGCCCACGCGGATCGCTCTTCGGTCCGATGGTCAGCGACTTCAGCTTGCGGAACATGTCGTTGTTCACGAAATCCAGCAGTTCGTCACCGGTGACCCCCTCAGGATCGGCGGCCCAGTTGCGCCAGCGGAAACGGGAGGGAATGACGGACTTATAGCCATCTTCGGACAGCTCGTATTCCTTCTCCCGATCGTCAAAGATCTTCAAAAACAGCATCCAGCCAAGCTGCGCAATCCGCTGAGCGTCCCCATCAACACCCGCATCCTTCCGCATGATGTCCTGAATGCCTTTGATAGTTGTTGATACGGTCATTTTCAGCTATTTCCCCTCAAAATCAGGCCTAATCAAGGCTAATGAGCCCTATTGACGCCTAGAGCACCATAGTGTAGCCTTTCTTTGGAGCGATAAATCCACCTCAGAGCGTTCGTGGTGCTTCCATCCATCGGTTGGCACGAGCTGCGGCAAAGAAGGTCTGAGGGGTTCGCTCCCTCTTTTTTATAGATACTGCTCATCGAGTAGCACTTTCTCCCTGAACTGATCGTGGTAAGCCGTGTCCCCTCTTTCGTACTTACGGAAGATCCCCCAGGCAAACGAATCGACCACCTGCAAGCCATGCCAGTCGCACGAGTTTCGATGCTGAATCGTCAGAGCAATGGCGGGGTCGAGACGTCCCTTCAACTGCGTATCGATATATGAGTTGAACTCTCGAATCTCGGCACCGCCTTTCGAGCGGTCGATAATAAGTTGGATAGGGCCCGCTGCATCCTCAAAAGGAATCCTGTCGAGGACCTGCCGCGCGATGAAGTTGTACACCCGTGACTTGTTGTCGGCCAACTTGTCGTAGACTCTCCGCTTATTGAGCGTAACAGCGTAGATGCCGAATCTGTGACGACTCAGCTGACTGTACATGTACTGTTTAACTTCCAACGTGGTGGAACTTGCATGCAGTTCGCTCACAGGATGTCGCTTCCGGCGATGGTTGATCTTCCTCCTGAGCGTCTTTTTTGTAGCATATGAGAAGCCCTTGTTGGACTCCCCCGAAGACGTGGCGAGGATGCACACAGTGAAGAAGTTCGAGGGTTTCCGGTTCACAAAATCGAAGCCGAGATCACCGCTTTCGTCGAGGTACAGCCACCACATCAGGAAGTCTTCTTATACAGTTCGTTCTCAAGTTCTTTCACGGCCTGCCAGTATTGCTCTTTTCCGCCGAAGATCTCAATGATTTCGACGGGTGTTCCCAGTTCATTGATTGGTTGAACCCGCAGGACCTCAATCGACTCCAGATCTTCAAGCCCTTCATCCGCGTATTTCTCGAGCAGAGCATCCAGCACGACACGGGCCTTGTCGCCGTATTTCGTGAAGTAGTTGCGCTTGCGGACATTCTCAACGCGCTCGCGACGCGTCAGCGGCGGCTGATCAAAGGCTACGTGACAAACCAGATCGAACGGATCGTAGTCCTTCCCCACTTCATCGGCCAGCTCCCCAAGGAAGACGCCGTGATCCTGTAGTTCACGCAGAATGATCTGTTTCCGCTCCGCATCAGACCAGTACTTGAGGAAGTCATCCAGCGATTCATACTCCTTCTGAACGTTCTTCTTCGTGTAGTCGCGGAGTGATTCCGTGATGAGCTTGCCGTCAGGCCCGATGAACTGCACCCGCTTGGCTGTGATTTCGACAGGCACGTCGTCCACGTAGTACTTGGGTTTCGGTTCGCCGGACCTACCGCCCCCTCTGGGTCCACTCGGTTTATCGTAACCGAACTTCTCATCCTGCAGAGGTTCTCCATCAAACTCAGGATCAAAAAACTGCTGCGTGGCCCCACGGAAATCCAGAATGGTAAAGTACTGTTTTCCGAAGTCCTCCCGAATACGCGTGCCGCGCCCAATGATCTGTTTGAAGCGGGTTTTCGACTCGATCCGCTGGTCCAATACGATCAGCTTACACGTCTGAGCATCGACCCCGGTGCTGAGCAACTGTGACGTGGTGACGATGACCGGATAGGTCTGCTCAGGGTCAATGAAGTTATCGAGCTCGGCTTTGCCAAGGGATTCGTCGCCGGTGATCCGCATGACGTGCTTCTCGTTTTCAGCGACCCGCTCGGGATTCTGATTCACAAGGGCCTGCCTCATACGCTCGGCATGCTCAATGTCCTCACAGAAGACGATAGTCTTCCCGTACTCGTCATTGGCTTTGAGGAAGTCCGTCACGGTCTGGGCGACCAATTCGGTGCGCTTCTCAAGCACAAGCGTACGATCGAAATCACGCTGGTTGTACTTCCGCGCCTCGATCAACCTGCCGTGCTTATCAAGCTGACCCTTTTTCGGCTCCCATCCTTTCAAGTCCTTATCTAAGTCGACACGAATCACGCGATACGGGGCCAGGAACCCGTCATCGATGCCTTGCCTAAGCGAGTACGTGTAGATCGGCTCCCCGAAGTAGTCGATATTCGACACCGATTCTGTCTCTTTCGGCGTGGCCGTCATACCAATCTGCGTCGCCGACTTGAAGTACTCCAGCACCTCCCGCCATGCTGAATCTGCAGCGGCGCTCCCGCGATGGCATTCGTCGACCACAATCAGATCGAAGAAGTCCGGGCTGAACTGCTTGTAGATGTTCTTCTCCTCTTCGGTGCCCGTAATGGCCTGATAGAGGCACAGATAGATCTCGTATGATTTATCGACTTGCCGCTTTGAGATCTTTGTCATCGCGGATCCAAATGGTTTGAAGTCGTTGATCTTGGCTTGATCGACGAGGATGTTCCGGTCGGCCAGGAACAGTATCCGCTTCTTCTTCCGCGCTTTCCATAGCCGCCAGATGATGTGAAACGCGGTGAAAGTCTTGCCTGTACCGGTAGCCATTACCAGAAGAAGGCGATTGCGCCCCTTGGCTATGGCCTCGACGGACCGGTTCACAGCCACTTCCTGATAGTAGCGCAGGCTCTTCTCGCTTGTATCCGTATAGGACTCCTGCTCGACCACTTCCTTCACGGGGTCATCCATGCCGCGCGCGGCACAGTATCTATTCCAAAGCTCCTCGGGCGACGGGAACTTATCCATTGGCAGTTCCGTCTCAACAGAACCGCTGGTAGCGGTTCGATCATGCTCCAGAAACGCATCCCCGTTGGAACTGTAGGCAAAGGGAACATCGAGGATGCCGGAATAATCAAGACCCTGCTGCATACCTGAGCCAACAGAGTGTTTGTTGTCTTTGGCCTCAATGACAGCAATGGGCAAATTGGGCTTGTAGTAGAGCACGTAGTCAGCCCGCTTGCGCTCTCCGCGGGACACTTCGCGATTGCGGACCTTGATGCGCCCATCCGTCAGATAGACTTCTTCACGCATCTGCGTCTGAATGTCCCACCCGGCAGCTTCCACCGCAG
>JAHIZV010000231.1 GCA_018814445.1 Verrucomicrobiota bacterium | reverse complement strand
TCCTTCCGAACAAAGCTGCAAAAACTGGCCGTTGAAATCGGGACACCTCTACGCCGAGAGATGGGCTACCGAACAATCAAAGACTTTATCCAGAAAAAGGGAGAACTGCTTCTGATAGGTAATTGACAAACCACATGCCTGTCCTTCGTGGTAGAAAAGGCAGCCCTAGCCTGCGGAGCAGATTCCTCGCTTGGAGGATTCGATGAACGAGATGAATTCTGCTGCCGGACCTTCCAGGCCCAGTTCTTTCATCTTCTCGACCGCCTGCGTCACGTTCAGACCCGAGTGGTAAAGCAGCTCGCAGGCTCCCTTGATCTGCTTTCTTACCTCGGGGTCGAAGCCGGCTCGACGAAGTCCTACTACATTCAGGCCGCCGATCTGGTTGTACCCGCCTGTCCTCGTCATGCAGAACGGCGGGACATCTTTGCTTATGGAGCCGTTGCCGCCGAGCATCGCCAGACGCCCTATTCGGCAGAACTGATGGACGCCGACATTACCCGACATGAACACCCCGTCCCCTACTTCGACATGTCCCGCCAGCAGCACGCCGTTCGCGAGTATCACGCGGTTACCCATCTTCACGTTGTGCGCAGCGTGACTGCACGCCATGAAAAGGCAGCCATTTCCGATAATCGTCGAAGATCCTTCGACCGTTCCGCGGTGAATGGTTACGCACTCCCGGATGATGCAGTTGTCGCCGATCTGAAGATAGGTCTGTCCGCCGCCATACGCCACGTCCTGCGGATCGTCACCGAGAACGGCTCCCGCGTGAATGCGGCAATTCGCGCCGATCCGGGTATCGTGAAATATCACGGCATGCGGACCGACACGGCATCCATCACCCAGTTCGACCGCGCGGTCGATGAACACGAAAGGCCCGATTTCCACGTCTTTCCCGATCCGGGCGCCTTCTTCAATTACCGCGGTCGAATGAATAGCCATTTCAGTTCTTGTCTCCAAACGAGATCAGTCCCGATTCGCGCAGGCTGAAGAAGTCGTTACTCCTCCCTGCTTCTCTGTTTCCAAGAATGATGTGATCCAGAAGAGGGATGTCAATAACTCTCCCGGCCTCAAGCAACTGTCTTGTCACGCGAATATCTTCGGATGAAGGGGCCGGATCCCCCGAGGGGTGATTGTGCGCGCAGATGATGGCCGCCGCGCTCGTGCGGATAGCCTCTTTGAAGACCTCTCTCGGATGTACGAGGCTGGCGTCGAGAATACCGGATGTGACTTCCACAGGATTCCGTAGCAGCTTGTTCTTCGTATCCAGAAGAAGCACCCAGAAGGCTTCTGTTTCCCTCTTGCGCGCCCGCTCGCGGAGCACGGCGGCCGCCTCTTCGGGAGCGCGAACAGTCGGCATAGTGCCCGTTTCCTCCTCGGAAAGTCTCGTGGCCAGTTCGAGGGATGCCTTGAGGACCTGGGCCTTCACCTTGCCCATTCCATGAAAAGTCGCAAGGTCCTCGACCGGCGCCTTAGCCATCGCCGTGAGCGAACCATAGGCATCCAGCAGAGTGCGCGAAAGTTCGACGACGTTTGCACCCCGGGCTCCACTTCGCAGAATCAGGGCAATCAGCACATCGTCCGTCACCTGTGCAGCGCCAAGCCTCTCGAACGTTTCGCGCGGACGATAACGGGCCGGCACCTCGCTGATTGTTTTGACGTTGCGCGGGAACGCATACACATCAGGACTCGTCTGCAGTGTCTCCAACTTCGTCTCCTTGATCCTCGGGGAGAAGGTACTTCTCACAATGTCCATACAGATCAGGAGGAACAGTCACATCGAGATACGCAGTCTCTCCTTCGTATTCTTCCTGCCGGATGTAACCGGCACTGCGAATGGCTGAGATCAGCTTCGCCTCCTTCAGAGGAACGCGCAGTCTGGCAGGAATCTGCCGTCCCCGCAAGCAATCAGCCACGGCATGACGCAGTCCGTCGAGATTCTCTCCTTTCAGCGCCGAGACCGGTACGGCATCGCCGAGCGACACCGCCAGCCTCTTCCAATGGGTCCGGGCAGATTCCTGATCGAGCTTGTTGAGTACACACAACACCGGTTTCTCATCGGCCCCGAGTGCATGCAGCACGTTCTTCACGGCAGCGATCTGTCTTTCAACGTGCGGATGGGCCGCATCGATAACATGAAGAAGAAGGTCTGCCTCCCCCACTTCTTCGAGCGTCGCTTTGAAGGAATCGACAAGATGGTGCGGAAGCTTGCGAATGAACCCGACCGTATCCGTCACAAGCGCCGACTGATGGTTAGGCAGCTTCAACTGGCGGGTCGTAGGATCGAGTGTGGCGAACAATTGATCATAGGCTTTCACCCTGGACCCGGTGAGAGCGTTCAACAACGTGGACTTCCCCGCGTTTGTGTATCCGATCAGCGAAACCAGCGCCCATCCGTGTCTGCGCCTTCCCCGCCGCAGTTCCGCCCGGTGACGCCGCACCTGCTGCAGGTCCCGCTTCAGATGGGCCAGCCGCTGCTGAATTCTGCGGCGGTCCATTTCGAGCTGTTTCTCACCGGGACCGCGCAGACCGATTCCCCCCTTCTGCCGCTCCAGATGCGTCCACATGCGCCGAAGGCGCGGCAGTAGATACTCCAACTGCGCGAGCTCGATTTGCAGGCGACCTTCCTTGGTCTGCGCGTGCTGGGCAAATATATCCAGGATCATTTGCGTGCGGTCTATGACCCTCAGTCCGACGACTTTTTCCAGGTTGCGTCCCTGTGCCGCGGAAAGGTCATCGTCGAACGCCACCATCGTGCAACCCAGTTCTCGAGCTCTCTCGCTGATCTCCTCGGCC
>JAHIZV010000230.1 GCA_018814445.1 Verrucomicrobiota bacterium | reverse complement strand
CGGGCATCGGACCGTTCGCGGGAAAGCCCGTGCAACGCGCCCACCACCTTCAGCGTGCCCTGCGTCACCGGCTCTTCAAAGTTGCCGCCGGCAGGACTCACGGTCCCGCCGATCGTCACCGAACCGATCGAACCGTCGTTGAGTCGTACCACACCGCCGCGCTCGTAGAACGCCGCGATGACCGACTCGAGGTATGCGGGAAATGCTTCCTCGCCGGGAATCTCCTCCAACCGGCCCGAGACTTCGCGAAGGGCCTGCGCCCAGCGTGATGTGGAATCGGCCAGAAGCAGTACGTTAAGGCCCATCTGACGGTAGTACTCGGCGATAGTCACAGCCGTGTAGACCGACGCCTCGCGCGCGGCCACGGGCATGGAACTCGTATTGCAGATGATGAGCGTGCGCTCCATCAGGCTCTTGCCGGTCCGCGGATCGGTCAATTCGGGGAACTCCCTGAGAGTCTCCACAACTTCACCTGCGCGCTCGCCGCAGGCCGCGATGATAACGACGTCCACGTCGGCGTGGCGGCTCGTGATCTGCTGGAGAACCGTCTTGCCTGCGCCGAACGGACCCGGAATACAGTACGTTCCGCCGCGCGCTACCGGGAAAAACGTGTCCACGATGCGAACCTTGGTGACAAGCGGCTCTGTCGGGCGAAGCCGTTCGGCATACGCCTTGATAGGGATCTTCACGGGCCAGATCTGCACCATGCTCACGTCGATCGACTGACCCCGCTCGTCCTTCAACGTTGCAACGGTCTCGTCGATCGAGTAGTCACCCGCTTTCGCGACCTTCTGAACGGTGTATGTCCCGGTCATGCGGAAAGGCACCATGACGCGGTGTGTGAAGATGCCCTCGGGAACGGTTCCCAGCGTATCGGCCGCCGTAACTTTGTCCCCGGTCTTCGCGGTCGGCGTGAAAGACCATTTCTTCTTGCGGTCGAGTGCTTTTAGATAGGTTCCGCGCTGAAGGAAAAATCCGCACTGCTCGGCGAGTTCCGGCAGAGGATTCTGAAGCCCGTCGTAAATCTGCGTCAGCAGGCCCGGCCCGAGTTCCACAGAAAGCAGGTCGCCCGTAAACTCGACGGCGTCTCCCATTCTCAGTCCCCCGGTATCTTCGAACACCTGGAGTTCGGCGACGTCGCCGCGGATGCGGATCACTTCCGACTTCAAACTGGTGTCGCCAATCCTCGCATAGGCCACCTCATTCTGGACCACCGGCGAGGTAAACTTGACGGCGAGCAGATTGCCGTTGATGCCTACGATGCTACCTACGTTTTCACTCATGGCTTCCCCATTTCGTTTTCAGCAAGCACTTCTTTATTGTGTCTTCAAATCCTCAGGCCGCCGCCTCGCCGGGCTCGTTTCCATGTTCGGAAACGTTGGCCTCGATAAGAGCTTCCACTCGTTCCATGCCCTTCTCTTCTTTCATCGCCGCCCAGCGCGCCGTGATCTGCACCTTGACTCCGAATGCCAGAACTTGAGCCAGGCCGAAAGGATCTCCCTGGGCCAGCTCGTCAAGAATCGTCCATCGGCAACGATCAAGCGTGAACTCGCGGTCAAGCGGGCTCTGCTTGGCGAATGCCTCGGTTACGGCTTTCTCAATGATCCCGTAAAAGCCCTGGTGCGATCTGATGAAAGACTTGGCATCGACACTGCGCCTGTTCGCGCGGGCGCGGGCAATCGCGTTGCGCATCTGTGTGTCGGCGCCGAACCATTGAGCGGCAAAAGCAGAAGAGCATTCGTTCTCGTTTCCATTGACAAGATGCTCCAGTTCCAACTGGTCTTCCGCCGAGAGTGCGCCCGTGGAATGAAATACGAATTCCTCCGCGGTGAAAGGCGGCGTATCGCCAAGATCCAGCGTTGGAAGACTCGCGACCAGGTAGAAGTAGCTCACGTGCGGCGTCCTCCGGTTACTTGCTTCCGTTCTGAGCTACCCGGTGCACAATCTCGGAAAGATGCGGCCTCAGAAATGCCGACAGCGCCTCGGCGATAGCCTCCCCCGTGAAATCGTGGTAGACTTTGCCCTCTTTGAACGAGACCTGGAACCCGCTGAGGATATCTTTGCCCGCGTGCAGTTCCAGCCCGCCCTTAAGCTTCGTCGCATACTTATCCTTGAAGTACTTAACAAGCTTCTTCTGATCCGCCTCGCTCAGCAGGACATCCAGTCCGCCGCCCGAATCGCCTTTCTCAATGTAGGCTTCAATCATCGAGCCTATCATGTCTTTCAATCCGTCAGCGTCGAGAGTCTTGCCGGCTTCGTCCGCCACGATATCAGAGAGTATGTTCTCCACTCCCTGCCCGACCGTGATGAGAAGATCGCGTGCGGCCTGTTCGAGGGTCTTCGCGCTGCGCTGAGTGAATGCTTCCGCGTCCTTCTCAGCTTTCTTCAGATAGTCAGCGGCTTTCGATTCGGCTTCGCTGACGATGGATGCCGCCTTCTCTTTGGCTTGAGAGACAATTTCGGCAGCTTGACGGTCGGCCTTATCCACGGCCTCTGTTTGAATCTTATCTATAAGGTGCTGAAGCTCTTCGGCCATTGATCACTCCTTGAGGACTCCCCCTCTGCGTGAAATCTTTAACGAATCAGGAGATTGAACTTATAACTCAAAATTGCACCTTGTCCAGCGACTTCTGGATACTTTTCGAATCGAAGCAGTCTCGCGTCTTGCCTATCGCACAGAGTCCGGGCTGCTGTCGACCATATCCTGCGACATCGACGATGATTACATGGGAAGTGATTTCTTGTAACAATACGATTCTAACGTATGATACTGCTGATAGGAGGCGCGTGTGCAGGCGCTGTAAACATGATGGACTTGACACAGGATAACGACGACCATCTCGGCCATCTTGGCCCGTCGCTGTTTACCGTCGAGAACACGACTGAAATCGCCGAGAGAGACGCGACTCCGCACGAGAGCCTTCTCCACAAGACCAGGCTCCTGATGGGCATCAATGATTTAGCGATTGAACTTAACAAGGCGGATCCTGACACCAATATCTCGAAAATCGTTACAGAGAGACTGCGCGATATCTGCGGCGCAGTTATGACTATTATCTCTTCTTATCGACGCGAGACCAAGTCGATCTTAATCAACCATGTCGCAAGCAACCGCTGGGACATCAAGGCAGCAAATCGGATCACGCGGACGAACGTCGCACAGCTCGAATTGCCCGTGCCCGATGATATCTACGCGAGATGGATGTCGAAGAGGATCGAAGTATTCGAAAGCACTTACGATCTGACTCTTGGATCTATCCCTAAAACTGTATGTCAATTGGTCGATAAGGCACTACGCCTCGGCTACACGTATGGGATTCTGTTGCATCATCACGGCGAGGTAACCGGTGTCGTCACGATTATGATGCCGGCCAAGGCTCGTCCCCTGCCCCTTGACGTTATCGATGCAATAGCCAACATGCTTTCCGCATCTCTCCAGAGGATCGAGGCCCA
Organism: Verrucomicrobiota bacterium; assembly: GCA_018814445.1. Lineage (GTDB taxonomy): Bacteria > Verrucomicrobiota > Kiritimatiellia > JAHIZV01 > JAHIZV01 > JAHIZV01. Next base: position 11,888 of record JAHIZV010000230.1, on the reverse strand, counting down.
GCGCACGCTCGCTCTGTACCAGGAAGAACTGCGCTCCCTCGCTTCAGAGCTCTCCCTCGCCGAGGAAAGAGAGCGCCGGCGCATCGCCACCCTGATGCATGATGAAGTCACACAGACACTGGCGCTCATGGCGATCCGTCTCGGTCAGTTGCTGGCAAAAGATGTCGGAAAGGATTCACTGAGCCTGCTCGAGGAAGTCTCGGATCTTCTGGATAAGAGCATCCACCAGACCAGAACCCTCACCTTTGAACTGAGCTCGCCCATCCTGTACGAGCTGGGACTTGAACCCGCGCTTCAATGGCTGGCGGAACAGCTCGAAGAACAGCACGGAATCACAACGGAGTGGCACGGCGACGGCGACAAGAAGCCTCTCACTGACGACCTGTGCGTCGTACTCTTTCAGACTGTTCGCGAACTGCTCGTCAATGTCCGAAAACACGCCAGGGCAAGTCATGTCGACGTGTCCTGCTCAAGAGAGAATAACTGCGTGAAGATTGTCGTCAAAGACGATGGATCCGGATTCACGCCGGCGGCAATCGGGCGGCACAACCCGAAAGCCGGAGGGTTCGGGCTCTTCAGCATACGCGAGCGTTTGGGCCGGCTGGGCGCGAGCGTCAAGATCGACTCCGAACCGGGAGCGGGGACCCTCGTGACTCTGACTGCACCTTTGAACACAGAGAACGACTCAGGGGGTTCTGAATGAATATTGTGCTTGCCGACGATCACGATCTGATCCGGGAAGGCCTGAAGGCCTTTCTCCTGAGACTGCCGGACATTGCCGTTACTGGCGAGGCCGACAACGGCAGAAGCCTGATCGAACTAGTGAAAGAGCAGCATCCTCATCTTGTCATCATGGACGTGTCTATGCCTGATCTTAACGGGATCGAGACCACTCATATTCTCACTCGCGACTTCCCCTCCGCCAGGGTTCTCGGTCTTTCTATGCACGCTGACAGACGTTTCGTGCTCGAGATGCTGCGGGCAGGCGCTGTCGGCTACATACTGAAGAACCGGGCCACACACGAAATTCCTGATGCGCTGGAGGCGATCAGGAAACAGCAGGTGTACCTGAGCCCGCAGATTGTCGGCATGGTCGTGAGAGATTTCATCCGCCAGCCCGCGGATAGGTGTCCCACAGCCTTCTCAATCCTGACCGAGCGAGAGAGAGAGGTGCTCCAGCTTCTTGCAGAAGGGAAGAGTACGAAGAAGATTGCCGACGGATTGTCGGTAAGTACGAAGACCATTGAAACTCACCGCAAGCACATCATGGATAAGCTGGGCGTTGATTCCGTCGCGGGCCTTACCAAGTACGCAATCCGTGAAGGCCTGACGTCGCTGGACGCGTAACACCGCATCGAAGCCCATGGCGACAGAAAGAGAGAACATGGCGAGGCTTCGGCACCGCGACGGGAGAAATACCCGTCCAAGTACGTGGCCGCCACGCAATCCTGGGGGTGACTGCGCATCTGCCTTCCACCCCGCCATGTTCATCTTAGGCTGGTCTGGCCGACTTCATTTGACTGCTTCGTCAGATGTCGGCTCTTCCGAGTCTCTCGTTGGCGATGTTTCCAGATTCATGATCGAGTGGCGGAGCACTTCTTTCTCGACTGCCGGTTCACCGGCGCTTTCACTCTGCAAAGAAACTGCCGGCACATCGGCTTCGGCGCGCCGGCGATCGAAGTAGCCCCGTTCATTCAGAGTAAAAAGCACGGCCCCAACCAACAGCACATGCCACCCTATTACGATACCGATGCGTCTGTTCCTTCTATTCGTCGTCACGAATCCTCACCCCGAATCACACATGTACAAAAATGAACATCATTTATGTCCACCAAACGTAACTTACGTTTAACTGAGCACTTACTCGACACTACATTTTAGACATTCTGCTGAGATAAGGTATCGGGATATCTCCTATTTGGCGGTTCTTAATTCCTTAGACAACACTACCCGGTCTGTCGGCTGACGACGTTGAGCGAGCATTTCCCGGCTTGCTAAAGATCTGATTTCACTTAACTTGTATGGTTTTACTGGAGACACATGGCGACTGAGATTCCATTCTGGAAAATGCACGGGGCGGCCAACGATTTCATCATGGTTGATGACCGCGCGCTGACCTTTCCTCTCGCAGACCGCGAATGGATCGCCGGGATCTGTGCGCGCCGCACCGGAGTGGGCAGTGAAGGGCTCATTCTCATTCAACCGTCGGATTCGGCAGACTTCCGCATGCGCTTCTTCAATCCCGACGGCGGAGAGGTGGAGATGTGCGGCAACGGGGCGCGCTGTGTAGCGCGCCTTGCGAATGACATCGGGGCCGCGCCCGCTGATATGAGATTCGACACCATCGCAGGCCTTGTCGGCGCTTCTGTTCTTTCGGAAGATACCGTTCGCCTCGTAATGACGAGGCCAAAGGACTGGAAGCTCAATCAAGCGATTGAGATAAATGGCGAGACAATGACTTGGAACTTCGTCAACAGCGGGGTTCCACACGTGGTGATCGAAGTCGACGATGTGGACAACGTGGATGTTCACACACTTGGCTCTGCCATTCGCCATCACAATCTGTTCGCGCCGGCAGGCACGAATGTGAACTTCGTTCAAATCAGGGGGAACGACAGTCTTCGGATCAGAACCTATGAGCGCGGGGTCGAAGCCGAAACCTGCGCGTGCGGCACAGGAATGGTCGCGGCCGGATTAATCGCGGGAAAGCTCGGACGTGTTTCAGTTCCCGTTCAGGTTGTCCCCGCCAGCGGTGATATTCTTCAAGTCGGCTTCGATATAACCGACGACGGGGCAGAAAATGTGACCTTGACCGGACCCGCCGTCTACGTTTTCAGAGGCAGCCTGACTTATCCTTAGGTCCCTTTCGTCCTTTGGGTCCATCAGTCCTGAAGCCTGACCCTGTACAGAACCGTCTCAGCGCCCGGCGGCACCGCATCCGTATAGACATTCTGCGGCGGAGTCGCGGTGATATTGGACTCTATTCCCGCAAACGCTCCCGGACCATTCGTCGAACGGACTATTTCATACGTTTTGTTCGTGATACTGCTCCAGTACACGACGTAGCCGCTTCCGGTTTGCGGACGCTGTGCTGACATATCCAGCATCGAATTGATGTTTGTCGCCTGCGTTCCCGCGCGAAACTCGAAGACGTCAGGGAATCCATCCAGATCAAAGTCGGTATTCGTTCCCGCTGTGGTCGTGTCGCCGAACGTATCGACCTCCCATTGGTCTGGCATGCCGTCGGCATCCACGTCGCCTCCCCCGGCGGCACAGCCGCTGATTGCCTGGGCCACATTCAGCAACCCCCTGCTCGCTGCGTTGGTCGGACCCGCCCACGTGAAGTTTGCATAGGCGGTACCGTCTCCCTGGAGCTGCAGCGACATTCCAACTGCGGGCAGAGATTGTTCGTCGACACCGATATCCGAAGAAGTCATGCCGTTGGCCGGCCCATCAGATGCGGTCATGACTCCTTCGTAACTGATGAATTGCACAACGCTTGTCCCCCGAACAAGCGCCAGGCCGTCGGGCCCGCCATTCTGAAGGCCTTCTATGTCGAACCACACGGCGCCATATCCGCATCCCTCATCGTCAACCACCCCCGAAAGCACGGTGCTCGAGTAAAACTGGCCGTCGCCTCCGTTATACGCGTAGATCGTGTAGACATTCAGATCCGTGCCGGCCGTACCGGCTACCTCGACACCTTCGTTGGTGTCGATCGAGTCGTTATCGTAGTGGAGTTCGTTGATCCACACATCTCCGCCCGAGTAAACACGGATTATCACCGATTCCGTGTCGATTCCGTCATTGTCAGCCGCATAGAACAGAGAAGTGTAGGTGCCGGCCGGAGTCGCGGGATCCCAGGTGAAGCTTCCGTTCTCGTTTGTTGACGAAAACACTGCGCCCGGAGGTATGTTGCTGACCCCCAGCGTGACGGCGTCTCCATCCGTCGCCTGCGCACTGACGCTGAACATGAGGACACTGTTCTCCGCAATGATCCTGGAACCGATCGGGGTCAGGTATGGAGGCACTTCCGTCGCGGACATGGGGAAGAGTTTCACCACCGCAAGATGCTGGATGCCTTCGGCGGCGGAATCGTCCGGAAGTATCGGGTGCGGCGGATCGATCCACAGGCGACTGTCGAACACGGCGCCGTCAGGGAAGTAGTAGCCGTTGATGACGACGTCAAGCATCTGCGCATCCAACAGAGGATTGGCCAGCACGTAGTCGTACGGACGGTTGCGAGGGATATTTGTATCCCAGTCGCCAAACTGATCGGCGGGTTTGAAGTTGTCGCTGACAACGTTGGTGAGAATTGCCAGCGGCAGCGCCGAACGGGAAGCGAGATTCAGGTCTCCCGCCAGAACGATGAAATCCTCGGGAGGGAACCCGGCCTGCGCGATGTAGTTCGTCAAAGCCCGCGCCTCGTTCTCGCGCTCTATCTGGTCGGACGTCAGATCACCCGCCTTCAAATGCACGCTGATAACGTGGAGAGCCTGTGTTCCCGGTAGATCGATCGATGCCCACGCGAAATCGCGATTGAATACTTCGGCATCCGCCCACTCTCCCGAGTTTGTGATCGGCCAGCGACTGATAATTCCATTGGGCAGAGCACAGGATCCCTCCGACTCTACGAAGTAATGGAAGTTTGTGCCGAAACTCTTGTCGACAAATTCCCGGTGACCCCCGGGATCACTCACATTGAACTCCTGGATCGCCACTACGTCGGGAAGCAGACCTTTAAACAGACGCGTTCCCGGACCGTTATACGTCGAGGCGCAGACGCCCGTCTGACTGCTCAGGTTGGCGGCCATTACCAGAAAAGCATCGTTATCCCGGATCGACACGGTGCTGACCACATCCACGCCCGGGGAAACGCCCGCGAAGTTCGTCAGAACCATGGTCACATGCTCAGGACCCTCGGCCGCAACGTCGTCGAATACGGTCACCGTTGCCGACTGCTCCGCGGCACCGGACGCGGAAAACACGAATGTAGTCGCGGTGATGCTGAAGTCCGATCCGAAGGCAGCCGAACTCCTCGCCAGTGAGACGTCGAGCGTGCAACTCGCAGGACGCGACAGGGCTATCGTGAAGTCGTAACTCTGTCCGCCTGGCGTTTCCGTCAACACGCCATCCGCGCTTGTAAAGTTCACGAGCGTCAAATCCTGATTCACTGTGATCTCAATCGTCTCCGAACTCGCGCCGTCTACGTCCGCCGCATAGAAGCTTGTCGTATAGACCCCGACAGGTGTCGCCGGACTCCAGACGAAGGATCCGGATCCGTTGGTTGAGCCCAGCACTGCCCCGGGAGGTCCGTTGCTCATCGTCAGCGTGACAGTATCCCCATCCACCGGGTCCGAGGCTGAGACTGCAAACTGAAGCGTGTTGCTTTCAATCACCGATCTTCCGCCAATAGGAGCCAGCACAGGCGGCACGTTCGATGCACCGCTGCTCGCGTAGTCATGAACCACCAAATCGTCAATATTGGCGCGATCATCAATGGCGCCGGATACGCTCCGAACGCGAACGCGCGCAAAGCCCGGAACGTTTACGGGCGCGGAGTAGCTTGTGAGGACATCGACTCCGGCCGCGCTGAAGGAAGACCCCGCCTGGGCCCACGACACGCCCTCGTTGGTGCTGTATTCGAGGACCATCGTCGGCGCGTCGCTGTCCGTTCCGTATCGTGCGTAGTAGAGATCGACCGAGCCTATGCCCTCCGTGACGTTCTCCTGCATAGTGATTACACCGGGATGACGCAGACGAGCGGAGCGCGCGCCGTTCTTCTTGTCGCCGACGAGCGAGCCGATCAACGCATTATCGAAATTCCACGTCTTGCCGTTAAGCGTGACCTCGCCCGCGGCATAGGCCCCTTTAGAGTCATCTTCGAAATCAACGACATAGTCCGCCCCCTCAACAGATGCTCCGCCGATCGCAAGAAAAACACATATATAAAGAACAGAGGCCCGAAGGCCTCTTACTTCAGTCAATATCATCAGGATTTCCCCGTCCTTATGGTCGGGGATAATATACGCTGCATCGGCTCAGTAAGTTAAGGGAAAGTCGGCTTGTCATGCGATGCATCCCTCAATCCGGGCATAAGCGGGTTCTCGGCGTTTAGGTTTCGGGTTTCGGGTCAGAGGATGTCAGCAGTGCGAACCTTCACAATTGAGAGTTTCGAGTTGCTTGTTGAGAGTTCTCTTTGCTCCCACTCGCCCTCTCGCCCTACTCCGCCCTGCGGCGGGCGCGAATGAAACGTGTCTTACCGATTTCAGCGCTCATACCGATGTCCGTCAGATGACTGCCGGCGACAAAGGAGGTCTTCTGTGTCCACACCTGTACCCCGTCCAGCATCGTGCCTATGTCCATGTAGTAGAACTTCCCCGGAATCGTGACCACATCGAAGATCCAGTTCGGCGCTTCGATATCCGATGTGGTACCGATGATGATGGGCTCCCCATATTGCAGGAATTTGCTGGTTGGAAGCGCTGCGCCGGAAAAGCGCACCTCGTCCAGGATGTCATTGCTCGAAGTCAACCCCGCACCGTTCAGACTGATACCGGCGGACGCGGCCGTCTCAGCATCAAAGGTGTAGCTTCCCGATGAGCGCGAATCGAGAGCGTTAGTTGAGGTGGGTCGATAGTCCACATACGTAATAAGATTCGATCCGCTCTTCTGCAACGCAAGATGATGCCACTTGCCGTCATCCGGGATAGTCCCAAGCTCATTCAGATACCGGCTGGATGTGGTCGTCTGATCGTTATCCCGGAGGTCCGTCTGCAATTGTGTCGTCGGGGCCCACCTGAAACTGATCTGTGAATTCGTCGTATCAAATCCGTTTCCCCGCCCGATCGCGAAGAACGTATGACTCGGCGACGTCACTTCCGGATTCATCCGATGAATAGCCTCTACGGTCCAGTTGCTGAATGTGGAGGGAAACAGAAGTCCGTTCGTCGCGAATGCCGGGGCACTTCCAAGGCCGTACGCATTGTGCACGTCGGCATCTCCGGTATATATCAGTCTCGATTGAGGCGGTCTCAGTTCATAGGGTGTTACTCCCGCTTTGCGTCTCTTCAATCGCCCGAGCCGATCGGGGAAACTCACGACGGATCCATAGTGATCAAGGGCGCCCGGATCCACCTCCTCACACCGCCACCAGAGAAAGGTGTCTCTCGGGAAGGTCTCCACCACCACGTTATCGATGTAGATGTCGCTCTCCCCACCAGAATTGCTTCGGCGCACGGAAAGCGTATTGAAAATCACACTCCCGCCGGTGCTCATCGGGACGCCGTGCACGATGTTGGTGCCGTCATAGTCGAGAGAGCCGCGGTCCGTGGAGATATCGTAGTAGAGTGTCAAGTTGGCGTACCGACCGGTGACGAAAGAGACACCGGTATCAAATGAGTTCAACTCGATGTGCCCATCCACATTGCTGACGCGCAGTCTGTTGTCGTTGTTGTATTCCAGTTCAACGGTCAGCGGCATGTTCGTATTGCTCCCGTATATCCACATGCTCGCGCGGATGATCGGGTTGTTGGTGAGGAGGTAATTATAGGTGAAGTTCGTGTACGCCGCGGATCGAACCGCCACGAACTGACTGAACGGGTACGCAAGGTGAAGTGATTTCCGACCCGTGAAGGGTATGATGTTGGTTACGCCTGCGGACCAGTTGAGCAGTGCCCCTCCGGATGGCGCCAGAGTCCATCCCACCTGGTTTGTAATCGCAGCATTCGGATACTCGTCGAAGCTTTCGTAGAGATGTTCCCGCGAGTAGACGTTGGTGGAGAACAGCATCACGGTTGCGGCTAAGATGGATACATGCTTCATCGTCGGACCTCCTGTCACGGGCTGCATGGTAAAGGTGACGGATAGCAAGATCGAGCCAAATGCGTTCAGCGGGACCAGCTTCCGGCCGCCGGAGGTCTAGATGCAGTCATCATCCCACGCGCTTTCACTGTCTTTACGGTCACATTGAAATCAGGCGAGCTTACTCATTGATTCTCCCTACAAACCTTCTCTCTCCAATCTCAATTCCAGGGCCTCAAGCCGCTGGTTAAGCTCCTGCTTCTCATGCGTGAATTGTTCCCTGATCTCCTCATTCTCGCGCTTGAGTTGTTCGATGTAGATGTGGGCTTTCTCCAGTTCCTCGACCAGGCCGCGGCGGTGTGAACCGACTTCGACCACCTCTCGCCCGTCTTCATCGACTTCTCGGGGAGGCATCGCACCGAGATGTTTGTGCTCCCACATGAACGCCGCGTGGTCTTCAATGGATTCCAGTGCGTACTCCGGCTCGAACACATAGTCAGCATGCAGCACACCGCCCCGCTGATAGATCGCACCGTTCACATCCAACTTCCCGGCCGGAGTAGTCGTACCGATTCCGACTCGACCGCCGTTCTTGAAGGTCACGAGCGCATTGCGATCGCTGTCATAGATCCTCAAGGAATTCTCGTCTCCCGCCCCGGTCCCATCGTAACCGAGGCTCATACCGAAGCCGCTGGTGCTCTCGTAGAAGGTCATGCCATTGGCCCACCCATTGGAACCGGTTCCCGAGAGGATGTTGATAATGTTGGAACTGTTGGCCGTTGCATCCGGCGTGAACCCCTTGCCGAACATGGCGTCACCCCAGACCTGCAGATCATTCTTGGGGGCATCCGTTGCCACGCCGATCCGGGAATTCGCATTCACGGTCAGAAGCTTCTCATCATTGGCATTACGAAAGCTATATGCGGTTGCGCTGTTCGACGCATGGTAGTTGCGCAGGAGAAGTCCGTTGGGAGCCTGGATGATTCGCGTATGCTCGTAGCCCGGCGTCTCAATCCTGATATCGGGTGACGTCCAACTCCACCCCCCGACAATGTGCAGCTGAGCCTCGGGACTGTTCGTTCCGATGCCAATCCTATTGTTGACGGCATCAATGAAAAGTGTCCCGCTGTCGAATTCCTGATTGCCGCTCAACGTGGCCGCCGTGCCGGCGATTTTCGAGGGTTGAATATTTGCAGACCCGCTGACATCGGCATCTACGATCGCGCCGTCAGCGATTTTCGCGCTGGTGACGGCGTCGTCCTGGATATTGAGAGTACCCACGGCATTGGGGGCCAGGTCCGCATTTACAATCGTTCCGTTCTCAATGTTCTCCCCGCGCACGATAAGCCCGTCCATCACGGTGCCAAGCGAGTAGAGATGGGCGACTCCGGCATCTGTGGCCCCCTGGTTGTCAGCGTATGCGCCAACGATGAACTTGTCCCCGCCCACGCCCGCGACCGAGATGCCGAACCAGTCACTCGAGGCGGGGGTGGGATTGGTGATGGTCATGAGGAAGACGCCGTCATTCCGATAGAGGTGGGCGACCCCGGCGCCCCCGGCTCCCTGATCGTCGTTGCTAGCGCCAACAATGAACTTGTCGCTACCCACACCCGCAACCGAGCCGCCGAACCCGTCACTCTCCGCGGGAGTCGGGTTGGTGAGGGTCATAAGGAAGGTGCCGTCCGACTGGTACAGATACGCCGCTCCGTATCCGTACCCGCCCAGGGAGGCGTCGAGAGCGCCAACAACAAACTTGTCGCTACCCACCCCAGCAACCGAATAGCCGAAAGCGCTGCCCGCCAAGGGGGTGGGGTTGGTGATGGTCATGAGGAAGGCGCCGTCGGCCTGGTAGAGATGGGCGACCCCGTGAGCACCGACGAGGAACTTGTCGCGGCCCACTCCGGCAACCGAATAGCCGAAACGGTCACTCGCCGCGGGGGTCGGGTTGGTGAGGGTCATGAGGAAGGTGCCGTCACTCCGGTACAGATGGACCACTCCGGCATCCGCGGCTCCCTGATCGTCTCCATGAGCGCCGACGATGAATTTGTCGCTGCCTACACCCGCGGTCGAGAAGCCAAAATAGTCATCCGCTGCGGGGGTGGGGTTGGTGAGAGTCATGAGGAAGGTGCCGTCAGCCTGGTAGAGATGGGCGGCTCCGGCATCCGCAGCCCCCTGGTCGTCCAAATTAGCGCCGACGATGAACTTGTCGCTGCCTACACCCGCGATCGAGATGCCGAACCTGTCACTTGCTGCGGGGGTGGGATTGGTGACGGTCAGGAGGAAGGTGCCGTCGGCCCGGTAGAGATGGGCGACTCCGGCATTCGTGGCTCCCTGGTCGTCCTCAGGAACGCCAACGAGAAATTTATCGCCGCCCACGCCCGCGACCGATCTGCCAAAGTAGTCATACACCTCGGGGGTCGGGTTGGTGATGGTTGTTAAGCCGTAAATTACGGGATCTCCCGCCAGCTTCTCTGCCGTTACAGCCCCCCCCTCCAGATGCGATGTCGAGACGGCGTCATCCTGAATATTGAGAGTACCCACGGCATTGGGGGCCAGGTCCGCATTTACAATCGTTCCGTTCTCAATGTTCTCCCCGCGCACGATAAGCCCGTCCATCACGATGCCAAGCGAGTAGAGATGGGCGACCCCGGCATCCGTGGCCCCCTGGTTGTCAGCGTATGCGCCAACGATGAACTTATCGCTGCCCACGCCTGCGACCGAGATGCCGAACCAGTCATTTCCTGCGGGGGTGGGATTGGTGATGGTCATGAGAAAGGCGCCGTCATTCCGATAGAGGTGGACGACCCCGGCGTCCCCGGCTCCCTGATCGTCGTCACTAGCGCCAACAATGAACTTGTCGCTGCCCACGCCCGCGACCGAGCAGCCGAAAGAGTCACTCTCCGCGGGAGTCGGGTTGGTGAGGGTCATGAGGAAGGTGCCGTCCGACTGGTACAGATACGCCGCTCCGGATCCGTACCCGCCCACAGAGGCGTCGCGAGCACCAACAATGAACTTGTCGCTACCCACCCCAGCAACCGAATAGCCGAAAAGGCCACCTGCCAAGGGATTGGTGATGGTCATAAGGAAGGCGCCGTCGGCCTGGTAGAGATGGGCGACCCCGTGAGCACCGATGAGGAACTTGTCGCGCCCCACCCCGGCAACCGAATAGCCGAAATGTTCACTCGCCGCGGGGATCGGGTTGGTGAGAGTCATGAGGAAGGTGCCGTCGGCATGGTAGAGATGGGCAACTCCGGCATCCGTGGCTCCCTGGTCGTCCCTGTAGGCGCCGACGATGAACTTGTCGCTGCCCACGCCTGCGACCGAGACGCCGAAATCGTCATCCACATCGGGGGTGGGATTGGTGAGGGTCATGAGGAAGGTGCCGTCATTCTGGTAAAGATGGACAACTCCGGCATCCGTGGCCCCCTGGTCGTCCAAATGCGCGCCGACGATGAACTTGTCGCTGCCCACACCCGCGATCGAGAAGCCGAACCTGTCACTTGCTGCGGGGGTAGGATTGGTGACGGTCATGAGGAACGTGCCGTCGGCCCGGTAGAGATGGGCGACTCCGGCATTCGTGGCTCCCTGGTCGTCGTCAGGAACGCCAACAAGAAACTTATCGCCGCCCACGCCCGCGACCGATCTGCCAAAGTAATCATACACCTCGGGGGTCGGGTTGGTGATGGTTGTTAAGCCGTAAATTACGGGATCTCCCGCCAGCTTCTCCGCCGTTACAGCTCCCCCGGCTATCTTGGCGCTGGTGACGGAATTGTCAGCCGGTACAACTCCTGAAAGCCCCGAACCGTCCCCGGAGAGCCCCCCCTGAACGTGAATGTCCGCGTTGGCATCCCCGATCTGGATATCGCTGATTTCGAGGGCGTAGGTGTGGAGCCCGTCATCGCCATTCGCCAGGTATATGAACGAGTCGCCTCCCCATACGCCAGCCGCAAAACCTCCCTGATCGTGGGAGTCGATATGGGTCAGGTTGCCCGAACCGTCCAAAGAGTACGTGTGCAGTCCACCGGAGTAATTGGCCAAGTAGATGAACGAGCCGTCTCCCCAGACGCCATACGCATAATCTCCCT
>JAHIZV010000229.1 GCA_018814445.1 Verrucomicrobiota bacterium | reverse complement strand
TCAGGTCGCAGGCCCAGCCCTTGTCCTTCATCTCGCCCTTCTTCTTGCCGCTCTTAACCTTTTCCATAACGCGGTGCGTCTTGGCCACCCAGCCATCGGCGGCGATCAGGTAGCAATCGTCTTGCATGGTATCAGCCCAGTAGTCCATGAGATGCTGATAGACGTCATAGGCGTCAAGCAGTTTTGCTTCACGGAAGTTCGTCAGCAGTTCTTCGGCGATGGTTTCGATCAGCGCCTTCGGGTGGCCTTCTTCGTCGAAGCCCTTTAGGGCTGACGTATTGGCAGAGCGCCACCTATCAAATATGTCCGTCACAGTTGCCTTGAAAGTAGCGAACTCGTTATGGCCCAGAATGGACGACTTGACCTTGGTGATCGGTAAGCGCAACTGGCAATAGCCGGGACGGCCCGCTCCTTCGAACACCACATCACGGACGCCGGGGATCACCTGCCAATAGGCATCCAGAGCATCAATATCTTGATCGGGGATACCCCCGCGCAGGTGGCCGTCAATGTCCTGAATGTCCTCCAGCTCAGTACTGTCGATGTAACGCGGCAGATTGAGGTTGTAGTCATTCTTTTCGTCGGCTATCTCATCGAAGGGCACCATGCGGGCATAGCGGGGAGTGTCCGCCTGCCTGGTAAATGTATCCACAATCTTATGGATGTCCTGCTCGCGAAGACGATTCTTGTTGCCGTCCTTGATGAAGCCTTTTGAGGCGTCGATCATAAAGATGCCCTTGCGGGCTGGAGCATTCTCCTTGTCGAGCACAAGAATACAGGCCGGAATGCCGGTACCGTAAAAGAGGTTGGCAGGCAGCCCTATAATCCCCTTCAGATACCCTGAGCAGACAAGCCGCTTTCGAATGGCGGCCTCGACATTACCACGAAACAGGACACCATGGGGCAGAATGCAGGCTGCTTTGCCTGCGCTTTTCATCGAACGGATGATGTGCAGGAGGTAGGCATAGTCGCCCTGTTTGGCGGGTGGCTCTCCCCATTCAAAGCGTTGGTATGGGTCGCTTGACGGCGTGAGGCCAGTGCTCCAAGTCTTGTCCGAAAACGGCGGATTGGCAACGACGAAGTCGTACGTGCGCAACTCCTCGCTATCTTTGAACTTGGGCGAGGCGAGCGTGTTGCCATTGAGGATGTTGGCGGTCGGAAAGTCGTGCAAAATCATATTCATGCGGGCGAGGCCGGCGGTGGTCACGTCCTTTTCCTGCCCTTCGAGCGTAATATGTTTGCCAGCCTCAGCAGACACCTTTAGAAGCAGCGATCCTGATCCACAAGTCGGGTCATACGCGGTCGTGGAAGCAACAGTATTCTGCGGCGAGATGCCGATGACTTTGGCGATGATACGGCTGACCTCGGAAGGCGTATAGAACTGACCTTTGCTTTTACCGCTCTCAGAAGCAAAGTGTCGCATCAGGTACTCGTAGGCATCGCCCAGGATGTCGTCGTGATCAGCGCGGTTCCTGGAAAAATCCAGTTCGGGCTTCTCGAAGATGCTCACAAGGTTGGTGAGTCGGTCCACCATCGCCTTTCCTTCGCCGAGCTTGTTCGGATCGTTAAAGTCGGGAAAGTCGCTGCGCGCCAGACGGGGATTGTTGTCGATCAACGGTTGAATGATCTGCTTATTGATCTTGTCGCCGATGTCGCTCTTGCCTTTGAGCTCGACCATGTCCTGAAAGCTGGCTTCCGGCGGAATGGTCACCGGTGGCGCGAAGTCGTCGGAGTGGGCGTATTTATCGGAGATATACGTGATGAACAGCATGAACAGAACATAGTCCTTGTACTGGCTGGCATCCATACCACCTCGAAGTTCATCGCAGCTTGCCCAAAGCGATGAATAAAGCTCTGATTTCTTAATAGCCACTACAACACCGCCTCTTAGCTTTGATGTTGCCCCGTTTCTGTTGACACCTTAACCTGTGACGGCGACCGCGGTCGCCGTCCCTCCTGTTGCCATCAGTATTTTCTCATATTCCGCCGGGCTCTTGTGCCCCAAAGCCGAATGCCTTCTTACTGGATTGTAGAAGCCCTCGATGTACCTGAAGACGGCAAGTCGGGCCTAATCCTTGGTCTTGAAGCGGTTGCGGTAGATCAGCTCTGTCTTGATCGTTGCCATGAAGCTCTCGCTGCCCATCGAGCGCATCAGCCCAGAGTCCCTGAGCGTCTTCCCGATGGCTAGTGATCCGTACTGGCTGCCTCTGTCGGAGTGGTGGACTGTCCCGGGACCGGGCCTTCTCAGGGTGACAGCCATTCCCAGAGTGTCGACGACCAAGTCTGCCGTCAGATCGTTCCTCATCGACCATCCGCAACAGCGCTTGGTGCAAACGTCGATGATGGCGGCCAGGAAGAGCCAACCCTCCCAGGTGGAGATGTAGGTGATATCTGCCACCCAGAGCTCATTCGGTCGAGTGGCGGTGAAGTTGCGCATCACTAGATCGGGGGCTGCCGGCATCTCCGCGGTGCTCTTCTTTCCCTTGCGCTTTCCCCTTCTGGAAACGCCCTGGATGCCGATTTCCTGCATCAATCTGGCCACCCTCTTCTTGCCGACGTTGATCACGTAGGTGTCGGCGAGCTCTGCATGAACGCGTGGGGCTTCATGGATTCCGAAGGAACCAGTATGGATCTCTTTGATGCGGACCTTGAGCTGCTCGTCCTCGGTCTTTCTTGGGCAGAGCTCTCGCTTCTCCCAGGCGTGGTAGCCGGCGCGCGACGCATCGAGCACGCACGCAAGCCGGGAGACGGGATGATGTGTCTTCTCTTCAGCGATCAGTTGAAACTTCATTTGGGCTGATCGGTCTCCCGGGCGAAGAAAAGCGCTGCTTTCTTAAGGATCTCTTTTTCTTCTTTGAGGATACGGTTCTCTTTGCGAAGGCGGCGGAGCTCATCTCGCTCCTCGCTCGTGAGCCCCGCCGCCTTGCCATCGTCGATGTCGGCCCGTCGTACCCAGCGGGACAGGGTCCATGCGCTGACACCGATCTCCTCTGCAGTCTCCTTCTGTGTACGACCGCCTACGCGGTAAAGCCTTACGGCCTCAGCACGGAATTCAGGAGGATAGGCTCTTTCCCTTGCCATGTTGACTCCCTTCTCAAGACATCCATCGTGTCTCATTCCAGGGTGTCAACGAAAGCGGGTCAACTCCAACATCAAGTCGTACATGTTCCAAAGAAAGACACTCGCAAAGTATCATCTCAAGTTGATTTATGCAACGCTCTTGGAGCAAGTGCACATGCACAACAGCCTATCGAAAGGATCCCCTTCCTTCCATACCTCGCAGAACTTCCAGCAGGTCTCCGCAATGTAGTCTTGGGTCCTTTGTCTAGAAACGCCACGGTGGGTCCCACTGATGGTCGCATTGACGTTTGTGACTAGGCTGTGGACAAAGGGCAGCTTTTCAGAAGCGGTCCTTGGGTCACCGATTGTCTTGACGTTCCCCTCGTATTTCATACGAGCTAGTGTGTAGGCCAGAAGTCCGTAAGTAACGACGCTGGAGTCAGGTTCGAACATATCCACAAATGCTCCTTGTATTTCTTGTCTGGTGAGGCTAGGCAACACCCTAACACTGGCATATCTAGGCCTGCCTCCTTCAACACTCACC
>JAHIZV010000228.1 GCA_018814445.1 Verrucomicrobiota bacterium | reverse complement strand
CGCGCCCCCAGGATGTCGGAACCGCATTGGCGTACTCCCAATTGCCCATCCAGCCTATCAGTGTGACGGGCATCTTCTCTTCGTCATAATTCCGGAATGTTCGCGGCGCGAAGAAATCCGGCCCGTAATCCAGCCAGAAGGCATCCCTTCTCTGAGACGACACCGGAGCGTCGGAAATCATGAAATGGTCAGCCATGATATGACCCCAGTCATCGGTGCCGCGGTCAACGAGTCTGATCTGCGCCTGCGTTCCTTTAAGATCGGCGACGTCCCAGCTTCTCCACAGAAGCGTCTCGCTGTTGCGTCCTGAAGCGCTTCTCACTGTTTCGCCATCGACAACGAGATTCACGCTCATTTCATCATCACCGCGGCCGCCCGCCACTTTGAAGTTGATGAAATCACGCGTGATCGGGAACGAGGGCGACGTCAGCGTCCCGGTTGCGCGGTCGCCGCCGTGGTAGGAACTGCTGTAGCCCCTCCCTTCAATCCCAAACACCTTCTGCTGTTTCGGAAGCGAGCCACGGACAGGCCGCGCGCCGAATGCACTACCGGTTCTCTTCCAACCGTCCGCCGTAGCCTCAAAATCGAACAGCACCTGCCCGGACGGAACAGGCCCCGGCTCCAGCTCCGCAGCCATGGCCGGGTCCAGTGTGAACTTCCTTCCATCAAAATCTCCGACGAAATACTGAACCCGGTTCGGGCTCACGCTGCACAGAAGGACCCATTTCGTCTTTCCTTCTTCCCCTTCGACCTGCATTTCAAAGAGGTGCGGGACCTCCCACAGACCGTCACGGGAACCAATCTGACCGAAGTCACTCAACGGCCGCCACTCCCTGAGGTTATCGGAACAGAAGAAACGGAATGTGTGTTGGTCCGGGAGCGCCACAACCATGACCCATTTCTCCGTGGACTCGTGCCAGAACACATCAGGATCACGGAAGGATCTGCTGCCAATGTCCAGCACGGGATTCTTACGGTAGTAGTGAAAATTGCGATAGTCCGTGCTGTAGGAGATTCTCTGGGTCTGCCGGCCGCCTTTACGCTCATGCGCGGTATAGACAGCGACCATCGCAGAATTCGTCTCCGCGCCGAAACCACTGGTGTTCCGCTCATCCACGACAACCGACCCGGTATAATAGTCGAAGCTGCCGTCATCTCCCTTCATCGGCCACGGCAACTCATTCCAGTGAACAAGGTCTTCTGAGACGGCATGTCCCCACCAGAACAGGTGATACAGATTTCGATAGCGAATACATCCATCAGGATCGCCGATCCATCCCTCCCTGGGCGAGAAATGACATTGCGGGCGATACCGTTCGGTGTAGGGCCCCGCTATCAAGTTCGCCGACATAGCCATCAGGAAACACAGCCCTGCGATGGAGACCCCGGCCGATCACATTTGTGCACCTTCACACTGAGTTCCTGAACTTCGACGCTGCCGCCGGACACATTCAGACCCAGCTGCCCGCCGGCGAAATCATACGCACGACAGCTGAAGGCGTACTTGTCATTGATGAACGTCTCGATCATGGAGCCCTGAACGAAAGCCTGGATGGTAATCGGCTCGCTCGCATCCACTTCACAGAAACGCGGGTAGCTGAAACTGCGGCTGTTGATCTCGGCTTCGTTCTTGTCTGGACGAATAACGAGCTTGTAGCCGTATCCGCTCCCTTCCTGCTCTCTGAACACCACCGTGAATTCCGCGCCCGGATCAAGTTGCATGCGGCACTGCATCATGTAGTTATCGGGTACATCAAAGACCTGCTGAGAGCCGGTTCGCTCGGCATGCCCTAACAGCACACTATCTTCCCGTTTCCATTCTGCGGCGGGACTGACCGGCGGTTCGTTTGTCAGATCGAGAACAGTCTTCTCAAAGACCGCTGTGACTTCATCAACGGGCCGCATGTACAGAAGGCCGTCGGAACCCGCATAGACTTCGCGCGGGAGGCATTGTGAACCGCCCCAGATGAACGCGCCGTCGTCTTTCTCACCAGCCAGATCACGGAACCACGAGGTCCAGACGTGTCGTTTGCCGTCGAACATCCGTTTGCCGGCATAGAGCAAGGGCGTCTCAAGATAGGCATTGGCAGGCGTCCGATACGGCCCCCCGGCCTCTTCGGCGTATCCGTACCGGAATGCCCCAATCAGGTAGTGCCGGTCGCCGATCTTGAAATAGTCCGGACACTCCTGACCCGCGAAGCTCTTGATCGGCTCGCGCGCGGTCCAGCTCTCGAGGTCCGTCGAGGTGAAGGCTCCGACTACCGGAGCGTTGTTTCTGGCATCGTGCGTAAAAATCAACAGCCAGTAGCATTCGTCCTCTTCGTTCCAGAAAACGTACGGATCACGAAAGTCGTCGTCGGGCCGCTTTCTGTAGATGACTCCATCGGGAGCGCAGATATGTTCCGGGTGTTTAACCCAATCAATCAGGTTCGTGCTGGTCGCATGCACGGCCATCTCCCGACCGTCGGGATTGCGCGGGTTCCAGCCTGTGAAATACGCGTGGAAGATACCGTCCTTTTCGATAATGCTGCCGGTGCCGCAGTTCTCACCTGCCGGGCCGCTCGGATCGCCATCGGGAATCAGGGCATACGGCAGCTCGGTCCAGTTGACAAGGTCCGTGGAGGCGATATGACCCCAAGCCATTTTAGCCGTCGCGCGCAGATAGTAGACGTGGTACTCGCCGTCCCAGTAGAAAGGAATCGTATCACCCATTTTCACCACGGGCGGACGGTAATGAATGGGTGACTTGTACGGATCGGACTTCGGCGGAGCATCCGCGTGCGACTCAAGACTGTCTTTGCGCGACAACGCGGCCACTTCTTCGTCGCTCAAGGCCCGACTCCAAACGGCAGCCTCTTCGACCTCCCCTGTGAAAGGGGCTTCTACTTCTCCTCTGCTGGTCTGGGCGCCGATGAGGAGCGGTTCCTCGTTCTGCGTCAGATTGCCCCTCCAGCGAACACGATCCATGACAACGCCATCGCAGATAAGCTCGATCCACTCGCCGTCATAACGTCCGACCATATCGTGCCAGGCAAGCGGCTGCGTGCGGGAAACAGGAAAACTGCACGTGGCGAGGCCTTCGTCGGTGTGCAACTCGAAACCGATGTCCGGCCCTTGCGTGTGTTCAAAGTCGGCACTGAACAGATTGAAATTGATCGTTTCATGCGTGCCTCGTTTGGCCATCAATGCGTGCATCCATTGCCCGTGGGGATCGCGCAGTCTCAGGAAGACTGTAATCTGGTTGCCTTTGACGTTGATTTCACTGCCCGCATCGAACCAACCCGAATCGAGCCTTGCGACCGTTCCCGTTCCGGCGCCTGCGCCCCGGGCCGG
Source organism: Verrucomicrobiota bacterium (assembly GCA_018814445.1). Lineage (GTDB taxonomy): Bacteria > Verrucomicrobiota > Kiritimatiellia > JAHIZV01 > JAHIZV01 > JAHIZV01. The sequence continues at coordinate 11,918 of JAHIZV010000228.1, read as the reverse complement.
GATGTCCAACTTAACGTTGCCGCCGATCTCGAGCGCGTGCTCCGCACCGGCGCCGCCGTTGCCCAGTTGCCAGGCCGCCATGGCAGACTTGAGGACGTCCTGGCGACCGGAACCCCCGAACACAAGGGATGCGGATACAGTGCATAGTGCGAGAATCAGAAGGAATCGTTTCATGTGAATCTACTTCTCCGGGGTGATGGCATCGCGAAGTGCGTCGCCGAGAAAGTTGAAGGATACGACGGTCAAGAGAACAGGCAAGGCAGGCAGCAGCAGCCACGGAAACTGGACGATAACACGGATGTGCTGGGCCTCTTCCAGCAGGACGCCCCAGCTTGTCATAGGGGGGCGAATACCGAGGCCGAGAAAACTCAAAGCAGTCTCTCCCAGAATCGTGCCGGGAATAGCCAGTGTCGCAATGACAATCAGGTAGCCGTAGCAGGCCGGAATCAGGTGTTTGAAGATGACATATCTCCGGCTCGCGCCGAAAGACACCGCTGCCCGGACGTAATCCGCCTCGCGATAGGCCAGTACCAGGCCGCGGATCTGCCGGGCCAGCCCGCCCCACCCGATGATCGACAGAATCGTGATGATACCGAAGTACACCTGCAGGGGACTCCAGTGCGAAGGCAAGGCGGCCGCTAAAGCCATCCACAAGGGAATGCCCGGAAAAGCCATGAGCAACTCGATCGAACGCTGGATCAATGCGTCGATCCATCCACCGAAGAAACCGGATATTGTTCCGATGATGGTTCCCAGGATCGTCGTAATGATGACGCCGACCAACCCGATCGTCAGGGAAATACGTCCGCCGTAGAGCATGCGGGAAAGCAGGTCACGGCCAAGCTTGTCGGTACCGAGCGGGAACCATGAAATCTCCTCGGTTCCGAACAGATGCCTGTCCGTTTCAAATAATCCCAGGAACTTGTAGCTGTCGCCGCGAACAAAGAGTTTGACCGGATGGCGTTTCGTTCTGTCCACCTTGTAGACCCGATCGAGACGATCATCGGAATACGTCAACGTGTAGTCATAGACAAAAGGTGCATGTATTCCGTCCTCGTCGAAGACGTGCGGCATTTGCGGCGGAACGTGTACCCGCTGATCCGAAGATGAACTGTGGTGGAACGGGGAAAGGAAGCCGGCGAACAGCGCGGACAGGTAGAGCAGGACAACCAATACACCGCCGCAAAAGCCGAGGCGCGACTTCTTGAACCGTCTCCATGCCAGTTGTCCCTGCGTAAGGTACGCAACGTCCGGCTCGTCCTGGTCTTCGATCCGGACGACGCCGTCGGCGTGAATCTTCTGACGGAGATGGTTACTCATACCGGATCCTCGGGTCAGCAATAGCCAATGCGATGTCAGCCAACAGGTTGCCGATCAGCAGCATCAGGCTGAACATCAGAATGAGCGTTCCTGAGAGATACATGTCCTGCGTTTCGAGGGCTTCAAAAAGCAAGAGGCCCGCCGTAGGAAGGTTCATCACGATCGAGATAATCGCCGAACCGGAAAGCAGACCCGGGAGGCTCATTCCGAGAATCGAAAGAAGGGGGTTAATCGCCATGCGGAGTGCGTGTTTGCCGATGACCTTCTTCTCGGGCAAGCCCTTGGCTCGCGCCGTCATGATATACTGCTGCCCGAGCACTTCGAGCATGCTGCCGCGCATGATTCTCATCAGGCCCGCCGTCCCGTTGATCGCAACAACCGCCGCCGGGACCGGCAGGTGCTTGAGGAGGTCGGTGAACTTAGCCCAGCTCCAGGGGGCAAAGTAGAATTCGGGTGAGAACAAACCGATGAATGCGTAATCCAGCCAGAATAGACCACCCACCACCAGGAACAGCGCCAGAAGGAACTCGGGTATGGACATCCCGATGAAACTGATCGCGCTGACCATGTTGTCCTGCCACCTGTATTTCTTCAGGGCTGCCAGACAACCGAGGGGAATGGCGATGAGATAGACAAGCGCGAGGCTCGTCGTAGAGATCAGCACCGTGAACCCGATGTAGCTCCAGATAACTTCGTTCACTTCCTTATCGTAGGCGAACGACTCCCCGAAATCGCCCTCTGTCACGATGCCCTTGATCCAACGGAAGTACTGAATGTGCATCGGTTGATCGAGACCGTATCGCTTCTTCAACTGTTCCACCTGCACCATTGCGGAGGCATCGCCGCCGCTGAACTGTTGAAGCTGGATGATCTTCTGTTCAAGGAAGCTGCCCGGCGGCAGCTGGATGATGACGAACGAGATCACCGAAATAGCCAGTAGCATCGGAAGGAAGATCATCAACCGGCGGAGAATATAACTGAGCATGACCTTACTCCCTCCCCTCATAAAGATGACTCTTATCCAAGAAGAACTGCTCGGGGAATTTAGAGCCAGGCTGACTGATCGCCCAGGGACCAAGAATGCCCGTCTCAGGCACGTTACGGAAGTAGTTCTTCGTGACGACCAGTGTCTTCTGTCGTCCGCTTGTTCCGATCATGAACGGCCCCTCCTCCAGTTGCAGTTCGATCGCGTCCAGCACAAGGCCGTGTCGCTTTTCAATATCCGGTTCACGTTTGCACTGCTCGTAAATATCGATCAGCGTCTTCATGAAGCCCTGGGGTTCTACGCCTTCCCTGCCGCCCGTTTTGTAGTAACGGCCCGTGCGCGGATGCCAGGTGTTGTCGAACACCGGAAAGACGTAGCCGGGGAACGTGAAGAGATCCAACTCGGAGGTATGCTGCATGTAGAAGTCGTATTCGCCGATAGGTATGCGCGACCACAGATCGAGATCAGTCGCCCGGCGCGCCAGCGTCCGGATGCCCACTCTTTCCCAGTCCGCTTCGATCAGCGGCGCTTCCTCGGCGGAGAAGACCTGACTCGAGAATTCCAGTTTGATCTCGAGCGGCTTGCCGTTGTACATGCGGAATCCTTCCGCATCGCGTTCAGCCAATCCCGCCGCATCAAGATATGCATTGGCTTTTTCAGGATCATAGTCTGACCACTTCGTGATCCAGCGCTTAAGGACGTCCTGACCCCGCGGCGACTGAAAGTGCCACGACTCATCCGTGATAGCTGCCGCCTGCGGCCGGCTCAGTCCATTCCAGACAACCTGGTTGATCAGCTCCCGGTTAACCGCCACCGCAAGACCGCGCCGGAAGTCCTGGTTCCTGAACAGCTTCTGTCGCTCCGGATCTGGTTGATCCAGGTTGGGAAAGATGCCGTGCCACGCGGCTGTTCCCTCTTCCCATGTGCGGATTCTGTAATCCCCCTTATCGGCAAACCGTTTAAGGATCGCGTAGTCGCTGAAGTTGATCCCACGGAACTGCGCATCGACTGTCCCGGATATCGCATACAGTACACCGGACTCCTGACTCTGAACGCGGATAGCCTCGATGCGGTCTATGTACGGGAGCTGCCGTCCTGCCGGGTCGACACCGTAGTAATAGGGATTCCTTTCGAACACCGCACGATCGGCGGTTCCGGAGATGAAGATCAGCCGCCATGGACCAAGTGTCGGGCGATCCGGATTGACCGGCACACTGTTCTTACGGTTGAACTCGGTGAAGTCCGTATACTCGGGATTGAAGTCGGGATGGAACTGCTTCAGGTAATGAGCGGGAAGCAACATATTCTCGGGAGTCCAGAAGCCGGTGGCGAGAGCCATCTCAACAAAATAGAACGGGGTCGGATAGCTGAAGACGACGGTGTAGTCGTCAGGTGCCGTTACTTCCATGACCTCATCGCCGAAACGTGACCACTCCGGCGGAATCATTCCGATGCGATCGTCCTGACAGAGCCCCCACCAGAAGAGAATGTCTTTCGAGGTAAAGGGCTCTCCGCTTGACCATCGCACGCCCTTGCGAAGGTGCAGCGTGAAAGCCCGTCCGTCGTCCGAGTATTCCCATGATGAGGCCACCCCCGGGATGATTCCGTTTCCTTCCGGATTCCACCGGGTCAATGGATAGTAGCTGTTCAGAAGGCGCATGATCTCGAATCCGCCATACGTTTCGTACTTCCTCCAGGTTCCGCCGTAGAGGCCGGGCTCCTCGACCACGTCAACGACCATCGGGTTTTCAGGCAGGCGCTCCTCCAGCGGAGGCAGTTCGCCGCGCTTCACCTGTTCGGCGAGCATGGGCGCCTCTTTCATAGCGCGGTTCTCATCCGGCGTGTACTTGAGATATACTTCAGCGTCCCCACCGTTCTGCTGTCGGGAACACGCCGCGAGAAGGAGCAGGGCAAAGAGGAAGAAGAGATCGCGTGAGCCCCTCACATCGCACCGCCTTTCAACTCCAGTTCCTCGCTGAGGTGACATGCCGCGAGGTGACCCGGGCGAATCTCGCGAAGCACCGGACGCTCATTGCGGCACCGTTCTCCGGCAAACGGACAGCGCGGATGGAATCTGCAGCCTGAAGGCGGCGAGGCCGGATCGGGAAGATCCCCTTCGATAACGGCGCGCTCTTCGATGCGGTGATCGGGATGTGTAACCGGCACAGCCTGCATAAGGGTGGCCGTGTAAGGATGGCAAGGCTTCTCGTAAACCTCATCTGCCTCGCCGATCTCCACCACCGCACCCAGGTACATCACGGCGATACGATCGCTCAGATATTTCACCACGTTCAGGTTGTGCGCGATGAAGATATAGGTGAGCCCGAACTGTTCGCGCAGGCTGTTCATCAAGTTGAGAATCTGCGACTGAACGGAAACATCGAGAGCCGAAACGGGTTCGTCGGCTACCACGATCTGCGGATTCAGAGCAAGCGCCCGCGCGATGCCGATGCGTTGACGCTGACCGCCTGAAAACGAGCCGGGATACCGTCTGGCATGATATGGATTGAGACCGACGGCTTTCAGCAACTCCGCGACACGGGCCTCCCGCTCCTTTGGATTGCCTACGCCATGAATCTTCAGCGGCTCAGCAATGACGTCCGCAACCGAAAGACGCGGACTCATTGATGACGCGGGATTCTGAAACACCATCTGCACATTACGCCGAGCCTTGCGAAGCTGCTTCTCATCGAGAGCGCAGAGATCCTTCAGTTCCCCGTCCAATCGCATCCGAATCTCGCCGCCGGTCGGCTCAGTCAATCGAAGCAGCGTCTGCACCAGTGTCGTTTTTCCGCAACCGCTTTCCCCGACGATCCCGAAGGTCTCCCCCGCATAGATGTCGAGATCGACTCCGTCTACTGCGCGCACATGTCCTACCGTCTTGCGAAAAATGCCGCGCTTGATCGGAAACCATTTCTTCAGATCCCGGGCTTGGACGATCACATCACCCGTTGAGCTATGCTTCTTTTCGGCTTCCCGACTCACGAATCATCCTCCAGGTGGAGCCAGCAGGCCGCAGTGTGTTCAGGAGACACGGTCACTTCCACAGGGGCACGTGCGCAGATCTTCATTTCCTCATGACAGCGTCCCCTGAACGGACAGCCTTCCGGGATATGAAGGTGATCCGGGACTGCTCCCGGTATACTCGGAAGGTCCGTGTCCCGGGAGATATCAGGCCGCGGAACGCTGGCAAAAAGACGCTGTGTGTAGGGATGTTTCGGATGGTTGAAGACCTCGCGAACCGGCCCTTTCTCAACGATGCGGCCCAGGTACATGACAACCACCTCATCGGCCATTTCGGCGACCACGCCCATGTCGTGAGTAATCAGGAGAATCGAAGTCTCGTGGACCCGCTGCGTCTTCCTCAGCAACTCCAGCACCTGCGCCTGAATGGTCACATCAAGCGCTGTCGTGGGTTCATCCGCGATAATGAGACGCGGGTTGCAGGAGAGCGCCATGGCAATCATCGCTCTTTGGCACATGCCTCCCGACATCTGGTGCGGATAGTCGTCCACGCGCCTTTGAGGGGCAGGAACACCCACCTCGGCGAGAAGATCGATCGCGATCTGCCGGGCCTCTTCTTCACTCAGCTTCCGGTGAAGACGAATCGCTTCCACGATCTGGTCGCCGACTGTATATGCGGGTGTCAGAGAATTCATGGGGTCCTGGAAGATCATTGAAATTTCCTTCCAGCGGATGCGGCGCATTTCTTCCCCGCTCTTGTTCAGGTCCAGAATGCTTACCCATCCTTCGTCTCTGCGCAGACGAATGCTCCCCTTCTCCAGTCGGCCGGGGGCTTCAATGAAGTTCATGATGGCCCGGGCGGTGACACTCTTGCCGCAACCGCTTTCCCCGAGAAGGGCAACGGTCTTGCAGGCCGGAACCGAGAAGCTGACATCACTGACAGCAGGCACAAGACCATCGTCAGTGTGAAATGCTATTGCGAGATCGTTGATCTCAAGCAGATTGTCCCGTGCTTTGTTCATTGGCGTGTCTTGAGTCCCGGTCTGCGGATGTAGTCAACCCTATTTGTACATCTCCAGCATGGCGGCGTATTCAGGATGCGTAGCCCCGTCATGTGGACCTGCCGGGGTGTCCCACTGGCAACGGGGCGTAACCGTCGCCCCAAGCTTCTTCAGTTCCACATGACCGTCGCCGTATCCAATGGTTGTCTTCCCCGCATGCCAATATCCATAAACTCCATATCCGTCAGCCCATACCCAGCCGAAGCTGCCCATATTCATATCCGACCAGTAATCACGAGCCTCAACCAACTCGACTTGTTGGCTTACCTCGGGAATGAGAGAAATCCTCCGCGATTGTGAGTCATTCCCGAATACCTCTCCAACGTGGGCATAGTTTGCATTCACGTCACTCTTTCCCGGGGCGAATGGCTCCGGCCTTCCGGCTTCCGTGTAGGAGTTTGGGGCAGACGGACACACGAACACCGCCTCACCCAAACCGTACATCTCCTTGAGAAGCCAGCGCCAAGTGCAGTACCCCTTCGGGTCGTCCGGCCAAGCTGGGCGGCAGGGGACCATGTTCCCGTAGTTGTCACCCACGTACATCTGTCGGGCGAGAAGAATCTGACGCACGTTATTCTGACATTGCATGGCCTGAGCTTTGCCGCGCACACTGCCCACAATCGGAGTCATGAGCGCCGCGAGAATCGAGATGATCGCAATGACCACCAGTAGCTCGATGAGTGTGAATCCGCCCTCGTTCGTACCCGGTTCGGACGTAGTGTGACGCAGGTTCTTCACGGCACGTTTCCCCCCGGTGAGTCAGCATCCATATCGGGCAGTTTACCTTTCAATTGGAATCCATTGAAGTTCCCGTCACGGCTGGACCCGGCGCCGACATAAAGAATCGACAGGGACCCATCGACGGCCTCGACATTCTCAAAGACAACGTAGTCACCGCCGTTGCGCATATCGTGACTGGCGTTCGGAACGCCCTCCGTGGTCTTTGTCAGACCGCCGACCGTGAAGGCTGTCTGATGCGCATCCTGATCGCCTGCACCGTAGAGATAGAGCGTATATCGGGCGCCACGAACGAGAGGACTGATAACCACCAGATTCGTGCCGCCGCCCGGGGCGATTAGGTAATCTTTCATCAAATCTTTTGCGTCGTCTGCAACATGCTCAAAGGCCCAGAGATTCTCGGGATTCACCGCGAAGGTTGTACCTCGCGGCACACCCTCACTGATGCTCACTTCGACAGGGGTCTTCGCCCCCTCAGAATCAAGCAGCGCTCCCAACGAGTACGTGCCGACAAAACTGAAATTACCACCCGATCCCCATGAGGACGCATACCCGTCAACAGGCGGCTCCACGGCGTTCCAGAAATCATGATCGGCATCATCCAGTGCGCCTGACCCCGTGTAGGTCGTCGAATGTGCAGACCCGCTTGGGCCAGGTTGAAAGTCCACATTAATGACGGACTCTGTCCCCTGCGCCTGAATGAGTCCGGCGGAGAGAGCCAGCATGGTTAGAGACAAAAGGATGGTCTTGGCGTTCATCACCGAAGTCTGTTCTCCTATTTAGAATTCCGCATTTCAGAGACGATCTGTGCTGATAATCTCATACAGACGATTGAAAGATTCCGAAACGGATGCCACCGATGCACGGTGGCCGATTACCCCCATGCTTCCGCGCGGCACGACGGCGGCTTCAATAACGCCTTCCTCGAGAAGATGCAGCGGAACCCGCACATTGACCGAAATCACGTGCAGCGGAGGCATTTCAGCTTCTACTCGTGCAAGATCCGATTCAGAGAAAACACCTAGGCCTACAAAAGACACAATCGCATCGGCTGTGATGTGCTCACCGGCCACTCGCAGGTAAATATCCGGGGTCAACAGACCCTCGAGCGGCCCCACCTCTTCAAGACGGATCGACTCGACGGCCTCCAACGTGATTCCTTTGGGCAAGTGCTTCCTGAACGATTTGAATTGCGCATCCACCAGCGGCATGGAAAACGACGCCTTCGGCACGATGGCCACGACCGAGCCCCGCCCCTCAAGCAATCGGGATGTTTCTTCAGCCATCGCGCACCCGACGTCTGAATGCCGACTTGTGTTGAGCGGAGGAAGCTTTGGCTTTGAGCATCTTCCGGCAAACAGAATGGCGACAACGAATAGAACAGCTGCCGCCGTCAGTTTGAGAACCGATGGCCTCATCAGCTGCGTCGCCGCCGAACTCTGCGCGAAACCAGAAGTCCGCCCACAGCCAGCAGGATCATCGTGTTCGGCTCGGGAACTGCGGACTCGATATTTGCTACATCCAGTGCCGTCAACGTGCTGTCGTAAAGACTGACTTCATCTATATATGTGCCGGCCGAAAAATTGACATAGCCGCCGTTATAGGCGGTCGTTCCGAGCGAGAAACCGGCCCCGTGCGTCGTCATACCGCTGTCGCCCGAACCGCTGTATGCGGTGGCACTCGGATCGTCAGTCATGTCGCGGACGTACAGGTCGATCGAACCATCTCCGGAATCGTAGCCACCGGCAATGTGATACCAGTGACCCGACTGCCCGCCGCCGTCGGCCAGCACTTCCCCGGAAACCTGCGATGCAAAGCCCTCATTGCCCACACCGCCCTGTCCGCGAACAATGAACTCCAATCCCAGTCCACCGCCGACGGTGACAGCGCGTACAGCCCAGGTCCAGTAATCGAACGCTCGCGTGCTGATCGTACCGCCGGTCGCCTCGGCAGCCACAAACTGATCGCCAGCACCTACAAACTGCGGATTGATGAAGAAAGAGAATCCAAAGGTACTGCTCGACTGAGGATCCGAAGTCGTCACGACTCTCGTCGAAGGACCGGGATCCTGATAGTTAAGATACGCCGCGTTGCCGGAGATGCCGCCCACGCTCCCCGCAGTCGTCGAACCCGGATCCTGCAGAAGAGGATTCACTCCGTCTTGCGAGTTAGCATAGGGCGAACTCGTTTCGTCCATATCCCAATACGAGACCAACGTCGCCGATGACGACAGGGTCAGAGCCATGTAACAGAACACCACTGCAACGACACCAACTACTCCTCTGAACTTAGCGCTCATCTTGATCCTCTCCTTCATGCTGACTTCCAGTTACCCCACAAAGACACATGATACTTACGCCGGAAACACCGACACCATTCTCAGACTTCTCTCTTCTAACACCATGCTTTACATTATGTCAACATTATCTGTTCATATTTTTCCCGCAACGATCCGAGTCCTGAGGAATTGGCCTTTTCGACCGATAAACGGCACTATGTTATCACGTTCTTGCGCGTACAACAGACTCTAAGGCGACCCGTGAAGCCGCTCAATACGGCAACATGTACCAACATCTGCCCATATAAAGATAAACGAATGCACAACATTTACTTTACATATCTAGCCGAAGTGCGTATTCATAATTATCACTCACTTATTGCCTGATGACATTCGTAGGCGATTATTAGTCAGGGCGCTAGCCTGTGTGGAGGAACAAGGTGTGAAGAACTGTAATCTTAATGTATGGCATCCTCGCCACGCCGCCACCGCTGGGGTTGCGCTCGCCTGCGCCGTTCTGCTCTTCTCCCCCCTCCCATCGCAGGGAGCGGAGCTACTGGCACATTGGCTCTTAAACGAGTTCGTTCCGCCCTATGCTGACGCCGGACCATTTGGCATCCCGCTGGCCTCAGATGCGGCTACGGCCACCCCGCCCTCCGGAGCAGGAATCGAGGGACTCGCGCCGCTTCTTCAGTTTGAGGATCCTCCGGGAGTGTCTTCACGTCTGTACGCCGATCACAGTCTCCTGCAGTCTGATAGTTTCGGATTCTCGCTCTGGGCCAGGCCCGTTTATCTCAACGGCGGAGACCGACTCCTCTCGAAGGAGATGGCGTTCAATGATTCCGTACCCGCATACTCGCGCACCGCGTGGACCGTCGGACTCCTGCCAGATAATGGATCAGGTTACGCTCCGGTCGAACTGATCGTTCGAGGAAGCGATCGCGGCGTCAGTGACTTCCATGGCAACGCTGTCTCCGCGGCCGTAATACCCCTGCAAATCGATGCTGATGATTGGATTCATATCGCCGGCGGTTATGATTCCGCAACGGGCGATTTGACCCTCTACGTCAACGGCGTGAAAACCACTTCAGGCAACAGCAGTCCGGGAGCTCTAAATTCCGACGGAGGGCCCGTCGCCTTGGGTACAGCGCGAAATGGCGGTGACTTTGTTGCCTTCGCAGGAACGATGTTCGCGGAAGACCTGCAGATATATGATGCCCCGCTCTCGGATGAAGAGGCGGCATTCCTTTTCGGAAATCCTGCATCCTCAGTACCGGGCGACTTCTATATCGTGTCGGCCGGAATAGATGGCAGCAGTGAGGATCACGCGCTGAGCTTTGAGTCCGTCAGCGGTGAAGACTATGTGGTCGAAGCCACAACCGATCTCACAGGATTTGCCGACGTCCTGGATGCTACGGCTGATACCCCTTTGGAGAGAGACGCTGATACAGCAAATCCGATCATAGGAGCCGGCATCGAGGGCGACGCGCCGCAGGTAACCTGGGTGGAAGGAAGCACGGCCAGTCGGCTCTACTCAGATGACGAGGCGCTGCAGAACAACAGCTTCGGCTTCTCCTTCTGGGTTAAACCGGCCTACCTGAATCCTTTTGACAGCCTCATCACCAAGGAAATGAGTTTTGATGACTCCGTTCCTCTCTACTCCCGTATGTCCTGGCAGGTACATCTGCTGGACAACAATGGATCGGATGCCGCACAGATCCAATTGATCGTCCGTGGGGATGATCGCACCGTGGGCGATTTTTTCGGTACGGCCATTTCGTCGGCAACCGTCCCCCTATTCTCGGCCTCACCCCAGTGGTATCATGTCGCGGGCGGATACAACGCCGCCACGGGAGATCTTCGCCTTTACGTCAACGGAGAAGAGACCATCTCAGGCAACAGCAGTTCCGGAGCTGCGAACTCGGACGGCGGAGCCTTCGCGGTCGGCAGTGCGCGCAATGGAGCGGACTTCGTGGCGTTCGGGGGCATCGCTTATGTCGACGACATCCAACTCTTCGACGGTCCACCCACAGCGGACGAAGTAGATGCACTCATATCCTATCCCGGAGAACTCGGCCCCGATACTTCGCACCTGGTCGCCCGTTGGCTGGGCAACGGTTCGCAGCCGCCCTATTCCGATGTCAGCGGCTCGCATAAGATCTCCACGCTGACTATAACCGACCAGATGCTGGACGATGTCTTCGGCCCTTCATCGCGTTCGCACGTCTTCTTCAGACTGTCCCGGAAATCAGAATGGGAGTAGCAGAATGCCTATCATGGACAAAGACTTACTGAGACGACGAGTACACAGTTCTCTGCCGATGTGCATACTGCTTCTCTGTTGGGCCATACCCATGATCGGTTACGGGCAGGAAGTCGACCCCGAAGAATACAGGCCCCGGTATCATCTGGATATGCCCGGCGACCCGTCCGGATGCCTTCGCTATAATGGACAGTATCACCTGTTTACCTGGGATCACGTGGTATCCACGGACCTGGTGCACTGGACCTCGCAGGGATGGCCCTTTGAGAATGGACCGGCCAATGTGGGCTACTGGACCGGATCTATGGT
>JAHIZV010000227.1 GCA_018814445.1 Verrucomicrobiota bacterium | reverse complement strand
GGCTTAACTACGAACAATGGATGAAGTTCGCATTGTTTGTAGTCAATGCCGTAAGGCATGTCGTGGCCTTAAGTCAGCGCCATTCATCTATCCGGTGATATAGCGCTGGTGGAGTAGTGGTTACAGATACACGAAGGGCACGCCGAGAATTCTCTCTTCGTAGATGCGGGGTTCCGTGTCGTTGTTGATCACAACGCCCACTGGACAATCCTGCTCGCTGATGAAATCGCGTAATCCCCTGAGGTCGCGCAGGTCAACGCGCTGACCGCGTTTGATTTCAAATGGAATGACGCCGAATGGGCCCTCGCACACCAGATCGACTTCCGCTCCCGCAGCAGTCCGGTAGAAGGATGCGTCGATGGGGACTGCAAGAACGTTTAACTGTCGGATGATCTCTTCGATCACGAGACCTTCCCACGAGGCGGCCACCTGCGGATGCCCCTGAAGCCCGTCGAGGTCGGGAACGCGGATGAGGTGGTGAAGGAGCCCCGCGTCGCGGACGTACCCCTTGGCATGCTTGACGACGCGTTTGGCCGTGTTGCGATGGAATGCGGGAAGCCTGCGCCAGACAAAGGTCCCGTGCGCAATCTCGAAATAGTCGCGAGCCGTTGGTTGAGCGACGCCCAATGCGCGCGCCACCTCGGCGATGTTGATGACCTGCCCTGATAAGCCCCCCAGCATCCGGATGAACAGTCGAAAACGGTTGTGATCAAGCGCGGGAAAAAGACGCGCTACGTCGCGTTGCAGGTAGGTTTGTATGTACTGATCGGTCCAGCGATCAGAGAAACGTGGACTATCCGTGATCCACGGCTCGGGATACCCGCCGCGGAACCAGTAATCGAGAGCTTGCGGCAGGGATGCACGTGGGGAGAGTCCTTTGATAAGTGTCGGGGCATCCGTTGCGCCCTGTGCAATCCCGGCGATCAGCGATGACGATGTGCATCCATGGACCTCAGCCCACATCAGAGGAGACATTTCTATAACGGCCAGGCGGCCAGCGAGTGACTCGGACAGAGACCGCATGAGATCGGGAGAGCTGGATCCGGTGATGACGAATCTGCCCTTTCGGGCGCGCTCGCTGTCAATCGCTACTCGAAGAGCAGGGAAGAGAGCCGGCAGGATCTGGGCTTCATCGATGGCCACACAATTCTCGTTGATTCGCAGAAATAGGTCGGGATCGTGCGCAATAACTTCCATATCAGCACCGCGCTCAAGGTCGAAGTACTTCCATTCGTCACCGAGTGTATGCAGTAGCGTGGTCTTGCCGCACTGTCGTGGGCCAATGATTGCCACGCACGGAAACATGGCGAGGGACTCCCTCAGGAGGTTTTCATATAGCCTCTTCATACAGCGCAGAATAAAGGGGCGCCCTTGATAATGCAAGGTTATTCAGGCCGAGGAATCGAGGTTAAGCGACGCAGTCACTCCTCAATCGCGGTGAGAATGACGTTATCGATCTGGAGAGCGCCGGCGTTGCCTGCTTTGTTGACGTTGAATACAGCGCGGACCCAGGCGGTGCCCTCGGGCGCTACGGCTTGAAGAGTTTCTTCTCTCCATTCGCTCGTGAGTACATTCAGACCGTTCACGGAGTCACTCAGCATCTGACTGCGGTCTTCGTTCCAGAACTCGAGTTTCATTTCCTGGACCTCCGCGAACCAGTCTCCGTCCGCCCAGAACCATGCCGACAGCTTATAGGTTTTGCCGGCCGATGCCGCGGCTTCCTGCCACCATCCGCCGTAGTCTTCGGCCTCGGCCCACGTCCCGCGAACCGTTGCGATGCAGGCGCCGTCAATCGCGCGCCAGTCCTCGCGCGACGCGCTGCCCCAGGAGTCCCCATGGTCGTCAGGATCATTCATGGTCCAGTAGATCGCACGCTTCGGGTTGTCAGTCGCCTGTTCTTCGAAACTGCCGTTGTGGAGCAGGTTGGCGCGGACAGCCGTGGCCGCCAGCATTGCCGTCAGAAGAATGAATGTTCCGGAAAAGCGCATCAGCAAGACCTCCAGTGAGACTGTTTACACACCACCGGAACAGCATACCTCCACAATGTGAGTCGGATCAATGCCGGAAATGAGCGCATTGTGTGGAATTTCGGGTGTGTTCAACATCCGACGCTTCCAATGGCGGATGTCTCGACAAAGGTCCTACTGATGGTTCGCATTGCGAGCGCGGAATACTGCGACGACGGGACGGTGATCGGAGGCCTGGTGGGTGCGCGGGTCTCGGACAACGCGCGTCTTTTCCGGTATCAGTTCGGACACCATGCCGCGACTCGCGAGCAGGTAGTCAAGCCGCTGATAAATGTCTCCCCAGGAGCCGAACCAGGTCCATGCATCACCCGTGTAATCCAGGGGGCGAAGATCCACAAGAAACTCCCCTTGTTCACCTTTGATCGCGAGCAGAGGGGCCGAGTTGAATCCGTCGTTCATATCACCGACGACCAGCAGATTCAGGTCCGGGTTCTCGCGCAGGAGCCGCCGGACATGTTTTCCTAGCAGGCGCGCCTCGTTTCTGCGCATTTCGGTCTGTCCGAGCTGATGGAAGACCTTTGATTTGAGATGGGCCGTCACAAGGCGGAATCTGTAGGAGGGGTTCACTTCGATTTCCACATCGATGAATCCACGGGCAACCGCCAGACTGATATCGCCGATCGTGTAGAAGTCGTTGGTCCGCGATTGCCGCGAAACGATGGGGAAACGGCTCAGGACCGCCAGGTTGTTCTCGTGCCGACCCCTGTGAAGGAATTCAAAGTGATCGTAGGTGACGCCTTGTTCCGCGAGCCTGTGCATGAACTCGTCGAACACGGGTTCACTGCCGATTTCCTCGACGGCCAGAACATCGGGATTAACCGATGCAATCACTTCTGCCACAGCTTGACGCTCTTCGAGAGGTTTGGGCTCGTCGTCCTGGCCGTCGCCGTCCCTGTCATGCAGTCCGTATCGGCTGAGGTTATAGGCCATGACCGCGAACTCTCCACGCTCAAGAGAGTAATCGGGAGTGCATGACTGCGCCCTGGGCCGGTTGCATCCGGAAGCAGTCAGAAGAAGGATAGCGGGAAGAATCGTTGTTATTGCAGTCAGGCGGACTTTGATTTCGGCCTTCAGTGAATCAATCCTTCTTGTAGGCCTGCTCAATCTTCTTCGATATGTCTTTATAGCCTATATCGACCGCATAGATCTGCTTGTAGTAATCAGCGGCCTTCGCCATGTCGCCCATGGTCTCCGATATCTGTCCGAGCTCATAGACGATATCCTTCTTCATGTTGTCCATGGTATGCAGTTCCGCTGCGGCCTTCTCGAGCTGCTCGATGGCGATGTCGTGCTGGCCCTTGCGCTCGAAACACAGACCGAGATAGTAGAGAGATTGTGTCCGTCTCTGAGGGTTCCTCTGTGAGAACTGGAATTGCTGAGCCGCCTCGTTGAACTGCTCGTGTTCAAACAGGAGCACGCCGTACTCATACTTAAACTGAAGATCGTTCGGATACCGCTTCACACGGTCTGCGGAGTCCTTCAGCAGAAACGCATCGCGCTCCTGCTTCCTGGCTTCGGCTTCAGCCGCGTTTCCGGCCCGCGCGAGCGAGTCGATTTCAAAATCGAACTGCTTTATTCTTACGTTGCTGAGAGCGCGGTCGATCTGCGGATCGGCTCCGCCCGTGCTCGCGAATGCCTCCTGAAGAACCTGTTCAGCCTCGGCATAAAGGTCCGATTTCACATACAGATCGGCCAGTGCCCGTTTGTAGTTCACATTGCCGGGCTCCCGCTCGATCTTCAGCTTCGTTTCGGCGATAAGCGATCTGATGTCATCATCGGATTTGACGGCTTTCGACTGTTGTTCCAGCAGCGTGGCCGCTTTTTCATCCTTCATCACGTCACGATAGGACTCGGCCTCTTTCCATCCGCCTGATTTCATCGTGTCGAGAGCCGTGGCATCCTTCAGCGCCTTCACATAGTTCTGATCCTTCGGCTTCATCTGCACGAGAGTCTCATAGCACTGGCGCGCCTTCTGGGTCTCATCGATTTCCGCGTAGAGCTTGGCGAGCGTTTCGATGAGCTTGGTGTCTTTCGGATAGAACTCGCGGCCGATTTCGAGGGTCTGTACGGCGGCTTCGGTCATGTCGGCGGCTATGGCGGCCTGCACGAAGAGATTGATGAACGACTGGTTTGCGGGGTCGAGTCGCAGGAGTTTCTCGCATTTGACGAGTGCCTGTTCGGGTTTGCTCTTTATCTGGGAGCTGGCCCCGATCATGGTGGCGAGGCCCTGGATGCTTGAAATCAGGTGAGTGAGTTCCCCGCCTTTCTTGTCCAGAAACTTCTTAACGGAGGCGGAACGCAGTGCGCCGCGTATGCGCAGGACTTTCGGCGCCAGTTCGAGCGCCGTTGTATACATATCCATGGCGTAGTCGTAATTTCCACGCTCCGCAGCTGCGTTTCCCTTCTCGTACAGCTCTCGCGCCTTCCGCGGCGCGTCGTCCCAGTTCACTACAGCCATGACTTAATCGCTCCTGCTTAGGTTTTTCGCGAGGATACGTCAAAAGGGGCGGTACTAGCAACCCGATAGTGTGTGCGGCCGGCAGGCGCGCGGGTGCGCGGCTCAGCAAGCTTCGCCCTCCATCATGAAGGCTGACGGTTCTGGAGGGCGAACTTCACGTGAGCCGCGCATGGCGAGGTGAGTCGTCTCATGACGGCGGGCGCAAGGTCATGGGATTTCACGGACTGCCGGAAAAGCGGGCTGGCCACGTAAAGATTTGATATCTACACTGTCGCCCAACTTGTTCGGATTCGCATGCGAAGATCCATCTATATATTCAGCGCTGTCTTGTTTGCGGCTCTATGTCTGCAGACGCTGAAGGCGAATGCCTCTTCGTCGAGACAGCTGAGACAGCTTAACCATGACGGCAGAATGTTCCTCCGCCTGCAGGACATAGCGACGCACTACGGCCTGAAAATATCCAAGGGCGGAGACACGGTCAGCATGCGAAGCAAGTGGAGCATTCTCGATTTCGAAACAGACAGCCGCAAAGTGACCGTCAACGGCGTGCAGATATGGCTCAACGCGCCCGTGCAGCGAGTGCGGGGATACTGGTCGATTTCTCAGACGGATATGGATCTGGTTATCGACCCGTTATTCCGAGCCCAGGACTATCTCGGGCACGAGGGCTACAGGACTGTCGTGTTGGATCCCGGTCATGGAGGACAGGATTCTGGGGCGCAAGGGAAACGCAAGGTGCAGGAGAAGCGGGTTGTGCTCGATGTGTCACGCAGAGCGGCGAAAATCCTCGAGAAGTCAGGAGTGAATGTCCGGATGACCCGAAGCGGCGATCGTTTCATCGAACTGGAGGAAAGGGCGAAACTTGCCGCGCGCTGGAAAGCAGACCTGTTTGTCAGTGTTCACGCGAATTCGTCTACATCATCAAAAGCCAGCGGAATCGAATCCTTTGTTCTTGCCTTGCCCGGCTACCACTCGACGAACTCCTCTCTCGACAGACCGCCGCCGACGCAGAAGGCGCGGGCGAACAAGTTTGACGCGGCTAACGTGATCCTTGGCTACTACCTGCAACGGGAAATGCTGGAAAGAACCGGGGCGGAAGATCGAGGACTTCGGCGGGCCAGATTCGTGGTCCTGAAGGAAGCTCCCTGTCCGGCCGCGCTCGTTGAATGCGGCTTCGTGTCAAACAAGTCGGAAGAGGCGAAGATGCTCGACGCCGGGTATCGGCAGGCGATAGCGGAAGGAATTGCCAAAGGAATCCTCGACTACCTCAACTCCGCGAAGAAGGCCCGTCTGGCGATGCCGTAGAAGAAGGAGCGGGAGAAAGGGGGAGTGGGGACTTGGAGAGGAACCTTCAACATCCAACAGACAACTTGAAACTTTCAATTACGGCAGGTCAGAACGCGGACATGCTTTACCCGAACATCGAGCATCGAACATCGAACCATCAACCATGGGTGGTGTCGGGCGCTGCCAGTCCCATCAAGGTATAGACCAGTTTGGCTGCGGTAAAGTCGCAGGCGTGCAGGCCCTGCTGCGGGGCCAGTTCCACGACATCGAAGCCGATTATTCTGCGGCCCTTCACGAGCTTATCCAGGGCGAAAATCGCATCATGCCAGAAGAGTCCGCCGGGCTCGGGTGTGCCGGTGGCAGGCATCAGCGATGAGTCAAACCCATCGACATCGAAGGTGATATAGATGTCCTTGGGGAAATCCACAGGAAGCGGATTCTCGGGGAAATCGTTGCGGGCCAGTTCGCAGGCGTCCAGGTGACCGATGCCGTTTTCCTGTCGGAAGGCATGATCCGTGTAGCACAGACTGCGGATTCCGATCTGGAAGCATGGCACACCCAACTCGTAAATCCGCCGCATGACGCATGCGTGGCTCCACCGGCTTCCTCTATAGGTATCCCGCAGGTCAGCATGTGCGTCGAATTGCACAACGCCGAAATCCAGGCCCGCCTCCTTCAGCCCGCGAACGGGAGCGAACGACACAGTGTGTTCGCCGCCAAGGACTATCGGGATACCCCCGCTTTGGGCAACCTTTCGCGTCAAGGCAGAGACCGTATCCAGAGCCGTTTCGATGTCTTCGTCACAAGGCGCCTGACCGTAGGTCGCAATTCCATGTTCGCCCGGACAGGCATTTCCGTCAAAGGCTTCAATCTGTTGGGAAGCCTGGAGAATGGCCGCCGGGCCTTTCGCCGTCCCGCCACCGTAGGAGACCGTCTTCTCCAAAGGAAAAGGTATCACATGAAACAAAGCATCCTCCGGCTTCGCCGGCGGAAACTCTGACGCTAGAAATCCTGGGTATGGGAGGTCAGGTGTCATATTTGTCCCTCTCGCCTTCCCGAAACCTGAAAGCTGAAACCTGAGATTGAAGAATGCTCATGACAGTCTCCCCTTGTAGTCCTCGTATCCAAACTTCCGCACAACCTTGACGTCGTCGCTTGTGGGATTATACGTCGCTATAGAGGGGAGGGGAATGCCGTTGAAGGTCGTATTTTTCACCATGGTGTAATGCGCCATATCCATAAATACGAGTTTGTCGCCGATGCCCAGTGGTTCTTTGAAGGAATAATCGCCGATTACATCGCCGGAGAGACAGGTCAGCCCGCCCAGCGTGTAAGTGTGGGCAAATTCATCCGCCTCTCCCCCCCCAACGATCTGAGGGCGGTATGGCATCTCAAGCACATCAGGCATATGGGCCGTCGCCGACGTGTCCAGGATCGCGATCTGCCCGTCGCTTTGGAACAGGTCGAGGACCGACGCGACGAGATACCCGGTATTCAGCGCAATCGCCTCCCCGGGCTCCAGGTAGATGTCGAGATCGAAACGCCGTTTGAATGCGTTGAGCGTGTCGCACAGCAGGTCTACATCGTAGTCAGCGCGGGAGATGTGGTGTCCGCCGCCCATGTTGATCCAGTCCATGTTCTCGAGAATACGGCCGAACTTCTTCTCCACAACATCGAGCGTCCTCTTGAGTGTGTCGGAATTCTGTTCGCACATCGTATGGAAATGCAGTCCCGAGATGCCGGTCAGATCCTCTCCTTTGAACTGTCCTATGGTCATGCCGAAGCGCGAGCCGGGACGACATGGATTATAGAGTTCCACCTCCACTTCAGAATACTCGGGATTGATGCGGATCCCGAATCTGACCGAGTGGTCTCCCGCCAGTGCCCGCTCTCTATGCCGCTTCCAATGATTGAACGAGTTGAATGTAATGTGGTTTGAGATGCGTAGAAGATCTGCGAACTCATCCTCTTTGTAGGCGGGCGCATAGACATGGACCTCCTTCCCGAATTCCTCCCGGCCCAGCCTGGCTTCGTTCAGACTGCTCGCGGTCGTTCCGTGCAGATGTTTACGAATCTGCGGAAAGACGCTGAACATGGCAAAGCCCTTGAGAGCGAGAATGATCTTCACGCCGGTTCGCTTCTGCACGTCGTCGAGAACCAGCAGGTTCTTCCCGAGCAGTTCCGTGTCCACCACGTAGCAGGGCGTGGGAATCCGGTCGAATGGAAGGCCTAGAGTTCTGTTACGGTCCATGGCAGTCCGTGCACGTTCAGCTTGTCCATGAAAGGATCCGGATCAAGCTGCTCCATGTTGTAAATACCGGGCTGTTTCCAGGTCCCGGTCAGCATCATCATTGCTCCAATCATGGCGGGCACGCCCGTCGTGTAGGAGATGGCCTGCGATTTCACTTCGCGATAACACTCTTCATGGTCGCAGATGTTGTAGATGTAGATCTTCTTCTGTTTTCCGTCTTTAACGCCATCGATCACGCAGCCGATGCATGTTTTTCCTTTCGTACTCGGTCCGAGCGAGCCGGGATCGGGAAGGAGTGCTTTCAGGAACTGCAGGGGAATCACCTTCTGTCCTTCGTATTCGACTGGATCGATCCTCGTCATGCCCACGTTTTCCAGCACACGCAGATGCGTCAGGTAGTTCTCGGAGAACGTCATCCAGAAACGGATTCTTTTGAGTCCCTTGAGATTTTTTGCGAGAGATTCCATTTCCTCGTGATACATCAGGTAGATCTCTTTCGGGCCGATTTCGGGGAAATCGAAGGTCTCATGAATAGAGAGAGGATCAGTTTCCTTCCATTCGCCCTCCTCCCAGTACCTTCCATTCGCGGTAACTTCGCGGATGTTGATCTCCGGGTTGAAATTAGTCGCGAAAGGATGGCCATGATCGCCGGCGTTGGCGTCGACAATATCGACGTAGTGAATTTCGTCGAAATGGTGCTTCTGCGCGTACGCGCAGAACACATTTGTCACGCCGGGGTCAAAGCCGCTGCCGAGAAGTCCCATAATGCCCGCGTTCTTGAACTTCCCGTCGTAGGGCCATTGATACTCATACGAGAAGCGGGCCTCATCCGGGGGCTCATAGTTAGCGGTATCGAGATAATCGACACCTGTCTCGAGACACGCATCCATAATGGCCAGATCCTGGTAGGGCAGGGCGACGTTCAGGACGAGGTCCGGCTTGAACTCGTTGATGAGTCTGACCACATCCGCCGTGTCGTCCGCGTCGACCTGTGCGGTCCGGATGCCGGCGTCGATATCGGTCGCGATCTCTTCACATTTGCTGACGGTCCTGCTTGCGAGGCAGATATCCGAGAAGACTTCTGGAACCTGCGCGCATTTTCTGACGACCACGTTGCCGACGCCGCCTGCTCCGATGATAAGAATCCTGCTCATGTCTGTTTACCCTCGTGCATCTTGATGCCGGATCTCCACCG
>JAHIZV010000226.1 GCA_018814445.1 Verrucomicrobiota bacterium | reverse complement strand
CGTGTTGCTCTGCGCCTGCCAGCCTCCGGCGATCCAGTTGGTCATGCCGTCTTCGAACGTCTCTTTGAACGGGTAGGGCATCGCCTGCGGCGTGTGTTCGCGTACCACCACGTCGTCAATCGCCCATCCGTCGGAAGTCGTCGATCCGTCAGAGTCGAAAACGAAACGTAGACGCACATTGTCGTATGCCTTCCATTGAACTAAATCAATGACTTGCCTGGTCCAATTGGTCTGTTCGCCCGCGGCGGTATACACGCGCGTCCAGCCGGACCCTTCGGGCGCGATTTCCACCCAACCCCAGTCGCCGCCTGCGATGTCGTACCGGTCGTAGAACTCGAGTACTGGCCACGCGGATCCTGAGAGATCGACCGCGGTCTGGGCCGTGGCATAGGCGTTGTTCGTATAGTTTGCTCCGGGTGATTCCGTCAGTGAGTAGGTTCCGCCGTGTACGCTATCCGTGGAGGGCGCCCAACTGCCTGTGAAGTTCCAGGATTCCAGAGAGCCCTCAAAGTCTTCCGTGAAAGGCGCAGGATTGTTCAGCGTCTGCTCCTGGCTTTCCAGTGCGCTGTCGTCCGAGAAAGTGCCCCACAGGTTCACGGCATAGACTCGGTAGTAGTAGATTGTGTCGAGTGCTAGACCCGTATCTACACATGTCGTTGTTGCGATATCGTATACCGATGTGACGAGGGTTGAGTTAATACCGGCGCCGGGTGTTGTGGAGCGAAAGACCGCGTAGTGCGAGAAGTGCTGGTTCGTGTACATGCCCCAGCTCACGCGCATGGAGTGGGACTGAACTTCAGAGAGGACCGGAGCGCCCATTTGATCCGGTTTCTCCGCGACCGAGATGTCATCGACATGCCAGCCGTCTGCCGTGCCCGACCCGTCAGTGGTGATACGGAAGCGAATGCGCGCGGCCGTAGTGTTCTTGTACGGAGTGAGGTCGAAGCGCGCTCGCCGCCAGTCGCTGCTTACGTTGGAGTAGCTTGAAAGTGTGATCCAGGAAGCCCCGTTGTTCGTCGAGACCTCTGCCAGGGCGGAGTCCCCTGAAAGAAGATGGTAGCGGTGATTGAAGGAGAGGACGGGACGCTGTGATCCCGTGAGATCCAGCTGACTTGAAAGGCGAAGCGCCGAGTTCATGTTGTTTGAATAGTCGCCGCCTGGGGAGTCGGACCAGGCTTTGGCGCCCGAGTACGCGCTTTCTGAACTCAGTGCCCACCGCGGATCGGCTATCCACATGCCCGTTCCACCTTCGCCGTTGTCGAGGAAAGGATAGTCCATGCCTGCGGGCGTCGTCGCGGAGGCGACTGGACTCAGGGAGTGCAGGTTATTGGAGTTCATCACCATCACCTGGTACCAGTACTTCGTCTTGGGCGAGACTGCGATGTCAGTCAGACTGGTTGTGGCGGCGCCGAAAGGCCCGATATGATACGCCGTTTCGAGCATGAGATTTGAAGACAGAGACCGGTAAATCTCGTAGCTCCTGAATGTGGGATCGGCGGAAGGTGTCCATGACACGGATGTGGAAGTCGGATTCGTTGAGGATGCATAGACGATAACTGCAGCCGGGGCTTCCGCGACGGCGATATCATCCAGCTTCACACCGTCCATGACGACGGAGGTATCCGTGACAAGACGGAAGCGCACGCGAACATCCGCTTTGCCGGCGTAGGCGAGAAGATCCTGCTGGCTTCGGGTCCAATCGTTTTCCGCCCCCGTCAGCGCGTCCAACTGTGTCCATGCGAGACCGCCGTTTGTTGATATCTCAACGTACAGATAGTCGTAATCCTCCTCCAGGAGAGTTTGATAGAAGAAGCTCATCGCCGGGCGAACCGCGGTGGACAGGTTCATTGGAGATGCCATGGTTAGCGACGCATCCGTGTTGTTCGTGTAGAATGTGCCGATACTGTCGGAGGCAGAATGCGTGGGAGAACGCGAAGCTTCCGTGCTGACGTTCCATGTTCCTGATGTCGACCAGTTGGCCAGACCGCTTTCGAAATCATCTGAAAAAGGAAAAGCGCCGCTTGCCGTCATAACCGGCAGGAGCAGCGCGTTAAGACTGAAAAGGATTCCCAGTCCGACGGTCCTACATGAAGAAAGAGAACCTTTCATAGTTCACCCCGTTTGTTGTTGAATAGTACGTTGAAAAGTCAAAAGGAATGATGCGACCGTGCAACGTGCGTTGCCCACAGCGGATCGCCAAAGAAAGACGCGTAGATGTCTGATTCATGCCACCCCGAACAGGTGTTGATCCACACCGCCCCTATTCTTGGCTAGTGTTAATCCTTAGTCGAGGAAAATCACTGTTGGGGTTATCTACAGGGATTTCAGGTGTGCCACTACCTGTTCAGGATGCTCTGCGGCGTCCTTGACGGTGCGCCAGTGCTTGAGGATTCTGCCGTCAGGACCGATGACGACAGTCGAGCGGATGGTTCCTTCAACGTCCTTGCCGTACATCGTTTTCATACCCCAGGCGCCGTATGCTTTCATCATCTTCAGGTCCGGATCTGACAGGAGGGTGAAGTTGAGCCCATGATCGGTAATGAACTTGTCGTGAGAGTTTAGGTTGTCTCTGCTCACACCCAGCACGACCGCTCCCAGTTTCCGGATATCCGCATTCAGGTCTCGGAAGGAACACGACTCTTTGGTGCATCCCGGGGTGTTGTCTTTCGGGTAGAAATAGACAACAACGGTCCTGCCCGCGTAGTCAGACAGCGAATGCATCTTCCCGTCACTGCCTTCGAGTCTGAATGCCGGGGCTTTCTTCCCTTCAAGCGATATCATGCTGCACTCGTTTCCGGGTTAGGATAAGTGAACCACGAATGAACGTCAGTCATCATTTCAGCGCCGCTGCGAGCGCCTTTGCAAAAAGATGCAGATCATCAGGCGTTCTCGAACTGATCTGATTTCCGTCAATCACCAGAGCTTCATCGAGCCACTCAGCGCCTGCGTTGACCATATCGTCTTTGATGCCGACATCAGCGGAAACATCCGCGATAGCTGCATCTGAAATACACGGATACCCATGCTTCCCCGTATACTCCGCACCTGCTTTCGGCGCCGCAACAACCACCTCAAAACCCTCTTCCTCAAGCCGTATCTTAGGATACCAAAGCTCAAGATCCTCATACACGTGATCAATAATCGCCAGAATGTGTTTCATAGATGTCACCACTTCCTTATTGGGCTATCCCAAAACCTACGCCCAAATTGAGTAAGGTCAAATGTGGGCGATGTGACGAAGTGTAGATACAGGCGGGCAAACTACGTGTCCATCGGATTGACCACATCGATGTTTTTGAATTGAAGGAAATCGGTGTCGGCCGTGTAGATGGTGCGGATGCCATGTTCTCTCATCAGGACGACAGTCCTGAC
The DNA here is from genome assembly GCA_018814445.1 of Verrucomicrobiota bacterium. Taxonomy (GTDB): domain Bacteria; phylum Verrucomicrobiota; class Kiritimatiellia; order JAHIZV01; family JAHIZV01; genus JAHIZV01. The sequence continues at coordinate 31,323 of JAHIZV010000226.1, read as the reverse complement.
GTCGAAGAAGATGTTGCCCGAAGGGTGTGTCAGAGCCTTGATCTCCTGAGTCAGCAGTTCCCAGTGCCCATCCTCCGATTGCAGGACGCCAAACGTATCGCTCGTCCAGAATGGTTTCAGAAAGGCTGTGGCTTCATCCGGATTCAGTGGAGAGGGGAATACGCGTGGATGTGTCGATACGCGCAGGAACTCATAAACGATTCCCTCGGTCAGATACCATTGATCGTTCGAATTGCCGGCTTCCATCAGGAATGTCCTGGCACGATCGTATTCGGCGGCGTCTTTATTGGCCGCATACAGGAGGACGTTGGTGTCGATGACTCCTGCCACTACTCCTCCATCGCCGCTTCGAGCGCATCACGATCGCTGATATTGACCTTGGGGCGGCCCATGTCGAAAGAGGGTAGGTTGAAATGGCTCACCTTCCTCTTCTGCCGATGTCGAAAGAGTCCTTCAGCCAGCAATTCATTGACGACCTGAGATATCTGCCGCTTCTCGCGGCGGGCAAGATGACGCACGCCCTCCATACACGCATCTTCCAATATGAGAGTCGTTCTTTTCATCGCACATACAAACATACAGACTGAACATACGTATGTCAAGAGTGGGCAGGCCCGCGACAGAGATCGGCGACTAGATTCGCGACAAAGGAATTGGAATGGGCTGCTACGCCTCGGCAAAGGCCTGTGCCATGCCCGCGTAGAATGCGGTAGCTCGGACCAGGTGCTCCACTTCGACTTCCTCGTTCGGGGCGTGGGCGAAGTGTTCGTGTCCGGGGCCGAAGCCTATGCTGGGGACGTTGTGCATGCCTGCGGTGGCTATTCCGTTCGTGCTGAATGTCCAGTGGCCGACTTCGGGGTCTTCTCCGAAGGTGTCTTTGAACGCTGCGACCGCGGTTTGCACCGGCTTGGATTCCTGAGGCATTTCCCAGGTGGGGAAGTACTTCTTTGTCGGGTAGGTCAGTCCGGTGTAGCTCGGTACAGCATAAGTGAGCACTTTCACCTTGGCGCCGGCTGCTTTGACGGATGGCAGATTCTCGATCTGCGATACGGCCACCTGTTCGTCCTCGCCGATGGTCAGGCGCCGGTCGAGATGAATGGTGCATCCGTCGGCGACGGCACAGAGACTGGGAGAGGTCGAGCGGATATGACTGATCGTTACCGTGCCCTTGGTGAGCGGCGGGACGGGCTGCAGTTCTTCGTTGAGTTTCTCGATGTCGGCAATGATCGGGGCCATCTTGTAAACGGCATTCACGCCGCGCTCGGGAGCGGAACCATGACAGGAGACGCCCTGGGTAGACACTTCTATTTCCATTCGGCCGCGGTGACCGCGATAGATCCGCAGGCTGGTCGGTTCGGTCAGCACGACCAGATCGGGAACAAGCTTGTCCTCCCTGATAATGTACTGCCAGCAGAGTCCGTCGCAGTCCTCTTCCTGTACGGATGCGACTACATGCGCCGTCAGATTTTCCGGCCATCCCTGTTGCTTCAAGAGAGCCATGCCGTAGATCGAACAGCCGACGCCGCCCTTCTGGTCGGATGTGCCACGTCCGTAAAGAATGCCGTTTTCAACGGTTGGTCCGAACGGTTCGCGTTTCCAGTTTGCGGGGTCGCCGACGTCGACCACGTCGCAATGTCCGTCGAAACAGATGCTCTTAGGGCCATTGCCGATGCGTCCGATCAGATTGCCCATCGGATCGACAGTAACCTCGTCATAGCCCAGTTTCTCCATCTCTTTTTTCATGCGCTGGACGACGTCGCCTTCCTGCGAACTGAGCGAAGGAATAGCGATGATGTCCTTCATGAAGTTGACGATTTCTTCCTGAGCGTCTTGAGATAGTTTGTAGAAGTTATTCATGTGTCCTGTGTATTCCTGTTCTTGATATCAGTGAACTGCCGCCCCGAAACCCGAAACCTGAGCAGGACGGCTAAAGTTCCTTAAGCACTCCAGTAGCGTCGTTGAACTCCCGAATGAGGTCATCCCATTCATCCACCTGTTCCTGCGAGAAGACTTCTTTCCAGAAATCTTCATCCCACAGGGCGCGCAACTCGTCGACGGTCTTGCCCTGTTGTTCGACCCAGGTGAAGTACTTGAAGTTGTGCAGAGCCTTCCGATCGAAGTATGTCAGTTCCCGCAGGTGATCGGTGGAGATACCTTCCAGATAGCGCGTGAAGTGTTCATGCGCCTTGAGGGCGTCGTACGGGCCGTGCTGCTCTTCCATTTCCTGCATGCGTGACGCGTATAACTCCATTGAGTCCGTAAGCGGAACGAACAGAACGTGGCGGGAATCCATATCGTAATACTTCGCCGCCTTTATCGCGGCGACCAGGTTGCAGATCGACGAGATGCCCAGATTCTCCAGGCCCTTTGCGGACTCTTCACTTACACCGGCTCTGGCAAGGAACCTGCGACCTTCCTCCTCGTTGAACAGGCGCATCAACTGCATCGTCTGTTCGTCGTCGATCGCTGCGACCATGTCTGTGTTGCGCACATTGTGAATCCACGGAACATGCTTGTCGCCGATGCCTTCGATGCGGTGGCCACCAAACCCGAACTGGTAGAGGGTGGGGCACTGGAGTGCTTCCGTGGCAATGACGCGGATATCGGGATACTTCGTCCGAAGGTAATCCCCTGCCGCTATGGTGCCCGCGGAACCTGTCGCGCTCGCGTAACCTGCAAGGCGCCTCCGACCGTCGCTGAAGTGGTGCTCAAATATCTCCTCGATGACCGAGCCCGTGTTCTGGTAGTGCCAGATCGAATTGCCGAACTCCTCGAACTGATTGAAGATCACGATTTTATCACCGCGCGTGCGGCGGAGTTCCCAGCACTTGTCGTAAATCTCTTTGACGTTCGATTCACAACCCGGCGTAGCGATCACTTCGTCCGTGCCGATTTCATACAGCCAATCGAATCGCTCGCGGCTCATTTCTTCAGGGAGAATGGCGACAGCGGGGCAGGCCAGCAGGGCGCAATCGTAGGAACCGCCGCGACAGTAGTTCCCGGTTGACGGCCAGACGGCCTTTTGCGTCGTGGGGTCGAAGTTTCCGGAGACCAGCCGGGGAACCAGACATCCGTAGGCTGCGCCGACTTTGTGTGCGCCGGTGGGGAACCATTTGCCGACAAGACCGACAATAGTCGCGTCCACGCCGGTGAGTGAGGATGGAAACTCGACCCAGTTTCCTTCCCCGTATCCGCCGCCGCTCGGCTTCGCCTCATTCTTCCAGGTGATTCTGAAAAGATTCAGCGGGTTGATGTCCCATAGGCCGATGTCTTCGAGTTTGTCGAGGATCTTCGCGGGGATCTTTGACGGATCCTTCTGCTCGGCGAAAGTCGGCAGGATGATATTCCGTTCGCGTGCCCGCTCCACCGACTTGGCAAGGACCTCGCGATTAACAGATTGAATGATCTTCATTAACAGACCCCCGAAGGTAACCCGGTGTTTCCAGCAGACAGAAAGCATACGCCCAAACGCGGGGAACAATCAACGCGCAACTATCAACAATCAAAGCTCACTTGTCAGGCGAATGCGCGGAGTGTCATCACGAGCTGACAAGCGTTGAGGAGCTACGTTCGGTTGAAGGCGAAGTGATCCAGTGTTCATGCACACTGGATTGCTTCACCGTCTTCCTGGAGCGAGAAGCCAACGGAATCAGTTCGCAATGGATGTCGAGATGATGCTAAGCCGGGACCGTTTCGGTCTTCGGAAGCACCGGAACCGGGTCGTAATCCCCCCAGCCGACAAGCACTTCCTTGTCGCCGTTCTTCATCGCCATGAGGAGGGTGTCCTGATCGACGGGCAGACTCATTACCCGAACGCCTGTTGCGTTGTAGATCGCGTTGGCTATAGCGGGGCTTGTCGGAATGCTCGAGAGTTCGCCGACACCTTTTGCCCCGAAAGGACCGTCGTTGGTCGGATGCTCGACGAAGTGTGAGATGATCTCAGGCGTGTGTTTGATGCTGGGCATCTTGTAGCGGGCCATCACGTTCGTCCACGGGACGCCGTTCTCCATCACGAAGTGTTCCGTGAGCGCATTACCGAGGCACATAACAATGCCGCCTTCGACCTGTCCTTCAAGTGTCATGCGGTTGATTACGCGTCCGACATCATGAGCGGCGACCACTTTGATGACCTGCACTTTTCCGGTTTCCGTATCAATCTCGCACAGAGCCGCCTGTGTGCCGAATCCGAAGGCGACATGCATGGCTCCGCCGGTACCGAGCGGCTTCGTCTTCGGGGCCCAGTACTCGTAAGAGACCTTCGTTTCCATTCCGTCCTCTTTGGCCCATGTGAGCACGTCGGCGAGGCAGACGGAGGTCCCGTCTGCATGAATTTTGCTGTCCTTAAAAACGAGTGTTTCCGGCGAACAGCCGAGGCGGTTGGCCGCGATGCCCGCGAGCAGGGCGCGCATTGACTTTGCCGCATTCCGCGCGGCGTTGCCGCTGACATAGGTTTGACGGCTGGCCGTGGTCGGTCCGCCATCAGGGCAGAAATCGGTATCCCCGAGAAGCACGCGTACCTTCTCGTAGGGGAGTCCCAGTTCTTCCGCCGCGCAGGCGGAGAGCACAGCAGGCAGGCCCTGGCCCATTTCCGCCGAAGAGGTCCTCACTTCTGTGATAACTCCTTCGTCTTCGTCCAGCCACATTTCAACGATAGCCTCGGCCTTGTCGGGAGCCCCGCCGCCCAGTCCTGTGTTTTTGTATGCGAGACCGATGCCCCAGGCGTACTTCTTCGGACCTTCTTCCCACTGCCAGCGGAACTCCTCGCCTTTCGATCCGTGGTGAGCCTTCATGTCCGCCACCACAAGCTCGATCGTCTCTTTCAGCCCCACGCTTTCACGCATGAGCTGACCCGTGCAGGTGACTTTGCCGACATCGAGCGCGTTCCTGCGTCTGAACTCGATTGGATCCATGCCGAGTTCCTCGGCCACGATATCCATATTGCTTTCGACCGCAAAAGCGCTTTGCGTTACGCCGAAACCGCGGAACGCGCCGCAGGGCGTGTTGTTCGTATACATCGCAAAACAGTCCACCTTCACGTGCGGCACGTCGTACGGGCCCGATGCATGCGTGGTCGCGCGCGTCATCACTTTCTCGCTCAAGCTGGCATACGCTCCGCCGTCGCCGTACAGTTCGGCCTCCACGGCTGTGAGCGTTCCGTCCTTCTTTGCGCCGGTCTTGATGCGGATGACGGTCGCATGCCGCTTTGGATGAAACAGCAAGCTCTCGTCGCGTCGATAGAGCATCTTTACGGGACGGCCTGTCTTCTGCGCCAGGAGTGCGACATGGATCTGAGCGGCGCAGTCTTCCTTACCGCCGAAGCCTCCGCCCATCAGCGTGGCGACGATGCGGACTTCCTCGTTCTCCAGCCCGAGGCACGCGGCAGTCTGGTCTCTGTCGGCATAGGGAATCTGGCTGCCGCAATAGACCGTGACTTTGCCGTGCCGGGCTTTCACGCCGCGCACCGCGTCCGGGTCCATCTCTCCGCCAAACTGTGACGGGTCGTATCCTTTCGGGACGCCGATGGAACATTCCGGTTCGAGAAAGAGATGTTCCGTCATCGGCGTGCGGTACGTTCGCTCGACGATCACGTCGGCGTCTTTGAATCCGTCTTCGACTTGACCTTTGCGAACCTTGATGTGCTTCAGAAGATTCCCGTCGGGCCGGTCGTCATGGACGAGCGGGGCATCGGGCTTCTTCGCGTCGATGGGGTTGAGAACAGCGGGCAGTGTTTCGTATTCGACCTCAATCAGGTTTACGGCTTCCGCTGCGATGTCAGCCGTATCCGCGGCAACGATCGCAACAGCGTCACCGGAGTAACGAACCTTGTCGAAACAGAGGGCCGGCCAGTCCGTTGTCACCAATCCGTGCAGTTTACTTCCGGGAACATCTTCGTGGGTCAGGACCGCGCGGACGCCCTCAAGGGCCCGAGCCTTGCTCGTGTCGATCGATTTGATGCGGCCGTGAGAGATGCCCGCGCGTTTTGTCCTCGCATGGAGCATGCCTGGAAACGCGTAGTCACTCGTATAGAGAGCTGTGCCCTTGATTTTAGAAACGGCGTCAGGATTCGGGCGTGAGTGGCCGATGATATCGCCGGCGAGTTTCGCTTCGGGAATATATGGCTGAACGTCGCCGTTAGCCGCGGCCTTGATTGCGCTGATGACGGACTGATAGCCGGTACAGCGGCAGTACGTGTCTTTCAGGGCGATCTTGATGTCACGATCGGTAACCTCTTCACCGGCGGCCTTCTTCTCGTCGATGAGAGCTTTCGCCGTCATGATGAGACCGGGCGTGCAGATGCCGCATTGCGTTGCGCCATGGTCGAGAAAAGCCTGCTGGAGCGGGTGAAGTTCGCCGTTCCGACTCAGTCCCTCGATCGTTTCGACGGACGCGCCCTGAGCTTTGAACGCCGGATAGATACATGAGTCGACCGGCGTCCCATCCACCAGCACGGTACAGATGCCGCATTCGGCTTCGTTGCATCCGATCTTCGTCCCGGTCAGTCCCAGGTCGTATCTGAGCACCTGGGCGAGCGTGCGTGATTGAGGCACGTCGACTTCGATCGGTTTGCCGTTAATGGTCAGTTTCAAGAGGCTCATTCTGTTATCCCTTTCTGCCCCGTATCCTAATCATACTCTTAATCATAATCCTCTTAGCGGCGCCGATTAGGATTATGATTAAGATTACGATCAGGACTTCGTTACAATCCCACACCTTCCGGCGCCGCTTTGCCTGTGCGCGCCCGTTCAGCAGCTTTTGCCAGCACCTTCGGCAACTGAACGCGGATCATTTCGTGCCGGTATTCCGAGGAGGCACGGTGTTTGCTTGTACGGAGGCTGGCTTCTTTACTGGCGACGGACGCTGCTTCAGCGAACACGGCGTCAGAACTTTTCTTGCCCGCGAGGAAAGCCATCGTCTTCTCCGCGAGAAAAGGGGTGGGGCCCGCCGGACCGATTGATATCCGTACCGATTCAACGGTTTCACCCGTCAACCTGATTCTTCCCGCCATCGAAATCATCGGCAGGGCTACGCCCTGCGGCCGCATGACTCTTCGGAAAGCGGAGCCCTCATGCTCGCCGGTTTTTGGAAAGCGAAGCCGGCTGATGAACGCCTTCGTGGAGTCGATGGCGCTTCTGCCGGGGCCGAGAAACATTTCGGCCATCGGAACCCACCGGAGTCCGTCGGCGTCGGCTATCTCCACGTCGCCGCCCAGCGCAAGCAGGCCGATTGTGCCGTCGCCTGCGGGGAGGGCATGGGCAACATTTCCGGCAAGCGTGCCGACATTGCGGACCTGTGGTCCGCCGATCACGCCGCAGCTTTCGACGAGACAGGTTCCGTAGCGGGCGACGCGCGCGTCCTGTACGAGTTGAGTATGCGGAACGGCGCCGCCGATGATCAGGAATCCGTCTTCCTCGGTGATGTCTTTAAGGCCGTCGATCCGCGCGAGTTCAACGAGCGCCTCGACCGGCGGGTGATGGCCCTGCTGCATATCGAGGATGAGGTCGGTGCCGCCGCCGATCATGCGCGCACGGCCTTCGTACCTGGTCAGGACATCGAGGGTTTCCTCGATCGTTTGCGGCGAGTGATAGTGTGTCCAGTAAGCCATGGCGTCACCTCAACCAGTATGCTTCAACGAATGAATCGCGAGAGGGGGGAGTATGCCTTAGAACGGGTTCGCCGCCAATCGAAAACCAGCCCGGCTTTTCTTGAGGTCGGACAAGAGGCGTGGGACGTCGCGGGTATGAGTCAGCCTGTCACGACGTCAGCAGAGTCAAGGCCCAGGCGCGTGGCCGCTTCGAGCATTTCGCGGTCGAACGTAAGCAGTTTCAGATCCGGCACATGTTTCATGAGGCGGTCACAGACGAAAAGATGTCCGGCATCAGCCGCCCGAAGACCGATGCCCCGGTTGAAAGCGCAAAGGGTGGGAAGTTGATCGGCATTCAAGCTGACAAACTGAATGCCTTCCGACAGACTGCGCCATGCCCGCCACGCGACGGCATCGGCCTTCCGCCGACTCAAAGCCGCCTCGGCCTCTACGCGCAGCCAGCTCCACGCCCATGCTTCCGAGCATTCATCCCACGCGCCGCGCGCGTCCGCGGTTAGCGGTTCTTCCAGAAGAAGCGGAACCACCGCGCTGGTGTCAAAGAAGGCGCGCACTACCAGTCCTTCTCCGAGCGGATTTGTTGAACGGAGTCGATATCCGAGCGACCGTCGCCGGCGCGGCCAGGAACTATACCGCGCGGGAGTTCTCCACCCCGGCGCTCAAGGCGTAATCCGCTCCCGGCCAGTTCGGCATCCAGTGCCCGCGCTTCAGCTTCGGCGCTTGCCTGTGCTATGGGTGCTGCCGATAGATAAGCGACTGTCTTCTCGCGAACGCAGACCTCGATGGGCTCTCCGCCTTCACGCAGGTCCTGCACGTAGCGGGACAGATTGGTCTTCAGGGCGCCGATTTTGACTTTCATAGGACTAACTTAGTCTTAAATGATAACCAAGTCAACCATCTTACATAGCCGCAATCCGTTTCCAGATGCCCTGCGCTTTTTCCAGTGCCTTCGCGCGGATCTTCTCCTCGTCCAGATGCGGGATTCGGCCGTCTTGAACGACGATTCTGCCGCGTGCGATGGTTGTGTTGATCCGGGCGAAGCTCAGGCCGAAAAGGAGATGTCCGAGGAATGTTTCCGCGCTCAAAGGGGTGAAGGGGACGTATTCCGGGATAATAATGTCCGCGAGACACCCCGGCGCAAGCATGCCGCGCGGGTCTTTGAAGAGCCGTCCGACGATGGACCTGTTTGTCTTCAACAGGGCCTCGCCCGCTTCGGCAAAGGCGACGGTCGGGTCCCGCCGGTATCCTCGCTGGATGAGGTACATTGCCCTTGCCTGCGAGATCATGTGTGAGCTCATTCCGTCCGTGCCGAGGCCCACGAGAATTCCTCGTGAAAGCATTTCGAGAAGCGGCGTGACGCCGAGACCATTGTTCATGTTCGATTCAGGATTGCTCACCAGCATCGAATCGGTCGTTTTCAGAATATCCATCCCGCGGCCGTCCAGGCATATCCCGTGCGCGAAGATGCTGCCTGCCCCGGGGATGCCGTAGTCCAGAAATCGGTCCATGAGCCGTTTCTTATACCGGCTGAATGTGATATCGCCGTCCGCCCGGTCTTCCGCAACGTGCACGTGGAATCCTGTTTCCAGTGCGTGTCCGATGTCCGCACAGCGTGTCAATGTCTTCGTGCCAAGCGTCATCGAAGCATGCAGGCCGAAGAGCGCAGTGATCTGATCGTCGTCGGACGCTTTGCATTTCTTGATGAAACGTTCGTTCTCCTCGATGCCGTCACCCTCGCGGTTGCGGTCAGACACTTCATAGCAAAGGCATCCGCTGAGACCCACATCGCGGAAAGCCTTCTCAACGAGATCAAGACTGCCGTCCGTGCAGGAAGGGGATGCGTGGTGGTCGATCACCGTTGTGCAGCCGGCTCTTGCGGCATACATGAGCGCCAGGAGAGCGGAATAATATACGTCCTCTTCCTCAAGGGCCCTGTCCACTTTCCACCACAGCTTCTCAAGGATCTCAATGAAGTTGCGAGGCGGGTCTCCGGGCGGCGTGAAGCCCCTGGCGAACGTCGAGTAGAGGTGGTGGTGTGCGTTGATCAGCCCCGGCAGGACCAGGTGACCGCCCGCATCAATCACCTCATCGGCTTTGTATTTATCATCCGGGAAGGCTCCGACTTCGGCGATTCTCTTACCTTCAATATAGATGTTTCCATTATGAAGGACATCCGACGAGTCATTGAGTGTGACGAGAATACCGTTCTTGATCAGTAGCGAGCCCATGTGGCGGTCTCCCTTTGTCCATTTTCTTACAGAGGCTAAAGCTTATCATAAACGCCGGACATCAAACAACGAGCATTGAACTTCAAACTTTGGACTTTGAACAACACCCTTCAAAGCGGGTAGTATGCTGCTCAGATGTGGTCGATCAACAGAATCGGGGCGGCGGTTCTCGCACTGCTGACCTTGGGCGCAGTTCTTGCGCCTGCCGTCAAGGGGGTGGAGCTTACGGATGAGGAGGAAGCCTACCTTCGGCGGAAGCATACTATTGTCTTCATCAGCCAGACCCGCTATCCCCCTTTCGAGTTCCGCGGACGCCGCGGCGAGATGAACGGGATGACCGTTGATCTGCTTCGCTGGATGGGAGCGGAGATGGGTTTCAAAGTCCGCTGTCTGGACGCGAGTTTTCTGGAAGCACAGGAAGCAGTCCTGTCACGCAAAGCGGATGTGATCACCAGCTTCTTCTACAGCGATCAGCGGGCGCAGATGTTCAGCTTCTCCGGAGTCATGTTCGAAGTGCCCGCTTCTATTTTCACGGTGCAGGAACGCACCGATATCAGCGGGCTGAAGGATCTGAATGGCAAAAGGATAGCCGTCCAGTCCGGTGACTACGCGATAGAGTTCATGACGCTCAAAGGCATTGATGCGACCTTCGTTGAAGCCCTCGACTTCGCCGGCGCAGTTCACCTGGTTCTCGATGGGAAAGCGGATGCCATGATCGGGGACGAGCAGGTCGTGCTGTATCACCTTTACAGTCACAGTGAACGTGATCGCGTGAAGCGTGTAGGCAAACCACTGTATGTCGGGCTGAACTGCATGGCGACACGCAAGGCGGACCCTGTTCTCGCGGGTATCCTGAGCAAGGGCATTGCGAAGGCCAGGCAGAGCGGTGTTCTCGATAAGATATCGGAGAACTGGCTTGGCGTCAGACTGACGGGCGGCGATTCCTTCATCAGAAGGTATCTTCCTTATCTGCTGACGTTGGTGCTTGCTGTCGTTGTGCTGCTGCTGTCTGTCTGGATATGGAACCTTAAACTGCGACAGCAGGTAACTCGCCGGACGAAAGAACTCGCGCGGAGCGAGTCGCGCATGCGAGCCATGTTCTCCGCCGCGGAGCATGTCGCCTTCATCATAAGCGGGCTGAAAGACGGCGGCGCCTACATTCAGGATTTCAGCCCGGGAGCGGAGAAGATATTCGGTTACAGCGCTGACGAGATGGTTGGAAAACCGGTATCCATTCTGCATATTCCTGCCAACGCGGAACGCGTGAAGACCATCGTGAAGAGTCTTAGAGAGGAGAAGAGGGGTTTTGCCGGCGAGATTGTGATGAGGCGCAAGTCAGGTGATGAGTTTTCCGCCATCCTGAATACGTATCCACTGGAGGGAGAAGGAGGTGAAGTTAATTCCGCACTGGGAGTGGTTCTTGACGTCAGCGAATTGAAACAGGCTGAAGCCCGCATGCGCGAATCAGAGGAACGATACCGCGCGATCTTTGAGCAGGCCGCCGACGGGCTCATTCTCATGGACCCTGAGAGCGCGGAGATTCTGGAGTTTAATCAGAGAGCCTGCGAACACCTCGGCTATACCAAGGAGGAATTCGGCCGGCTCAGAATTCAGGACATTGATGAAAGCGCATCCCCGGAAGTGATCTCCGCAAGAAACAGAAGCGTCGTCAGAATGGGATCTGACGCCTTTGAGACGAAACAAAGGAAGAAGAACGGCGAGCTGATAGACGTACTCATTGCACGGCGGATCGTTACCGTTGGCGGGCGCCAGGCGATCATATCCGTGTGGCGTGATATCACGGAGCAGAAGCGCATCAGCAACGCGATAGAGCAGGCCAAGAACGAGTGGGAGAGGACCTTTGACTCCGTTCCCGATCTTGTCTGCCTGATTAACAAGGACAACCGTTTCATCGGAGTGAACAGCAGTATGGCTGCTCACCTGGGGCAGAGCGCGCGCTCCTGCGTAGGCAAGTACTACCATGAGCTTGTCTACAGAACAGAGTCGCCGCCCGAAGACTGTCCGCATCAAAAACTGATGAACGACCAGCATGAACATGTCGCGGAAATGGACCTTCACCACCTTGGCGGCGACTTCGTTGTGACCGCGACGCCCTTGATGAATGATGCGGGTGAACTGAAAGGGAGCATCTTCATTGCGCGGGATGTCACGGTGCTGAAACAGGCCGCGGAGGAAAAGCGCAGACTGGAGGCCCAGGTTCAGCAGACGCAGAAGCTGGAGAGCCTCGGTGTGCTGGCCGGCGGGATCGCTCATGACTTCAACAACCTGTTGATGGGCATTCTGGGAAACGTGGACCTTGCGATGGAGGAACTTCCGGACGTTTCGCCCGCGAAACGCAGCCTGTTTGAGATCGTCACTTCCGCCAAGCGGGCGGCCGATCTCTGCCGTCAGATGCTCGCCTATTCGGGAAAGGGGCAGTTCCTTGTCGAGCCGGTAGATCTCAACGAAATTGTGGAAGAGATGACCCGGCTCCTTGAAGTTTCAGTGTCCAAGATGGCCATTCTACGCTACGGCCTGGCCCCGAACCTGCCCGCGGTAAAGGCCGATGCCACGCAGATTCGACAGGTCGTCATGAATCTCATCACGAACGCCTCCGAGGCGATCGGCTCCGCAAGCGGAATTATCTCCGTCTGCACGGGAGCGGCCGACTGCCGGCGCAAGTACCTTAAAAATCTGACCATGGGTGAAAACCTGTCCGAAGGCACGTATGTGTATGTCGAGGTGAGCGATACCGGGGTGGGGATGGACGCGGAAACGCAGGCAAAAATCTTCGATCCGTTCTTCACAACGAAATTCACGGGCCGAGGTCTCGGTCTGGCGGCCGTTCACGGGATCGTCAGGGGACACAACGGGGCGATCGACGTCAGGAGCGCACTGGGCAAAGGCACGACGATCCGTGTGCTGTTCCCTGCTCACAACGAACCTGCCCGCTCGCTCAGCAGAAAAGATCCGACCGGAGCCGTAGAGAAGGGCAGGGGTACGGTGCTCCTCGTTGACGATGAAGAGACCGTGCGGGTTGTAGCCAAGCGGATGCTGGAGAAAGCGGGATACGATGTGTTAACGGCCGGTGACGGAAGAGACGCCGTCGAAACAGTGAAAGAACGGGGAGATTCGATCGATTGTGTCATTCTCGATCTGACTATGCCCCATATGGATGGTGATCAAGCCTTCATGGCTATGCGCGAGATATGTCCCGACATCCGCGTGATTGTCTCCAGCGGATACACCGAATACGAAATCGCACAGCGGTTCGCTTCCGAAGACATCGCCGGATTCATGCAGAAGCCCTACGAATTGAAAGCGCTCAGCGAGAGGGTGGGCGCCATTATCGGGGCGAAGTCGACGCATCCGCCGTCTGACGGGTAAGGAACCCCCGAACCAACGTATACAGCACTTTTGACTTCGGCCGCCCAGCCCCTTTTGTCTTCATCCTGCGGGCCGTGCCGTTGAGCCCAGGGCTTTGGGCCTTGAACTTCAGGCCTCCCTCCCCACACTTGACCGCGGTGGGACTCTCCCATACACTATGCCGCTCTTTGATGACGAAAGCTCTTATCACGCGAGGATATTGATGATGAAGGAAGCGAAGAAGAAAGAAGAAGCCGTTAAAGCCGTAAGGTTTGCCGTGTTGTTTGAATTGGACGACGTGGCCGTAAGCGTGCGGAGGGCTACGTATGAAGTGCTGCGCAGTATCCTCGCAGACCATAAGATCGATTTTACTCCCACCCATTTCTCGCGCTACTGTCTCCAGCCTTCCCCGGCGGCTTACGTCGGAGAACTTCTGGAAGCCGTCGGCGCCAAAAAGCTCTCAGTCGATAAGGTGATCGATGAGGTGAACAGTGGTATTGCCATGTATCTCTCTTCCGGCGACGTCGGTCTGCGCGCGGGCTTTCAGAGCCTGGTGGATGTGACGGCGAAGTTCGGCGACTGTCAACTTGCGGCACTGACGGCTCTGCCGGAAAATAAGGCGCAGGCGTTGATCGAGAAACTCGGACTCGGAAATGCCGACATCGTCCTGTACGCATTCGAGCCCACAAATCATTCGTTTCCCCGGGCTGACTCCTGGATGAAAATGACCAAAGGTATTTCGACGTCTCCCCGGCAGTGCGTAGCGCTCACAAGCAGCAAGGTGTCCTGCAAAGCCGCGTTGTCAGCAGGCATGCGGGCCATTGCGATTCCGGATGAGTTCACGGCGTTCCAGGATTTCGGCGGCGCGGAAGCTGTGGTGGATTCTCTGGAAGATCTGGATGTCGAGAATGTCCTGAACGGTATGTTCCCGATACCTGTCGAGGCCTGAACCTGGACAGACAGTTTTGTGGTCGTAGAGACGTAGCCTGCTACGTCTCTATGTTTAAGGGGGCGTGGTGATGGGTGCGGAAATGGCGGAATCCGGAAAACAGATCGATCGTCTTCTTGCTATCATGTCGAGACTGCGGGGTGAGGGCGGCTGTCCCTGGGATCGCGAGCAGACCCTGGAATCGCTGAAGCAGTATCTCGTCGAAGAGACCTACGAAGTAATCGACGCGATCGACAGCGGTGACCGCTCGACCCTGGAGGAAGAACTCGGCGACCTCCTTCTCCAAATCGTCTTCCAGTCACAGATATGCTCGGAAGACGGGAGCTTCACGTTCGATGACGTGGCTGGGAATATCTCTGACAAGCTGGTGCGGCGGCATCCGCATGTGTTCGGAGACGTGCAGGTCGCTGATTCCGATGAGGTGGTCCGCAACTGGGACGCCATTAAGAAGGATGAGAAGAAGGAACGGAAATCCGCGACGGACGGAGTTCCCCGCGCAATGCCCGCTCTCCAGCGCGCTCACCAGATTCAGAAGCGCGCGGCGAAGGTGGGCTTTGACTGGGACGAAACGCGGCAGGTGATCGACAAGATCGAGGAGGAGATCGCGGAGGTCAAAGAGGCCATTACATCGGGACGGGAAGACCGGATTCGCGAGGAAATGGGCGACCTGCTCTTTGCCGCTGTGAATCTGAGCCGCTTTCTGGGGCACAACGCCGAGGAGATCCTCGACAGGACCATCGAGAAATTTGTAACTAGATTCAAAACCGTTGAAGACAAAGCTCATGCCGAAGGAAAGCAGGTCACGGACTTCTCGCTGGCGGAGCTGGATGTTTTCTGGGAAGACGCAAAAAGGAACGAGACGAAGTGAATTTGCGGGACGTGACTGTAATCGAGCATGTTGAGGTCCAGGGGGGCTACCGCCTCCTGGTGATGGACGCTCCGGATATCGCGGCGCAGGTTCAGCCCGGACAGTTCATCCATCTGCAGATCCCCGATCTTCGCGATGCCCTGTTGCGAAGGCCGTTCAGCATATACAACGCGGAGAACAACAGGCTCTCGGTACTTTACAAAGGGGTCGGTGTAGGCACCCGCTGGATGGCCGATCTCAAGCCCGGCGATCCATTAAGCGTAATGGGTCCTCTCGGTCACGGTTTTCCCATTGCTGAAGCAGGTGGATATCCGGTTCTTGTGGCCGGAGGATACGGGATGGCTGCGTTGTATATCGCCGCCCGTGAGTCGCGGCAGAAAGGCACGGCGTTTTTCGGCGGTGCGAGCGCCGGCGATATACTGTGCGTTCCCGAGTTTGAAGCGCTGGGCTGGGAAGTGCGCGTGACAACGGAAGACGGCTCGCTCGGCATGAAGGGCATCGTTACCGACGCGATGGATGAATGGCTGGCGCAGAATCGCCCGGAGGGCGAACCGGAGTATTTCGTTTGCGGGCCGTCCGGCATGTTGAAAGCCGTGGGAGAACGCGCGATGAAGGCCGGCACGAAAGCGTGGATATCGCTCGACAACAACATGTGCTGCGGCGTCGGAGCGTGCCTGACGTGCGTGCAGAAGATCCGGACCGCCGATGGCGCATGGGAATGGCAGCGTGCGTGCAGGGAAGGCCCGGTGTTCGAGTGCCGGGAAGTGATTTGGGACGGGGAAGAGAGCGTCGAACACCGAACATCGAACATCGAACATCGAACGAAGAGCTGAGAACCATGTCCGACGTGTCAGTCAATATCGGCGGTATCAGGATGAAGACCCCGGTCATGGTCGCCTCGGGGACCTTCGGCTATGGGCCGGAGTATGCCGATCTTGTGGACCTTAGCGGACTTGGTGCGATCGTTGTTAAGGGCATATGCGTTGAGCCGACGCTTGGGAACATGACGCCGAGGACTGCGGAAACACGGAGCGGGATGCTGAACGCTATCGGCCTTCCGAATCCGGGTTTTGAGGGGTTCGTCGAGAAGCACATGCCGTTTCTGCGACAGTACGATGTGCCTGTTATCGTCAACGTGTGGGGCCGGACACTTGAGGAGTATGCTGACATTGCGGAGAAATTCGACTCGGTCGATGGCGTGGCGGGCCTCGAGGTCAATGTGTCATGTCCGAATATCAAAGAGGGCAGCGGCCTGTTCGGCACGGATCTCAATATGTTCAGGCAGGCCATTGCCGGAATGCGGGAGCGGACCCGTTTGCCGCTCATCCCGAAACTTGCACCCAATGTGTCGGACATTAAGTCGTTCGCCAGAACGGCGGAGGATTGCGGGGCGGACGCAATCTCGCTGATCAACTCTTATCCTGCCATGGCGATCGATATCAACACGCGCCGTCCGAAGCTCGCCAATGTGACGGGAGGTCTATCGGGCCCGGCGATCCATCCGATCGCGGTCAAGCTGGTCTGGGAAGCCTCGTCCGCGGTCAACATTCCCGTCATCGGTATGGGGGGCATTATGACCTGGGAGGATGCGGTGGAATTCATCATCGCGGGAGCAACGGCTGTGGCTGTCGGTACCGCGAACTTTGTCAATCCGCTCACGGCAATCGAAGTGGCTGGAGGCATCAGGGAATTCCTGGACCGAAACGGAATGGCTTCTGTAAGTGAACTCACGGGAACGCTGGAGACATGAGGCGCCTCTTCTTCTGGCCGCTCCTCCTTCTCTTCATCGCGGCGTGCATGCTCTGGACCTTCTTCTTCAGGCCGGTGAAGAGCTCCATCTACAGGGCCATCCCCGCTGACGTCACCTTTCTCTCGACGCATCAGGATCTGGCCGGACGCTGGGACGACTTCCGTGCCAATCCCCTGGCTCAGAGCCTTTTCCACACGCTTGGCGTTTCATCCGGGGAAATAGACGCGCTCTCCGCCGATCCGAATTTCCGCGAAACCTTGCGGAGGCTCGCTTCCGATGAGCTGGTACTCGGGTACGTTCCCGAGTTTGGTTTTTCAAGGGACCCCGCCTGGATCTTCGTGAGCTGGATAGGGAGGCAGGATGTCCTGCTGCGCTGGATTCTCGGCAGCGGGAAAATCAGCGAGTGCGAGCTGCTTGGACGGAAGTCCGGCTGGAACATGTGGTCTGTTGTGAGTCCCGGCCTCTCGAATGCGCAATTCACCCAGTTCGCGGTGGGAGAGGGCGTGCTGATCGGGTGTATCTCAAAGGACCCGAGAGGCATCCGGTTCGTTCTAGATGCGTACGATGGCAGGATGCCGTCGGTCAGCGGGAATCCGGGTTTTGCCGACCAGATGGTCGAATGGCGTCATTCAGAGAATCCGGACAAAGGGTGGTATCGCCGGGAAGGGGAATCCGTGCCGGGCCTTCTTTACGAACTCAAGAACGTGGATAGTCACGGTTTTGAGGGTTCCCTCGTCTGGGACACCGCGCTGGCAGGGGATAACAGCGTCGGCGCGACAGGGAGATTCCCAACGCTGAACCGTCTGTTCGGGGATCTGCCGGTGGCTTTGTTGATGATGAATTCCGAGCCGCTTGTCGAATGGCTTCCCCGGAACACCGATTCAGTCTGGATGCATGCAGTCAGAGAACTTCTCGCGGCGGACGTTCACAAGACAGCCGTCGCCGGCCTGTTCACCGACGATTACTCGGGAAGATACATGGGTATCAAGCTGCCCGGCCTTGTGCTGGCCGTGCAGGCAGATGGACATGACGCGGCCCGGCAGACGATTCTCGGGCTTCTTGATGTCTTGAATGCAAAACACCAGCTCGGACTGATCGCGCGGGAAGCCGTCGCGGACAATCACGTCGTCTACATGATCGAAAGCACTTCACAGAACCTCTATTCGAAACTCTCATACAGAGAGCGCATAGCATGTACCTATCTTGATGGATGGCTGCTTGTCAGCAGCAACTACGATACACTCCAGAAACTGCTCTCCCGATACGCCGGGAAGTCCTCCCCCGACGATCGGACGCCTGTCTGGGCTGTCGGCGTGGGCGACACAAACAGTGCGGGATACGGGTGGATTGACCTGATGAAGGGCGGAAAAAGCATCAGGCTTGCACTAAGCGCCTATTCGTTCCGCCTCGCACTGAAAGAGAGCCGTGGAGAGTCCGAGCAGAGGAGAGAGCGGATTGGCACGGCAAAAGCATGGATTGATGCGCTCGCACCTCTCAAGGTATGCTCGTTGCGGTTGAACACGGCCGAAGGCGAAACACGGCTTCATTTCAGCATGGGCGATCGCCCGCCGACTACAGGAGATCAGTGATGGGTCATAAAGGTGAATACCGCGAAGAAGAGAGGCTCAAAAACCCGTCGGTCTGGCAGCGCTTTCTTATCCTCGCCGGAACCGGTTTCGGGCTCGGATACAGCCCGATCGCATCCGGCACCGTGGGGACGATCTGGGGTGTTGTCATCGTCCTTGCGCTCGCCGCGGTGGGCCTCACGCCTGTTATGCTGCTGCCCTTCATCGCGGTGGCTCTGGTTCTGAGCGCCCTTGCCATACCGGTTTGCGATACCACGGAGCGGTACCTTGGCCGAAAGGACGACGGACGGATTGTAGCGGATGAGTATATGACGTTTCCGATCTGTGTCATCGGTCTTCCTCTGGTGCCCTGGGTGCTGGTTATGGCTTTTCTGACGAATCGCTTCTTCGATATCCTGAAGCCGCCTCCAGCCAGAAATCTTCAAAACATCAAAGGGGGAACGGGTGTAGTGATCGATGATGTACTTGCATCGGCCTACAGCCTTGTGCTGAATCATGTGCTGTACTATGTCATCCGGCACATCCTTGCCGCATAAGCATGCCGCGCGTCCGGCCTGGTGTGCCGCGCTGGTCATCTTGTGGATGACCGGATGCATTCTCCCTGTCTCTACGGCTCAGCCGGTTCCGTCAGAACCCGAGAATCTTCGGCTGATGCGGATGAAGTATGAGGAAGTCACTTCATTTTATGATCAGAAACGGGATCATGATCTGAGTCGCGTGAGAGGAGAATACCTTTCCGAACTGCAGAGGTTTGAGCGGGAGGCAATGAGCTCCGGCGCTCTTCAGGATGGAGAGCTGTATCGGGCTGAACAGAGACGTTTTCGTTCTTCCGGCGGGATCGGGGAGGCTGATTTCCGCAACGATTTGCCCGCGCTCCGGGATCTCCAGCAACACTATCTTGGCCTCTTCGACTCGATCATCAACGAGAGGTATCGGAATATAGAAGATATTTCAGGCCAATACGTGACCGCAGTGCGCGCGCTCGGTGAGGAGTTCGGCGAGGCAGGCAACAAGGAAGCGCACGATGCATGCCGTCGGGAACAGGAGCGGGTGAAAAACTCCGGTGAATACGCCGAAGCAAAGGCGGCCCTGGCGGAGATAAAGGCGAAGGCGGAGAGAATGGCACAGCAGGGATCGTCTGAAGGATCAGGATCCGGCGCAAGTCTCTACATTCCGGGGGACGAGCCACAGATGAAACTGCGAAATCACAGCGCCTACTACACGGGTCCTCACAGCAGGGCCATTCTCAGTCCGGCATCCATAAACCTGTCATCCTATGAGGTATCCAGACGCTTCGTCCGGGAAGAGTGGGCGCAGAACAAAGTGATCAACAGAGCTTACGAAGCTACCCGCTTTGTGCCGCGCATCTACTGTTCCGCTACCGCCGAGGAGGGAGTCCGGGATGCCGAGCTTGTGATTGAGTATGTTGTCAGGAATAAGTCGGACAGGAAGAACGCTGTTGTGGAGAGAGTCGAGTATGTAGATCTCCCGGATCTGCCATTCCGGAAATCAGTGGTGGTCGACGCGGGCGGCATTCTGTTGTCCGACAATGACTACGTATATCAGGGAGAAAACGGACAACCTGTATACATAGTGGCGAAGGAAGTAGAGGGCATCATCGTCAGCCTTTTCGGTCCGGGAGACCGACTGCTTTACCAGAGGTGCACGCGGTCTGCCGTGGCGAAATACGCATCCCCTTTGAAATCCGCGCCCGCGGATCAGCGGGACCTGCCGGATTTTCAGTCACCGTAACGTCGCCGCGGAAAACTTCCAAACCTTGGAAGTTTTTCAGCGCGATTCTCCAATGCTTGGAAGTTCTTGAAGACGCGCAGAGTGTCGCGTGTCGGCTATGGCCGGTGACCGGGTAACCGTCAACCATTCCTCATGGGTGGTTCTGCGGGTCACCTCCTCTCCTACCAGAACTGATAGGACCTCGTGACGATAACGTACAGGCCGAGGAGGAAGTTGGTGATTCCGTGGGCAATGCACGCGGCCCAGATGTCCTTCGTTCTGATCACCATGTAACCGTATGCCAGTCCGGCAAAGATTCCCGCCAGCCAGCGGTGATGCTCCAGCCCGAACAGAACGGCCACGGCGATGAACATCGTCTTCTCCATCAGGCCGAGGTCAACCTTGAGGAAGTTGCTTGCGATCATCCACCTGTAGAGGAATCCGCGCCAGAAGAACTCCTCGATACAGGCTATGACGACCGCCGAGCCGAGCAGGCGCACGATGGTAAGCGGCCATCCGCAGACTTCGGGAGCATAAGGAAATGTTTCCTGTACCTCCGGTACGCTCCATGGCGGGAGAATGCCGACCAACTGGTACAGTCGGTGAAATCCTTCGAATTGGCTGACTGTCTGCGTTTCGGGAAGAATCCAGACGACGAACACGAGAATACCCACAATCATCGCCCATCCCAGATTCTTGAGTTGGAGGCGCGGATACCATCGCCACGGGCAGAACCATAGAAAAAGCCCAGCTCCGACAACCGCGCGCAGCGCATAGGTCCATCCGGTCGCAGGAGAGAAAATGGATAGCAGGATCATCCAGGCCCCAAAGGGCAGAATATGGGTGATCATAGCGTTCTGGATGACGACTTTGTTGTCGTCGTCAGGCGCCGCCATAAAGGGGTCGTTCTCAGGTGTATTCACGCGAACGAATGTAGCATGCTGGATCTACATCTTCAAAGTCCGACTTCGCTGCATTCCGCATGCCGAAAGCCCCGCGTATCCTTCTCCCCGATAGGCCAGCTTCGGCCGCGCCGATCAGCGGGCATAGAACAAGTCACGAACTAAGCGTAGTTGGCGCGATGGTACGCAGGTGCTCTCCCGAGTGTCTGTTCGCGAAGATCTCGGGCCTTACTGTTCACCCCTCAGCATCGGGCATGTCATGGGTGTTGCGAACGGGTCTCGCGGTGTGCTATTTGATGGATTGCGGTAGAGGTCCGGCCGACAGCCGTATCTGAAAAAGAAAAGAAAAGGGGTAGGGACAGCGTGACCTCCCGCGAATTTGCCGCTCTGTTTCCTGCCGCACTTTATGCCTTTTCTCTTTTCCATCCCCCACCTTTCTCTATCTTTGCATTAATCAAGCCGGATCGCAAAACCTGACCGGCATAGAAGAGTCCGGGATATCTCGAATAACCTGCATACAGGATATGTTCGGCCTGCCCTCATTCCCACGCATCATCATTCAGCCGGACGCCTTGCCGGTGCTGACTCCTCATATGTCTCCGCGTCCCGCCCCAGTATACCCCGAACCCTCTCCACCAACGCTTGCTGGGTGAAGGGCTTGAGAAGCATGGGGTATTTTCTGCCGGTGGCGTGATTACAGGCGACGTCTTCTGTGAACCCGGTCATAAAGAGCACATGAAGATCTGGCTTGATCCTGCGCAATTGCTCGACAAGATCCTTGCCCCCCATGGTCGGCATAGTCATATCCGTAATGACCATGTTGATCTTGCCTTCAGAAGCCTGATACATGGACAGGGCTTCAGCCCCATTTGACGCCTGCAGCACATGATATCCCCGGGACGTCAACGTCCGCGCGCACAGAGCGCGCACGGCGACTTCATCCTCGGTCAGCAGGATCGTCTCCGTCCCTCGCGTCTCCTGGACGCTTTCGCGAATCTTTAAGCCGTTGTCCTCCCCGTCCGCAAGCGGAAGAAGCAACTCGAATGTCGTGCCAACTCCTATATCGCTTTTCGCAGAAACAAAGCCTCCCCCCTGGCGTATGATGCTGTAGACGGTCGATAGGCCCAGGCCTGTCCCCTTGTCCTTTTCCTTCGTGGTGAAGAACGGCTCGAAGATCCTTGTCTGGATCTTCTCCGTCATTCCACAGCCATCGTCCCTGACAGAAAGCAGCATGTAGCTTCCCGGTGTCACGTCCGCGAATCCGTTTCGGTTCTCCTCCTTGATGACTATCCGATCGGTCTTGACCTGCAGATGCCCCCCCGAAGTCATCGCATCCCTGGCATTGACGACGAGATTCAGGATCACCTGTTCGAGCGAGCTCTTGTCGAGCAAGACCATTTGGTCTGAAGCACCCAGATCGATTTCCAGCTCCACATCACTTGTCAGAGTGCGACGAAGGAAAGGCTCCATATCCGTGATAAGCCCGTTCAGATCGGCTGGCTCTGACACCGCCATGTTCTTACGGCCGAGAGCCAGGAGCTTACGCGTCATCCGAGCAGCTCTCTCCCCGGCGAGAACTACCTGTTTCAAATCCTCGTAGGTGGAGGAATCATCCGCGACCCTATCCATCGCCGCGCTGCAGTAACCGAGAATGGCTGTGAGCAGGTTATTAAAATCGTGAGCAACTCCTCCGGCCATTTGACCAAGAGCCTCCATTTTCTGTGACTGAAGAAGCTGCTGCTCAAGTTCGTTCTTCTCGGTAACATCCCGTATCAGAAGGACGTGATGGGCGACTCGTCCGGCCTCATTCCTAACGGGAGAAGCCATCAACTCCTCGTTGTAGACCGTTCCGTCTTTTCGGTGGTTTGTGGACTTCCCTTCCCAGGTCTGGCCGGCCGCGAGATGTTTGCGCATTTCAGCACATGCCTAGTCCTGCCCGCCCTTGATCCGCAGCTTCCACCAGTCCAATCCGAGTGCATCTCCGCGTGAATATCCGGTAATCCGTTCAAAAGCGGCATTCACGTACTGAACACAGCCCCATGCGTCTGTAATGACTACCGCCTCGCCAATTTGCTCGATAACCGACGACAAAAGGCGCTGGATTCCGTTGGCTTTTGTCCGAATATCAATCTCTCGGAAGGCGAGGACCATGCCTCGAGTCTTGTCATCTCTCTCACGAAGTGATGTTACGGTATACTCCACACTGAGAACGGTCCCGTCCTTCCTGGCGAACAGCGCCTCCCGCACATGCCGAACGCCCCCCTTCTTCAGGACGGAGTAGATCGGACAACCTTCTTTGGGGTGAATGCCCCCGGTGGCTGCGGGAAGAACGATGTCGAAAAGTGATTGTCCCACCAGTTCCTCGGCATTCCATCCCAATTGATCGGCCGCAGAGGGATTCGAGAAGATGATAATGCCTTCCTCATCGGTTCCACAGATACCCTCTCCCACAGAGTCAAGGATGAGCTGTCTCTCCCTGTTTTCTGTCTCCGCCCTGCTCTCTGCTCGCTTCTCGTCCGATAGATCCCGAATGACACCGGTGAAAAGAAGCCTGTCGGCGGTTTCCGATCGCGTAATCGCTATATCCACTGGAAACTCGGTTCCATCTCCGCGCATGGCAATGCCTTCATGGTGCCTTCCCAGACGGTCCGGCTTCTGTTGGTGACTCTGCCGCGCAACCGCCTGCCTGTGGACCGACCTGAGGCGCGGGGGAATGAAAAGGTCGGAAAGACGTTTTCCAACAGCGTTTGCCCGAGGCACGCCAAACATCTTAACGGCATTCGAATCGAATTCCTCGATCGTGTCGGTTGCGTCGATCGTGATAACCGCATCCTCGACGGCTCCCCGCGTTACTTCCTGAGTGGTTTCTTCTCTCATGATTCGATCCTGTTTGCGATGCTCTGCCCGCATTGTCAATTCGTGACCGCCTCGACCTAACCAAGGGCCAAAGGAAGACACGCCACGAGGATGGTGTAGGGGCAACTACTTTCATAGAGAGTACCGGCTTCTATGCGTATTGTGAAGCTTTATTTTGAGCGGCAGGCAGTTGTAGCCGCCCGGCGGCTTCAACCCTCGAAGTAGAACTACGCGGGGAAAGGTGCAAGTGTTAGCGCAAGCGCTACTTGCGCAGTTCAAGGGCGCTGTGCGTCGAAAGTGAGAGCCCCGGGGGCATCACGGGGACAGGTGAAGAATGCGGGCACCTGTTGGCGTTGACGGTTGCCGATGTTCATGTAAAGTCACGCGGAATGAACCATGCAGAATAATGGGATCCTTAAGCATGTAGATGGAACATGATGAAACAGACCAGACTCTTTTCAGTACTCACGGTCATTGCCGTATCATCCGCGGTTGCGGGTCCTGACATATCTTGGACTCCGAAGAAACCGAAGGCGGAAGACGTGGTGATGATCACCGTTTCCGACTGTTCGCAAAGCGGCATTCTGCACTGGGGTGTCAACGCACTTGGCAGTAGTTGGAAGCAGGCTATTCCTGCCTATCGCCCTGACGGTCACGAGATGTGGGGTGTGGCCACCCGGGTCGTCCTCGGAGAGCATGACGGGGGGGGCGGGTGCAGCGTCCGGTTGGGACCTTTCGACAACACGAATCAAGCCGTCGGCTCGATCGACTTTGTGGTCCAGTGGGACGATGGAAGTTGGGAGAACAGCGGCGGAAAGGATTTCCATATTCCCGTGACGCAGGGGCGCATCGAAGTCATGCCGTCCGCGCCGCACTTGAACGATACGATTGAAGTTCTCGTGCATCGCAGTCAGCCCGGCGGATTGTTGCGGTGGGGAGTCAATGCGGATAGAGGCAAGTGGAGTCCTCCTGATCTGGACCTCTGGCCCGGAGGAACGACGCCGTCAGACGACGGCCTGGCCGTTGACTCTCCTCTGAGCGCTCCGAATGCAGAGGGTGTCAGCCGGATTACCCTTGGCCCTTTCAACAGCGGCGAGCAGGTGGTCACTTCTCTCCATATGGCGGTGCATTGGGATGACGACTGGGACACCGATCTAAGCCGGAACTACAACGTCAGGGTTTCTCCGCGAAGCAAGCAGTCCGTTCTTCTGGGCTTCGTGACGCCCGTCGCCGGTCAGGTCGTGACGAATCAACAGGATATGGTTGTGAAGTTTGATGCCAGGACTTCTGTTTCCGTGTGGCTGGATGGGGAAAGCGTCAAGACGCGGGGCATTTCACACGAAGTCACTTTCGATATATCGAAATTGGAATACGGCGAGCACATGCTTACGGCTCAGGCCGGGGCTGGTGATACCCTCGCGGTCGCGTCCCGACGTTTCTGGTACATACCGCAGGTTGTTGAGGAGCCGCTTGTCGGCGACTTCAGGGACGGGGCCACGATCGATCCAGACAACGTCGTCACGTTCGTTCTATATGCCCCCGGCAAACGCTACATTTCGGTAGTAGGCGATTTCAATGAATGGGATTCGCTGAAGGGCGTGATGAAGAAGGCTCCTGACGGCAGATGGTGGTTCAGGACCAAGCTGGAACCCGGCGAGTACCAGTATCAGTACGTCATCGACGGTGACCTTAAGATCGGCGATCCGTATTCGAGAGATGTTGACTGGACCGATGAGAAGGGCGTCGAAACTTATAAGCCCAAGTACGCGAGAAGCGTCATACATGTGGGCGCAAAGCCTTTCGAATGGACGGATCAGGACTATCAAAGGCCGCCGCTCGAAAAACTCGCGATCTATGAACTGTATATTCCCGACATGGTTTTGGCTGGTGGGTTTACAGGCATGGTCGCCCGCCTCGACTACATCAAGAGTATGGGGTTCAACGCGATTGAACCGTTGCCCGTGCAGGAGTTCACGGGGATCGAGAGCTGGGGGTATAATCCGTCGTTCCACATGGCGCCGGAGACATGGTACGGCACGCCGGATGAGTTGAAGACGCTGATCAACGAAGCGCACAGACGCGGAATAGCCGTCATCGTCGATACCGTTCTCAACCACATGGATTGGCAATCCCCGCTATTTCAGATCTACGGCGACGACTACGACAGCAGTCCCTACTTCTATCTATTCGAAGGAGAGAATTGGGGTTTCCCTGATCTCAACCAGAAGAGCGAAGCCTTCAAGAGGTATGTAGCGGAGTATGCCCGCGTCTGGCTTGAAGAGTATCGGGTGGACGGGTTCCGGTACGATGCTACGCGCTGGGTCGGGTGGAAAGGGTACAACGACTGGGGTGCCAGCTGGTTTGCCTATGCGGGGCGGCAGGTCGATTCGAACTCCTATCATATCGCCGAACATCTGCCGACAGATCCGGACCTTATGAATCAGACTGAAATGGACACAAGCTGGCATGCCCATTTCAGATGGCGTATCCGCGATATGCTGCGGAACAAAGAACTTATGGCTGGCGAGTTCGAGCGCATAATGGACCCTCTTCAGTTAGGATTCAGCAACGCCGTCCAGCGCATCGCTTATGTTGAGAGCCATGATGAAGAGCGCGTGGTGCGCGAGTTGGTCGATGCGGGGTTCTCTCTTGCCGAAGCTCTTGACCGGGCGGAAATGGGGCTCGCACTCACACTTACGGCCCCAGGCATCCCGATGGTTTACGCCGGTCAGGAATTTGGAGAGTCGACCCGCAAAGTCGTCGGCTGGAACGCGCTTCAGTGGATGAAACTTGAGTTGCCCATATTCAGACGGCTCTATGAGAGTACGAAGCGTCTGACGACCCTCAGAACCTATTCTCCTGCACTGTCAGAGGGAAGTTTCAGAATACTCCAGAGCGATCCGGAGCACGGCGTTGCTGTTTACGAGAGAAAGGCCGGAGAGGCCATAGTCATCGTCGCGGTGAACTTCGGCGACGAGGATGTCGAACTGGCCATGAAACTCCCCGGCGGAGGTCTCTGGAATATCGTTATCGGCGATGAGAACATCGTCATTGATGACGATCTGATGGTTAATCTTCCTTTGCACTCGGGCCGGGCTGTAGTGCTGGAACACGGGGCTTATGACAAGGCAGATTAAGTCTATCGATTGTCAGTCGCTCGATGATTTTGAAGCGCTGTTAGCGCGGCCGCATCACAGCCGGTACTTCGCCATGTACTCGAGCGTCTTCGGAGGCATCACAACGCGTCCGGCGTTGATGGTTGTTCCTGCCGACGACCATATGGTCCACCGCGGCGATGCCGTATTCGACACCCTTAAGTTCGTAAAAGGCGGAATCTACAATCTATCTCACCACCTCAAGCGCCTGCGCGCATCCGCCGGCGCGATCCATATCGATTGTCCATGGTCGGACGATGAACTCGAGACAATCGTGAAGGAGACGGCCTCAAGAGGCGGTCATAAGGATGGCTTGATCCGTATTCTCGTTTCAAGGGGTGCAGGAAGTTTCGGAGCCAGTCCTTTCGACTGTGAACGGTCCGAGCTCTACGTGATCGCATACGGATCATCCGGCAGCGCGGAGCGCATACAGCAGGAGGGCGCAACGGCAGCGACCAGCGCAATTCCGCCGAAAGCGGATTTCTGGGCAAAAATTAAGTCCTGCAACTACCTTCCGAACGTCCTGATGAAACGCGAGGCGCACGAGGCCGGAGTCGACTTCACGCTCTCCATCGATGCCGACGGTATGCTGGCTGAGAGCGCGACGGAGAGTGTGGCTGTGGTAACGGCAGACGGCGCTCTTTTGGTGCCCCATGCTGATCATGTGCTTGAAGGCACGACGCTATCCCGCGTGCTCGTGCTGGCCGAAAGTCTGATACGTGAAAAGATGCTGAGTTCCATCGGGGAAAGCCACATTAGCCGGGATATGCTCGCCCAGGCAGGAGAGATCCTGATCGTGGGGACTACTCCAAACGTCACAGGCGTGATCAAATACGATGGCAAACCGGTCAGCGGGGGACAGCCCGGACCGATACAGAGATCGCTGAACGCACTTTTGATCGAAGACATGGAAAATAATGCGGCCATGCGGACCGAATAGTGGAAAAATATCGATCCAATGTTGTTGTTGTGCAGGCAAAACGGTATTCTGACAGATAGTGTAGGTGGTATCAGTTCGCGCTAGAAGGTGCCTAGAATGCCAAGAAAGAGCCCTATTGAAGAAAGTCGCAGGACCGACGTCGTAATTCTGTTCTGTTTGATGGAGTTGAAGTTAAGTGGCTACACGCTGTGCCAGCTGCTTACCGACTGGAATATCAGAGAGTTCGTTGCGATAAGCGATGCGACGGTCTATCGGGCTCTGGTGCGTCTGGAGAAGAACGGATACATTTCGAAGAGGAAGTTTAAGAGGGGCGAGTATCCGGAGTCGCGTATCTACTGTATTCTCGATAAGGGAAGAAAGCGGTACGGGCAGTTGGTGAAAGAGGGAGGGGCTTTCATTCGCGGAGCTTACCCGGTGATTCTGCTTGGAATGGGTTCCTATTTGAGTCCGGAAAAAAGAAGATCCATTGCGCGTACCTGGCAGTCGGAAGCGAAGGACGTCGAGCAAGCGCTGCTGGCGCGTCTGGAAGACAAGACCATGCGCACCTATGGCAAGCCTTTTGCCGAGTGGTTGCTTCTGGATCACGAAATCAGCATTCTGAGAGCCGAGATCGCCTGGCTGGACCGCTATCTGAGCCTTCAAAACATCTAATTTCCCGGCGTTAGCCTTTCAACGCACGTTCCTCGGGTATGTTTATCCACGTATCTCTGCAGACCACTTGCTGACAACCGAATCCATCTTCCTGCACGACTTCAGGATTCGGCGCTGTATCAGGAGTCTCAGGGGCCATCAGAAAAATCAGAACAATGCAAAATTTCCCTTTACTACTCGCATAGAGACTATATCCTATGAGGTGATGAATTGGGTAGTTTCGTAGTGCGGTGAGTGACTATTTGGCAACTGAGCCGCGAATGATCTGAGTGACAACGCCATTATGTAGTCTCTTCCAAGAGGAGTAGGGTGTGATAAAAACACGAAGTTCCGGGGTGCTATTGTGGGTTCTAACCGCTGCCATATTATGCTTTTCAGCGAGTTGGCTCATCGCAGACAAAATGGGTGAGTGGCTGTTTGATGAGGGGGCTGGCGACATAGCTTTCGATAGCTCCGCGAGAGGTTTAGACGGCGATATTCTGGGCGCAGAATACACCCGCCGAACACCGACAGTTGAGGGATATGCGCTGGTGTTTGATGGAATTGATGATTCTGTCAAGATTTCCGATGGTTCTGTACCGCTCCTTGAGAATGTTGAAAGGAGTGAAGCAGGTCTGACTCTCCAGATGATCGAGGCGGCGGCTGATGATTGGTGGAATACTTCTTGGAGCTTCGCACGCGAAGTGAGGGTGCGGAATTTCTCACTTCTCTATATCTCGGACCCCCAGATAGCACTTGAAATTTCGCTTGCACCCGGCATGCGGGCTGACTTTGGCGACCTGCGAGTGGTGGATGCTGCAGGAAATGTTTGCGACTATGGTGTCGTGGCCATGACTCCCGGTGAAAGTGTGGAGATTTCTGTCGCGGTTCCCGCATTGCCGCCAGAGTCCGAGATCGTTCTGAGACTCTACTACGGCAATAATGACGCCAGTGCCCCGGAGCCCGTGCTTTCGCCCGAATCCGTGACATCAGGTCTGGTCGCTTGGTGGCCGATGAATGAGGGTGAGAACACGACAGTGGGTGACGCCTCGGGGAATGGCTTAGATGGAACGCTGGTGGGCGGGTCGTGGGTCAGCCAGGATGTGGCTTTTGCAGGTGGCTCCCATCTTGCGTTTGACGGTAATAACGACGCCGTCAAAGTGACGGACAATCCGCTGTTGCAGATGGCCGAGGCCTTTACGCTTTCACTCTGGTTCTCATCCGATCAACTGACCGTCATGGATGATTACAAGCGTCTACTGGACAAAAGTACAGGGAGTAATGGGGCCGGTGGATACGGCATGTACATTAAGCTTCAGAAAGATCTGGTGATCGAACTCAACGGGAGCGTACTCGTGGGTTCGAAGTTGCCCGAGGGGGGGTGGCATCATCTTGCATTGGTGGCCGACGGTGACATTAAGAAGGTCTATCTGGATGGCAGCCTTCTGGACGAATTTGTTTCGTCGGCAAGAGCCGGAGCATCTTCCGCCGAGTTGTGGTTGGGCGGTTGTCCTTCCTTGCAGGATCGGGACTATGCCGGTGGTTTGGACGATGTACGGATTTACAACCGCGCGCTAAGCCAAAAAGAAATAGAGCAGCTGCATGTGTGGCAAAAGGCAACCACTGACGGGATTACTGTGTCATGGGGGTCCCTATTGTCTTCGTACGTGATGGCGATGGATGTCACCGTGAGCAATCCGACCGAAAAAGGATGGACGAATCTTCCGGTCAAGTTGGACCTCGGTCCCGCATCCGATTTGACGTGGAAGGCGCAGGGCCTCCAGTTTATCGACGGTAGTGCGAACGTGCTGAGTCACTGGGTGGATCCGAATGGCACAGTCGAAGTTACGGCCGACAACGTGGCGGCACAATCCAATGGCTGCCTGGCTGCATCCGACAGTAACTCGAGTGGCTACAACGTGACCGAAAGCAATGACGGGATCGTTACGGGGAATGCTAATGGTTGGAACCGCGGAATTGGCGACGTGCTTCCCGTCAGCGCGGTTTACACCTTTGCGGACAAGTCGCTGGTAGGCCGGGCCCGAGTGCTCAGCGGGATCAGTCGCGCAACGCATAATGTTACGGATTTTGAATTGTACTACACCACCGACAGCGATCCAGCCCTGGGGGAAAGCAACTGGTTGCCATTGTCCGGTCTATCCTTTGCAAACACCGTAAACGGGGGATATCTCCGGGGAAATCGGGTGACCAATGCTCCGCTGGAGGACGAGGTGGTGGTCGACTTTGATCCGGTTGAGGCGACCGCCCTTCGGATCCAGGTCAACGACAGCATGGAGGACACTGACGGCTATGTGCTGACCGAGTTTGAGGTTTATCGAGTGGTTCAACATGCCGTAGCGTGGGTGAAGGTTCCCAGCGTGGCGCCCTCCTCAGAGGTTACAATCCACATGATTTTCGGGGGGGCTCTAGTCGGGCCTATCGATGATTATAGGGCGACCATGGGCAACACTCTGTCTTTCACGAATTGTATGTTCTCATGGCAGATGGACGAGGGCTCTGGGACCGTGCTTTCTGATAGCACAGGAAACGCTAACTTGGGCAGCATACTCAATGGCGCGGAATGGGCGGGAGAGAACAGTGGCCGGGGCGAAGGCGATAGCCTACGTTTTGATGGAGTGGATGATCGGGTAAGTGTTTCCGATCCAGTAAGCGGGGTACTGGACTTTGGATCAGGTGATT
The DNA here is from genome assembly GCA_018814445.1 of Verrucomicrobiota bacterium. Classification (GTDB taxonomy): domain Bacteria; phylum Verrucomicrobiota; class Kiritimatiellia; order JAHIZV01; family JAHIZV01; genus JAHIZV01. Next base: position 62 of record JAHIZV010000226.1, on the reverse strand, counting down.
TTACAATAAGCATGTGGTACAAAACTTCTTCTTCTTCAAGAATGTGGGCTTTGATTAAGGGT